>JAFHKH010000997.1 GCA_016937595.1 Pseudomonas cedrina subsp. fulgida | reverse complement strand
AGGTGAGCCATGGAATTACGCATCAACCAAACGACCTATGAGGTCGACGCCGACGCCGATACCCCGCTGCTGTGGGTGATCCGCGACGACCTGGGGCTGACCGGCACCAAGTTCGGCTGCGGCCTGGCCCAGTGCGGTGCCTGTTCGGTGCTGGTGGACGGCAACGTGGTGCGCAGTTGCGTGACGCCGGTCGCCGGCGTGGTCGGGCGCGAGGTCACCACCATCGAAGCCATCGAAGGCGATGACGTGGGCAAGCGCGTGGTCGCGGCCTGGGTCGAGCGCCAGGTGGCACAATGCGGCTACTGCCAGTCCGGGCAGGTGATGGCGGCCACTGCCCTGCTCAAGCACACCCCCGCGCCAACCGACGCGCAGATCGAAGCGGCGATGATCAATCTGTGCCGCTGCGGCACTTATAACGCCATTCGCACGGCCGTCCACGACCTGGCCAAGCAGGAGGGCGTCTGATGAAGGTGCGCCCCGAATTGCCCGACCTGTTATCCGGTGAACCCATAAACCTGTCGCGCCGCCGTTTCCTCGCGAGTACCGCCGTGGGTGCGCTGGTGATCGGCTTCGGCCTGCCGCTCGGTTCGGCCAGGGTACAAGCCGCCAGCGCCGCGGAGCGTGGCACCCAGGTGCCGGCGTTCCTGGAGATTCGCCCGGATGGCAGCGTGCGTCTGCTCAGCCCCTTTATGGAAGGCGGCCAAGGCACGCATACCGCCATGGCGCAGATCGTCGGCGAGGAACTGGATGCCGACCCTGCCACGTTCATCGTCGAAGCCGCCCCGCCGGGCGAAGCCTATGTGGTGATGGAAAACGGCATGCGCATCACCGGCGGCAGCATGTCGGTGCGCATGAGCTACCCGACCATGCGCCGCCTCGGCGCCCTCGCCCGCGCCATGTTGCTGCAGGCCGGCGCCGCGCAGTTGGGCGTGCCGGTCACCGAATTGACCACCCAGCCTGGCCGGGTAGTGCACGCGGCGTCCGGTCGCTCGCTGGGCTACGGCGAATTGGCCGCTCGCGCCCTGGACATGCCGGTGCCCGACCCGGCCAGCATCACGCTGCGCGACCCGAGCCAGTTCCGCTGGATCGGCAAGCCGGTCAAGCGCCTGGACGCCTACGACAAATCCACCGGCAAGGCGCAATACAGCATCGATCTGAAGGTCGACGGCATGCTCCACGCGGCGGTACAGCACGCGC
>JAFHKH010000996.1 GCA_016937595.1 Pseudomonas cedrina subsp. fulgida | reverse complement strand
CGGCATGCCGGCGGCGATACCGTGCAGGTACCCCATTGAGGGCTCGATCAGGTCCGGCTCGACCTTCATCGCCCGCAGGATCGGTTCGGCGCAGAGCAGCAACAGCGCTCCCGTGATCCCGACCACCACTGCCAGCCACAAGGATTGACGCACCAGCGGCCCGATTTCACTGACCTGGCCGGCACCGTAGCGCTGGGCGACTTTTGGCGTAGTGGCCAGCAGCGTGCCGGTCATCAGCAGGTACACGGGAATCCAGATCGAGTTGCCCAGGCCCACCGCCGCCAGGTCCTGCGGGCTGACACGCCCGGCCATCACTGCGTCGACAAAGCTCATCGCGGTGGTGGCCAGTTGGCCAATGATGATCGGCAAGGCAAGCGTCAGCAGGCCGCGCACTTCCCGACGGATGCGGGCGGGGCGGGTGAGAGAGGCGGTGGCAGCGTTCACGTACGGGTGTCCAGTAAAAGGCAGGTTCAAGGACGGCGCAGTCTACGCCTTGACGCATCGGTCAGGAAAAAACCTGTGTTAGCGATTTGTAAACAATCCCCCACGCGCTGCAGTTTTCCTGTGG
>JAFHKH010000995.1 GCA_016937595.1 Pseudomonas cedrina subsp. fulgida | reverse complement strand
AAAGCTCGGCCCGTGAACCGCTCGCCGCGCGTTTCTACTCGCGGCGCCTGGCCGTGGCGCGCGGGCAGCATGCGGTGGAGCGCTTGCGCCAACTGTTCGCCGTGGCGCTGGGCTATGACTTGCCCAAAGGCTTGGGCGACTACGGCCTGAGCGTCGAGAAGCTGCTTGGCCTGCCGCCGAAAAAACCCTTTGTGCTGCTGCTGCACGGCACCACCTGGGACACCAAGCATTGGCCCGAAGCCTATTGGCGCGAGCTGGCCGAACGCATGGGACGCCTGGGCGTGGAGGTGAAATTGCCGTGGGGCAATGCCGATGAAAAGGCCCGCGCCGAACGCCTTGCCCAAGGCCTGCCACACGCCGAAGTGCTGCCCAAGCTGAACCTGGCCGGTGTCGCCCGTGTACTGGCCGGCGCCCGTGCCTGTGTGGCAGTGGACACCGGTCTTGGTCACCTGGCCGCGGCGCTGGACGTGCCGACCCTTTCGCTGTTCGGCCCCACCAACCCCGGCCTCACCGGCGCCTACGGCA
>JAFHKH010000994.1 GCA_016937595.1 Pseudomonas cedrina subsp. fulgida | reverse complement strand
GAAGTGGCCAAGGTCCTCGGGGATATCGACACCGACGACGAAGGCCGCCGCGAGGGTGAGCCCGCGGTCGTGGCCGTCGAGGCCGGCACCGGTACCGGCAAGACCGTGGCCTACAGCCTGGCCGCGATCCCGACCGCCAAGGCGGCCGGCAAGCGCCTGGTGATCGCCACCGCCACCGTCGCCCTGCAGGAACAGATTGTCTACAAAGACTTGCCCGACCTCATGCGCAACAGCGGCCTGAACTTCACCTTCGCCCTGGCCAAGGGCCGTGGCCGCTACATGTGCCTGTCCAAGCTCGACGTGCTGTTGCAGGAAGGCCATGCGCAAACCGCCACGGCGTCGCTGTTCGAGGAAGAAGGCTTCAAGATCGAAGTCGACGAAGTCAGCCAGAAGCTGTTCACCAGCATGATCGAGAAACTCGCCGGCAATAAGTGGGACGGCGACCGCGACAGCTGGCCCACTGCCCTGGAGGACGCCGACTGGGCACGCCTGACCACCGACCACAGCCAGTGCACCAACCGCCATTGCCCCAACTTCGGCCAATGCGCCTTCTACAAGGCGCGCGAAGGCATGGGCAAGGTCGACGTGATCGTCACCAACCACGACATGGTCCTGGCCGACCTGGCCCTGG
>JAFHKH010000993.1 GCA_016937595.1 Pseudomonas cedrina subsp. fulgida | reverse complement strand
CGCCGAACGCCAGACGCCAGGCCAGATCAGCGACCACCTGGTGATCGCCGGTTGGGCCGGCCAGGATGGCGAAGTGCTGAAGGTGTACGAAGCGCAGGGCCAGAATCGCGATTTGAACGCCCAGGCGCTGGCCACCGTCGCGCGTGCCTACCGTGACCAAAAAAAGTGGGCGCAGGCCGAGACGGTCTACCGCAGGGCGCTGTTGCGTGAACCGAACAATCTCGACCTGCAACTGGGCCTGGCCCTGACCCAGGCCGATTCAGGCAAAGCCGCTGAAGCCGTGCAACGCACACGCGCCCTGGTCGCCGCCAAGCCCGACGATCCCAACCGGCGCATGGCCCTGGGCTACGCGCTGACCCGTGCCGGCTTGGAGTACGACGCCCTGTTTGAATTCGACCAGGCCTTTATCCGCGCCGGCGACAAGCCCGAAGTCGCCCGCGAGTACCTTGTCGCCCTGCAAAAGGCGCGCATGCCGGAAGCCGCCCTGCGCCTGTCGGCCAAGGCGCCCCAGGCCTGATCGACGCCGTCCACCC
>JAFHKH010000992.1 GCA_016937595.1 Pseudomonas cedrina subsp. fulgida | reverse complement strand
TGGTGGGCGATATCGCCAGTGTCTGCGCCGACACCCAGACGTTCACCCCCTGCGCCCCGCCAGCACCGACAGCCTCGACCTGCGTGCGATCAGCGTCGACGACCAGGTGCATGCGTTGCTGCGCTTCGCCAACGGTGCCCGGGGTACGCTGAGCAGCAGTTGGATCAAGCACGGCTACAAGAATCACCTGAGTTTCGAGATCGGCGGCACCCTGGGCACCCTGGCCTTCGACCAGGAATGCCTGAATGAATTGCGCCTGTATTGCGCCGGGCAAGCCGGGTTCCAACGGCTGCTGGCCGGCCCCGAGCTGCCCGGCTATGCAGCGTTCAGCCCGGCGCCGGGGCATCAGTTGGGGTACAACGAGTTGAAGACACTGGAGGTACAGGAACTGATCATGGCCGTTGCCGGCCAGGGCGCCGATGGCAGTGACTTCGAGGCGGCGTGGGAGGTAGAGCGGCTGGCGGCGGCGATTCGCCTGGCAGCCAAGCAAGAGCGCTGGGTCAACCTGAACTCGATCTAAAGCCCAACACCGTCCCCCTGTGGGAGCGGGC
>JAFHKH010000991.1 GCA_016937595.1 Pseudomonas cedrina subsp. fulgida | reverse complement strand
CCGCCATCTGGCCCATGGAGTTGATCAGCGCCAGGCCGCCTGCCGCCGCGCCCGCGCTGAGCATGGCGGTGGGCACCGGCCAGAACATCGGCAGGCCGGTCAGGGCACCCATGGTCGCGAGGGTCAGGCCCAGGATGGCGACGGCCGGGGTGGTGGCGAAATTCACTGCGATCACCAGGCCGATAGCACCCATCAACATCGGCACCACCAAGTGCCAGCGCCGCTCCTTGCGCAAGTCGGCGGAGCGTCCCACCAACAACATGAATACCGCCGCCAGCAGATAGGGAATCGCACTGAGCCAGCCGATCACCAGGTTATCGCTGAAGCCCAGGTTCTTGATGATCGACGGCAGCCAGAAGTTGATGGCGTACACGCCGCTCTGGATGCAGAAGTAAATCAGGCCGAACGCCCAGATCGCCGGGTTCTTGAACACCTCGGCCAGGGAGTCGGTGCTGGTTTTGGGTTTATTCGCCAGGTCGCTCGCCTGGTCGGCTTCCAGCACCGCACGCTCGTGCGGCTTGAGCCACTTGGCATGGGCAAAGCTGTCGCTGAGCAAAAAGTAGGCGAGGGCGCCCAGGATCACGGTGGGGATACCTTGCAAAAGGAACATCCACTGCCAGC
>JAFHKH010000990.1 GCA_016937595.1 Pseudomonas cedrina subsp. fulgida | reverse complement strand
CGGTGGCGCGATCATGGTGCTGGTGGCCGCCACCGTGCTGCCCCACGTTCCAGCGGCACGCCGGGGTCTGGCCAGCGGCGCGATCTTCCTCGGGATCGGCCTGGGCATCGCCGGTTCCGGCACGGTGGTGCCGCCGCTGTTGAGCCTGGGCTTGCAGCAGACCTGGTTTGGTCTGGGCCTGTTGGCACTGGTGTTGACGGCTGCCAGTTGGTTTGCCTGGCCCGATGGCGCACCTCATCAGGCACCGTCACACGCGGATGCCCCGGCGCGGACGCCCTGCGGCGTGTACCTGTTGTTCGCGCAATACGCATTCATGGCCGCTGGCTTGGTGCCGGCGATGGTCTTTCTGGTGGATTATGTAGCCCGCGGCCTGGGCGACGGCGCGCACATCGGCGCAATGATCTGGGTGATGTACGGCCTGGGCGCGATTGTGGGGCCGGTTACCTACGGCTTTGTTGCGGATAAACTCGGCGCCCGCCACAGTATCCGTTGGGTGCTGGTGGCGCAGGCGATCGCGGTCGGCCTGTTGCCGTTTGCCGGCTCGGTTACCGCGTTGGCGGTGCTGGCGGTGCTGCTCGGTTC
>JAFHKH010000099.1 GCA_016937595.1 Pseudomonas cedrina subsp. fulgida | reverse complement strand
AGCACTCCACCCGAACCCCAAGACGGCCAGCACACTGACGCGGCAGGTGGGCGTGCGCATTTCCTGCAGGTGTTCTTGTCCCAGCGCTCGCAAATGGAAGCCCTGGTGAATCGCCGCGTGGGCTGCCGCGCCACGGCGGCCGACCTGGTGCAGGACCTGTTCCTGCGCTTCTGGCGCCGGCCGTTGGTGCAGGTCGAAGAACTCAGCACCTACCTGTTGCGTTGCGCCGGCAATATCGCCATCGATCACCTGCGCAGCGAGGGCGCACGTGCGCGCGGCAGCGAAGGTTGGCTGCCCGAACAGCACGGCAATCAGGGTTGCGAACCCCAGGCGGCACTGGAAGCCGGCAATGATCTGCGTCACGTCGAGGCCGCGTTGCGCAGCTTGCCGGAACGCACGCGGCAGATTTTCCTGCTCAACCGCATTCATGGTCGCAAGTACGCCGAGATCGCCAAGGCCATGGGCCTGTCCCAAAGCGCGGTGGAAAAACATATGATGCGCGCGCTCGAAGCCTGCAAAGCCAGCCTTCGCGAGCCATCCAACCCACGCACGCCAAGGAATGCACCGTGAACGTCACCCCCACGCCCGCCCAGGAGCAAGCCGCGCTGGCCTGGCTGAGCCGGCTGCACGACCAACCCAGCAGCGATGACCAGGCCACTTTCAGCCACTGGCTGCGAGCTGACCCTGCGCATGTACAAGCCTATTCCCAAGCCCAGGTGATGTGGGAATTGAGCGAAGTACCGGCGCGCACGTTGGCGGACGAAGACGCGTTGGCATTGCAGGGCTACCTCAAGGCAATGCGCACCTCGAAACGCTCCCGGACGCTGCGTTGGTCCGGCGCGTTGGCGATGGCTGCGTGCCTGGTGTTAATGGTGAGCATGGGCGCCGGCTGGCAGCCGTCGCGTTGGGTCGATGACTTCGGCGCCGATTACGTGACGGCGCCGGGCGAAGTGAAAACCGTCACGCTGGCCGACAACTCCCAGGTCACCCTCGATGCCGACAGTGCCATTGCCGTCGACTTCAGCCAGGGCGAGCGGCATATCCAGCTGCGCCGTGGCGCCGGTTTTTTCAGCGTGGTCCACACCGGCGAACCCTTTGTCGTAGAGGCCAGCAGCGGTGCAGCACGGGTGCTGGGGACGCAATTCGAAGTACGCCTGCAGCCTGCCGGGGCTCAGGTGACCGTGCTCTCCGGGCGGGTGGGCGTGGTGCCGTCCAGGCAGGGCCAACAGCAGATTCTTACCGCAGGCCAGCAAGTGGCCTACGCCGACGGTGTCGCCGACCCGCTGCAGGCGGTAGACAGCGAAGCCCGCCTGGCATGGCGCGAAGGATGGCTCAACTACTACAAGGCGCCGCTGGCCGAGGTGGTCAAGGACCTGGAGCGTTACTACCCCGGTCGCATCCTGTTGCTTAACGAAGCAATGGGCGCCAGGCGCGTCAGCGGCAGCTTCCCAAGCAAGGACCCGCAGGCGGTGCTGAATGCGCTGCAGGCTGTGCTGGGGTTTGAGCAGCACAGCGTACTGGGTCGGATGATCGTGGTGCGCTGATTATTCCAGCGCGGCCATGATCTTCTCCGGGTTGTAGTCGCGGATCACTGTGCCGTTGACTTCCACGAACGGAATACCTGCGCCGCCCAATGCCTCATACGCCTTGCGCGCCTGGGCATCCTGTTCGATATCGAACGCCTGGTAGGGGATGCCCTTCTGATCGAGGAAGCGGCGGATCTGCTTGCAGTAGCCGCACCACTCGGTGGCATACAACGTCACCCGCGCTGACGCGCGTATCTGCTCCGAAGCCACCTGCGACGGGTTGAACACCCGCTCGATCTTGCCCCAATTCTGGATCACCACCACGACCAGCAACACCAGCAGGACTTTCTTGAAAACCCCGCCAAGCATCAGTTACGGCGCTTTAGCTGATCAGTCAGTTGGGTCGGCAGGCCCTTGATGATCAAGGTGCCGGCCGCTTCGTCGTACTCGATCTTGTCGCCCAGCAGGTGCGCTTCAAAGCTGATGGACAAACCTTCGGCGCGGCCGGTGAAGCGGCGGAACTGGTTGAGCGTGCGTTTATCCGCCGGGATCTCCGGCGACAGGCCGTAGTCCTTGTTGCGGATGTGATCGTAGAACGCCTTCGGCCGATCTTCATCGATCAAGCCCGACAGCTCTTCCAGGCCCATGGGTTCGCCGAGCTTGGCCTGGCTGCTGGCGTAATCCACCAGGGTCTTGGTTTTCTCGCGGGCGGATTCATCCGGCAGGTCTTCGCTCTCGACGAAGTCGCTGAAGGCCTTGAGCAGGGTACGGGTCTCGCCTGGGCCGTCTACGCCTTCCTGGCAGCCGATGAAGTCACGGAAGTACTCCGAGACTTTCTTGCCGTTCTTGCCTTTGATAAACGAGATGTACTGCTTGGACTGCTTGTTGTTCTGCCACTCGGAGACGTTGATGCGCGCCGCCAGGTGCAACTGGCCCAGGTCCAGGTGGCGCGAGGGCGTCACGTCCAGCTCGTCGGTCACCGCCACGCCTTCGCTGTGGTGCAGCAAGGCAATGGCCAGGTAGTCGGTCATGCCTTGCTGGTAGTGGGCAAACAGCACGTGGCCGCCGGTGGACAGGTTGGATTCTTCCATCAGCTTTTGCAGGTGTTCCACGGCCGTGCGGCTGAAGGTGGTGAAATCCTGCCCGCCGTCGAAATACTCCTTCAACCAGCCACTGAACGGGTGCGCGCCGGACTCGGCATGGAAGAAACCCCAGGCCTTGCCTTGTTTGGCGTTATAGCTCTCGTTGAGGTCGGCGAGCATGTTCTCGATGGCGGCGGACTCGGCGAGCTCGGAGTCGCGGGCGTGGAGAACCGCAGGTGTGCCGTCGGGTTTTTTGTCGATCAGGTGGACGATGCAATGACGGATCGGCATAGGCTTCTCGGCTGGTTGAAGGGGAGCGGTGGGCCTCCCCCAAAAAGTCGCCCAGTGTACCGCACCCATTGGCCAAGACACGCTTGGAAGGCGGTTTTGGCCACCGTCCGACGGGCGATATGCCTTTTTTTCACGGTTTAGAGCGATAAAGCTGACCAAATGGGTAGGTAGAGGCGGATATTTCCCCGTCTCTGTGCTAGTTTTGCCCGGTCTTACGCCAAGTCTCGGCGATAAGCGTGCATTCAGCATCTGTCAGGTCGAACCAATCCCCGTTTCAAGCATCTATAACCCCGATCTCCGTGGTTATAGCCGGGGCTGCCAGGCCATGACGGTCGGGCTCGATGGCTGACACTGCACTCTGCAATCCATATGAATTTGATAGGGAAGGAACACCACAATGGCTATTACTAAAGACCAACTGATCGCTGACCTGGCTGAAGCAGTAGACGCACCGAAAACCACCGTGCGCGCTCTGCTGGACCAACTGAGCCAAGTTGTTGCTGATCAGCTGGAAAACGGCGGCGAAATCACTTTGCCAGGCGTTGGCAAACTGAAAGTGACCGAGCGTCCTGCCCGTACTGGCCGTAACCCTTCGACTGGCGCTGCCATCGAAATCGCTGCCAAGAAAGTTATCAAGCTGGTTGTGGCCAAAGGCCTGACCGACGCTGTTAACAAGTAAGACGCAGCAAAAAAAACCGTGCTCCGGAGCGATCCGGGCACGGTTTTTTGTTGCCTGTGATTTGTCAGTCGCGGACCCAGCGCTGACGCCAGATCTGCTGTTCGTTCTTGGTCTGGAACGTCCAGGCGACAAAGCGGCTTTGCTTCTGGCCCTGGGACATCTCCACCACATGGCTTTCCAGCACGCCGGCTTTTTTCAAGGCGGTCTCGATTGCTGGCAAGTTCGACGCCTTTGACACCAAGGTGCTGAACCACAACACCTTATGAGCAAAATTCGCGCTCTCGGCGATCAACTGCGTCACAAAGCGCGCTTCACCACCTGGGCACCACAACTCGGCCGATTGGCCACCAAAGTTCAGCACCGGCAACTTGCGCTTGGGATCAGCCTTGCCCAAGGCACGCCATTTACGCTCGCTGCCCTTGGTCGCTTCTTCCATGGACGCATGGAACGGCGGGTTGCACATGGTCAGGTCAAAGCGCTCACCCGGCTCCAACAGGCCCAGCAGGATGTGCTTGGGGTTGGCCTGCAGGCGCAACTGGATGACCTTGCTCAGGTCATTGGACTGCACGATGGCCTTGGCGGCGGCCACGGCGGTAGGGTCGACCTCCGAACCGAGGAAATTCCAGCGGTACTCCATATAGCCAATCAGCGGGTAGACGCAGTTGGCGCCCATACCGATGTCGAGCACCTTGACGATCGACCCGCGCGGGATCTTGCCGTCATTGGTGCTGGCCAGCAGGTCGGCGAGGAAGTGCACGTAGTCGGCACGCCCCGGCACGGGCGGGCACAGGTAGTCGGCCGGGATGTCCCAGTGCTGGATGCCATAGAACGACTTGAGCAACGCCCGGTTGAACACCCGTACAGCATCGGGGCTTGCGAAGTCGATGCTTTCCTTGCCGTACGGGTTGATGATCACGAATTGCGCCAGTTCCGGCGTGGTTTTGATCAGCGCCGGGAAGTCGTAACGGCCTGTATGGCGGTTGCGCGGGTGCAGGGTGGCCTCTTTGCGCGGTGCGACGGGTTTGGCCGTGGCTGCGGTCTTAGGCTTCTTGCGCGGAGGTTTTGGCGTAGTGGGGGCGGTCATGTTGATTCTGGTGTTGGCTCAAAGTGGCGGGCATTGTCACACATCTTGGACCCAACCCGGTCAAATGTGGGAGCGGGCTTGCTCGCGAAAGCGGCGGGTCAGTCACTGACTGTGTATCTGATACACCGCTTTCGCGAGCAAGCCCGCTCCCACACTGACTGCATGCCAGCAAGACATTGGGGATATCCAGGCGAAAAAAAGAGACCCGAAGGTCTCTTTTTCTACACGGCTTACACCTTACAGGCTGGAAATCCGCGCATGTTGCTCCGCCAGCTTGCCCAAGGCCTGTTCAGCCTCGGCCAGTTTGGCGCGTTCCTTGTCGATGACTTCAGCCGGTGCCTTGTCGACGAATGCCGCGTTGGACAGCTTGCCGCCCACCCGCTGCACTTCGCCTTGCAGGCGCGCAATTTCCTTGTCGAGACGGGCCAGTTCCGCGCCCTTGTCGATCAGGCCGGCCATCGGCACCAGCACTTCCATGTCGCCGACCAGTGCGGTGGCGGACAACGGAGCTTCGGCGCCAGCAGCCAATACGGTGATCGACTCCAGCTTCGCCAGCTTCTTGAGCAGCGCATCGTTTTCAGTCAGACGGCGCTGATCTTCGCTACTGGCGTTCTTCACGAATACCGCCAACGGCTTGCCCGGCCCGATGTTCATCTCGGCGCGGATGTTGCGCGTGCCGAGCATCAAGGTCTTGAGCCATTCGATATCGCTTTCGGCGGCCTCATCGATGCGTGCTTCATTGGCCACCGGCCAAGGTTGCAGCATGATGGTCTTGCCTTCGATACCGGCCAGCGGCGCCAGGCGCTGCCAGATTTCTTCGGTGATGAACGGCATGAACGGGTGCGCCAGGCGCAGCGCCACTTCAAGCACGCGCACCAGGGTTCGACGGGTGCCACGCTGGCGTTCGACCGGCGCGTTTTCGTCCCACAGCACCGGCTTGGACAGTTCCAGGTACCAGTCGCAATACTGGTTCCAGATGAACTCGTACAAGGCCTGCGCGGCCAGGTCGAAACGGAACTGGTCGAGCTGGCGGGTCACTTCGGCTTCGGTGCGCTGCAACTGCGAGATGATCCAGCGGTCGGCCAGGCTCAGTTCGAAGGCTTCGCCGTTCTGGCCGCAGTCCTCGCCCTTGTCCAGCACGTAGCGCGCGGCGTTCCAGATCTTGTTGCAGAAGTTGCGATAGCCTTCGACGCGGCCCATGTCGAACTTGATGTCGCGGCCAGTGGAGGCCAGGGAGCAGAAGGTGAAGCGCATGGCATCGGTGCCGTAGCTGGCGATACCCTCCGGGAACTCGTCGCGGGTCTGCTTTTCGATCTTTTTCAGCAGCTTCGGCGTCGGTTGCATCAAACCGGTCGTGCGTTTCTGCACCAGGGTTTCCAGGTCGATGCCGTCGATGATGTCCAGCGGGTCCAGGACGTTGCCCTTGGACTTGGACATCTTCTGGCCCTGGCCATCACGCACCAGGCCGTGCACGTACACGGTCTTGAACGGCACCTGTGGCGTGCCGTCTTCGTTCTTCACCAAATGCATGGTGAGCATGATCATCCGGGCGACCCAGAAGAAAATGATGTCGAAACCGGTGACCAGCACGTCGGTGGAGTGGAATTTCTTCAGGAATTCGGTCTGCTGCGGCCAGCCCAGGGTCGAGAAGGTCCACAGGCCCGAGCTGAACCAGGTGTCCAGTACGTCGTTGTCCTGTTGCAATGCAACGTCCGCGCCCAGGTTGTGCTTGGCGCGCACTTCAGCCTCATCGCGGCCGACATACACCTTGCCCGACTCGTCGTACCAGGCTGGAATGCGGTGGCCCCACCACAGCTGACGGCTGATGCACCAATCCTGGATGTCGCGCATCCACGAGAAATACATGTTTTCGTACTGCTTGGGCACGAATGCAATGCGGCCATCTTCAACGGCGGCAATCGCAGGCTCAGCCAGCGGCTTGGTGGACACGTACCACTGGTCGGTCAGCCACGGCTCGATCACGGTGCCGGAACGGTCGCCCTTCGGTACTTTCAGGCCGTGGTCGTCGACGCTGACCAGCAGGCCGGCGGCGTCGAAGGCTGCAACGATTTGCTTGCGCGCTTCGAAACGGTCGAGGCCGGCGTATTCGGCGGGGATCTTGCCGTCGACGCTGTCGTTCAGCGTGCCGTCCAGGTTGAACACCTGCAGGCCGAAAGGACGGTGGCGTTTTTGTCGAAGATGTTCAGCAAGGGCAGGTTGTGGCGCTTGCCGACTTCGTAGTCGTTGAAATCGTGGGCCGGGGTGATTTTCACGCAGCCGGTGCCGAATTCAGGGTCGCAGTAGTCGTCCGCGATGATCGGGATGCGGCGGCCAACCAGCGGCAGCTCGACGAACTTGCCGATCAGCGCCTGGTAGCGCTCGTCGTTCGGGTTAACCGCGACAGCGGCGTCACCGAGCATGGTTTCCGGACGGGTGGTGGCGACGATCAGGTAGTCGTGGCCTTCAGCGGTCTTGACGCCGTCGGCCAGCGGGTACTTGAGGTTCCACAGGAAGCCTTTCTCGTCGTGGCTTTCCACTTCGAGGTCGGAAATCGCCGTGTGCAACTTGGTGTCCCAGTTGACCAGGCGCTTGCCGCGGTAGATCAGGCCGTCTTCATGCAGGCGCACGAAGGCCTCTTTCACGGCTTCCGACAGACCGTCGTCCATGGTGAAGCGCTCGCGGCTCCAGTCGACGGACGAGCCCAGGCGACGGATCTGACGGCTGATATTGCCGCCGGATTGGTCTTTCCATTCCCAGATCTTTTCCAGGAATTTCTCGCGGCCCAGGTCATGACGGTTCTGCCCGGTGGCTTCGAGTTGGCGCTCCACCAGCATCTGCGTGGCGATACCGGCGTGGTCGGTGCCCGGTTGCCACAGGGTGTCGCGGCCCTGCATGCGGCGGAAACGGATCAACGCATCCATGATCGCATTGTTGAAGCCATGGCCCATGTGCAGGCTGCCCGTGACGTTCGGCGGCGGAATCATGATGGTGTAGGCATCGCCCGCGCCTTGCGGGGCGAAATAATTCTCGGATTCCCAGGTGTTGTACCAGGAAGTTTCGATAGCGTGCGGCTGGTAGGTCTTATCCATGCGCGGCGGGACCCTAGTTGGCATTTATTCAGGAAAGCCGGCAAGTATAACGGGGGATGGGGCGCAGGGCGAGGCGAAGACAGGCTTGGGATGTACGCTGAACAAATGTGGGAGCGGGCTTGCTCGCGAAAGCGGCGCATCAGCCAAACATGTATCGACTGACACTCCGCTTTCGCGAGCAAGCCCGCTCCCACATTGGGTTATGCAGTGTCAGTTAGAGCAACGGCTCATCCGGCTTCTTGTTCTTCCAGCCATCATTGCCCGGCAGCAACAGGTTCAAGCCAATCGCTACCACCGCACACAAGGCGATGCCCTTGAGGCCGAAATCGTCCGGGCCGGTGCCGGTGCCGACCAGCACACCGCCAATCCCGAACACCAGGGTCACCGACACGATCACCAGATTGCGCGCCTCGCCGAGGTCGATCCGGTGGCGGATCAGCGTGTTCATGCCCACCGCCGCAATCGAACCGAACAGCAGGCACAGAATCCCGCCCATCACCGGTACCGGAATGCTTTGCAGCAGCGCACCGAACTTACCGATAAACGCCAGGCTGATGGCAAACACCGCGGCCCAGGTCATGATCTTCGGGTTGTAGTTCTTGGTCAGCATCACCGCGCCGGTCACTTCGGCGTAGGTGGTGTTCGGTGGGCCGCCAAACAGGCCGGCGGCCGTGGTGGCAATGCCGTCACCCAGCAAGGTGCGGTGCAGGCCGGGCTTCTTCAGGTAGTCGCGGCCGGTCACGCTGCCGACGGCAATCACACCGCCAATGTGTTCGATCGCCGGGGCCAGGGCCACCGGGACGATAAACAGGATCGCCTGCCAGTTGAATTCCGGTGCGGTGAAGTGGGGCAGGGCAAACCATGGCGCGGCGGCGATCTTCGCCGTGTCGACCACGCCAAAGTAGAACGCCATCGCAAACCCCACCAGCACGCCGGAAATGATCGGCACCAGGCGGAAAATGCCCTTGCCGAATACCGCCACGATCAAGGTGGTGAGCAGCGCCGGCATCGAGATCATCATGGCGGTCTGGTAATGGATCAGCTCGGCACCGTCGCCGGACTTGCCCATTGCCATGTTCGCGGCAATCGGCGCCATGGCCAGGCCGATGGAAATGATCACCGGCCCGATCACCACCGGCGGCAACAGGCGGTCGATAAAGCCGGTGCCTTTGATCTTCACCGCCAGGCCCAGGAACGTATAAACGAAACCGGCCGCCATCACTCCGCCCATGGTCGCCGCGAGGCCGAACTGGCCTTTGGCGAGAATGATCGGGGTAATGAACGCGAAGCTCGAGGCCAGGAAGACCGGCACCTGCCGCCCCGTGACCAGTTGGAACAGCAACGTGCCCAGGCCTGCGGTGAACAGTGCAACGTTAGGATCGAGGCCTGTGATCAGCGGCATCAACACCAGCGCGCCAAATGCCACGAAGAGCATTTGTGCGCCGGACAGGATCTGGCGCCAAAGCGGGTCGTTGAATTCATCCTGCATGCTTACGCGTCCTTCTGCTTGGTGCCGAAGATCTTGTCACCGGCATCGCCAAGGCCCGGGATGATATAGCCGTGTTCGTTCAAGCGCTCATCGATGGACGCGGTGTAGATCTGCACGTCCGGGTGAGCCTTCTCGACGGCGGCGATGCCTTCCGGCGCAGCCACCAGCACCATGGCGCGGATGTCCTTGCAGCCGGCTTTTTTCAGCAGGTCGATGGTGGCGACCATGGAGCTGCCGGTGGCGAGCATCGGGTCGATGATCATGGCCAGGCGCTCGTCGATTTCCGGGACGAGTTTTTCCAGGTAGGTGTGGGCCTGCAAGGTTTCTTCATTGCGGGCCACGCCCACGGCGCTGACCTTGGCGCCCGGGATCAGGCTGAGGACGCCTTCGAGCATGCCGATACCGGCGCGCAGGATAGGCACGACGGTGATTTTCTTGCCGGCGATTTTCTCGACCTGGACGGTGCCCGCCCAGCCTTGAATATCGTAGCTTTCCAAGGGCAGGTCCTTGGTGGCTTCGTAAGTGAGCAACGCTCCGACTTCCTGAGCAAGCTCACGGAAGTTCTTCGTGCTGATGTCGGCGCGGCGCATAAGGCCGAGCTTGTGTCGGATCAGCGGGTGGCGGATCTCGCGAGTGGGCATGGGAAAGGCTCCGGCGGCGGGCAAAAAAACCGGCCTAGATTAATCTATCCGAGGGTGTTGTCCTATAGACATCACCTACGTTAGTCCATAAAGGCTTGCTCGGAGCGCATGAGAAGCGTACCTTCGCCCGCTTTTCTTGCCACAGCACCCCTTGGAGAGCGCCATGTCCGCTGATCTCGAGCATATCCGTCAAATCATGCGCGAGGCTGACTGCCTGTACACCGAAGCGCAAGTCGAAGAGGCGATCGCCAAGGTCGGCGCACACATCACCCGCGAAATGGCGGACACCAACCCGGTGGTTTTCTGCGTGATGAACGGCGGCCTGATTTTCGCGGGCAAGTTGCTGACGCATCTGCAATTCCCGCTGGAAGCCTCCTACCTGCACGCCACCCGTTATCGCAACGAAACCACCGGCGGCGACTTGTTCTGGAAAGCCAAGCCGGAAGTTTCGTTCATCGATCGCGACGTGCTGATCATCGACGACATCCTCGACGAAGGTCACACCCTGGGCGCGATCATCGACTTCTGCAAACACGCCGGGGCGCGTAAAGTGCACACCGCCGTGCTGATCGACAAAGACCACGACCGCAAGGCCCGTCCGGATCTGAAAGCCGATTACGTTGGCTTGCCGTGCATTGACCGCTACATCTTCGGTTACGGCATGGACTACAAAGGTTACTGGCGCAACGCCAATGGTATTTTCGCCGTCAAAGGGATGTAAGCCATGACCCGCTTTCTTGATCAGACGTTGTTCGCCGAGCTGGCCGAGAAAGCGGCGGCCAGCCCCCGTGGCCGGCACCATCACAACTTCCACCAGATGGACGAGCCGTGCCACCGCCTGGCCGTGGGCCTGCAGCCCGGCACCTATGTGCCGCCCCATCGGCACTTGAGCGCGGACAAGGCCGAAACCTTGCTGGTGCTGCAGGGCCGCCTGGGCCTGCTGGTGTTCAGCGAAACCGGCGACGTGCTGGCCAGGCGCGTCATGCAGGCGGGCGGTGAATGCTCGGGTGTCGATCTGCGCCCGGCGTGTTCCATGGCCTGGTGGTCCTGGCGCCCGACACCGTGATGTTCGAGTGCAAGGCCGGGCCGTATCGTCCGGTAGGCGAGGGCGAGCTGGCCGATTGGGCGCCGCGTGAAGGCGATGCCGGCGTGGCCGAGTATCAACGTTGGATGCTCGCCCAGTTCGATTGAGCTACAGTGCTGGGCCATCTCGCACGGAGCGGCCCATGAACCCGTTTTTGACACGCACCTGCGCCGCCCTGGCGCTGACCCTGAGCTTGCCCCTGGCCGCCGCTCCGGCGCTGATGCACAGCCAGTTCCTGCCGCCCGACGACCTCACCCTGCGTACCGAAACCCCTGACCAGCAGCAGTTGCTGCAGGTCACCGAATACGCGGTGGTGGTGGGCAACCAGCGCCAGTCCAACCAGCAACCGATCCCGGTGACCTCGCCGCTGGTGATCCGCCTCAAGGGCAAGTCCCTGAACAAGGGAGCGGCCATCAGCCAGGTGGTGCTCAATTTCGACGCCGAAAGCAAAAGTCTGAAAAAGCCGGTGTACGACGACAAGAGCAAAACCTTGACCTTGTCATACCCGGTCGCCCAATACCGAGTCATCGTTGATTTGCTGCGCAATGACACGGTGTACGTGCAGTTCCTCAGTTATGCCAATGGGCATATTTGGGCGGACCTGCATACCGGCTCTGTGCGCGCTCGGTAGTCAGGTAGTAAGAGCACAGAATAACCAAATGTGGGAGCGGGCTTGCTCGCGAAAACGGTATATCAGTTAAAGATAAGTTGGATGACCCACCGCATTCGCGAGCAAGCCCGCTCCCACATTGAATCTTCGTTGCTTCCGAAGCGTGGTCCTCGCAGGTAGACTTCAAACCCCGTGTAATGTCTGCAGGCTGGAGTCGGTAATGCGTAAAGATAAGAAACAGGTGATTGGCGACGAAATCGGCGACGATCAGATCAAGTTGTTCCTGGACTTCGAGCCGGTCGACGCAACTTCACCGTCCCTGCACAAACTGATCAAGGCCTACCGTGGCCTGCGCATCGACGATTTTGAGCGTTTCCTGGGCTTTTTCAAGGAGGCCGGCCTGGACCTCGACGGCAAGGATGAGCAGGGCCAGACGTTCGTCGACCTGATCAAGGACCAGCGCAACGCCGCTGAGTACATCGAGCTGATCGACGCCGCCCGCGGCTGATTTTTCCCCGCCATGAAAAAACGCCCCGAGGGGCGTTTTTTATTGCTCGTTCCCACGCTCTGCGTGGGAATGCATCCCGTGACGCTCTGCGTCAAAACCTCAAGCGTAGCTCTCGGTCTCGGCGGCAGGCTCAACCAGTTCCAGGCTGATGTTGTTCTGCGTGTTGATCTTGCGATACAGCTCGGCATCCGTCTCCAGGACTTTCTCGCGCGCCGGGAAGATCTCGTGCAGTTTGGCAGCCCATTCACCGGCCGCTTTTTCCGGGAAGCAGCGCTCGATCAGTTCCAGCATGATCGAAACGGTCACCGAAGCACCCGGGGACGCGCCCAGCAGTGCCGCCAGCGAGCCGTCCTTGGCCGCCACCAGTTCGGTGCCGAATTGCAGCACGCCGCCTTTTTTCGGGTCTTTCTTGATGATCTGAACTCGTTGGCCGGCCACTTCCAGGCGCCAATCCTCGGCTTTCGCTTCCGGGTAGAAACGGCGCAGGGATTCCAGGCGCTGCTCCATGGATTGGCGCACTTCGCTGACCAGGTACTTGGTCAGGTCCATGTTGTCCCGCGCCACGGCCAGCATCGGGCCGATGTTGCCGGCGCGAATCGACAGCGGCAGGTCCATGAACGAGCCGTGCTTGAGGAACTTGGTGGTGAAGCCGGCATAGGGCCCGAACAGCAGGGATTTCTTGCCGTCCACCACGCGGGTGTCCAGGTGCGGCACGGACATCGGCGGCGAACCCACGGCGGCCTGGCTGTAGACCTTGGCCTGGTGGTGCTTGACCACTTCCGGGTTGTCGCAACGCAGCCATTGGCCGCTGACCGGGAAGCCGCCAAACCCTTTGCTTTCTTCGATGCCCGAGGCTTGCAGCAGCGGCAGCGCCGCGCCACCGGCGCCCAGGAACACGAATTTGGCGTCCACTTCACGGCTGTTGCCGCTGTTGACGTCCTTGATGCTGACGGTCCAGCCGGCGCCGTTGCGCTTGAGGTCCGTGACGCGCTTGCAGTATTTGACCTGGGCATCGGCCGAGCTGGTCAGGTGGCTGAGCAGTTGAATCGTCAGGGCGCCGAAGTTGACGTCGGTCCCGTTCATGACACGGGTGGCTGCGATTTTTTCGTCAAGCGGGCGGCCCGGCATCATCAGCGGCATCCACTCGGCCATCTCGCCACGGTCTTCGGTGTAGTGCATGTCCGAAAAAGCGTGGTGCCGGCTGAGGGTTTCAAAGCGCTTCCTGAGGAAGTCCACGCCTTTTTCACCCTGCACGAAGCTCAGGTGCGGCACCGGGCTGATGAAGGACTTGGACGAGCCAAACGTGCCCTTTTTGGTCAGGTACGCCCAGAACTGCTTCGACACCTCGAACTGGGTATTGATGTGCACGGCTTTCTTGATGTCGATGGAGCCATCGGCGGCCTGGGGTGTGTAGTTCAGCTCACACAGCCCGGCGTGGCCGTACCGGCGTTGTTCCACGGGTTGGAACTTTCCGCGGCACCCGAATCCATCAGCTCAACGACTTCCAGCTTGAGGCCGGGGTCGAGCTCTTTGAGCAGTACGGCCAGGGTGGCACTCATGATGCCGGCCCCTACCAGTACGACGTCGACTGCTTCGTTATGCGCCATTTAACGCGTCTCCAAAATCTGCAGCACCAAATTGACGGCATGGCTGCCAGGAGTGACGGGGCGGTTCACGTGTTGCCCCAGGTTACCCATGGCCAGGATCGCCATGTCCGATTCGCAATTCTTTGCATGTTCAGCGCACGCTTCCTGCCGGGCTAATCTGCCTATGAACGCATTCATGGGCGCCTGTGGCAATTCGACTTATGGTCAAAGTGTGCGATTCGTGCAATCAATCCGTAGCGGACAGGCTCAAGCTCCGGTTGTCGAGGCGTACTCGGTCCTGTGGGGCTGGGCTGTTCCAGACGCTGATGGTGCTTGTACACACGCCAAACTATTCATTTGCTCGCCACACTCTTGTGAAGTTGTGAATACCCGTTTTTTCACGCTCTTTTGAAGACGTGAACCTCAAAAAAGGGCTGCCCCGTCTGGCACCTGGCCTGCAACCCGTTTGCCGATACGGCAAAACGGGCAAACAACTCAAGTGGCCGAGCGCAATGGCAGCTCTGGCAGATTCGGCAAAGGCGGGTGGTTTGCAAGGAATACAGCAAGCGCGCCAGCTTCACTCGATCTGTGTGGGCGGCTCTCTGTGGGCGATTCTTGAGCTAATGCCGGGGCATTAACGATGCTGCGAGGCCCGATCAGGAGACGTCCTTATAATCGGGGGGAGATTGTAGCGAAGAACGTCAGGGAAATGGGCGTGTTTTATGACTTTTATTAGGTGTTCGGTCAGGCAGCCAACGGCTGGTGCCGTTGCGACCGCGCAGGGCGTGGGCTGACACGGCGCGGGCCGGCAGCGGATGGTGCATCCAGCTCAGGCGGATTTCATCGATTTCCACCCAGCCCTCGCCCGTGGGAGGTTGGTGGCATTCTTTGAAGGCCTGGCAACGGCCTTGCGCATCGAGACGGGCGAACTGGCGAAGCGCAGGCTTGCGCGTGAACAATGACCAGAGAAAATGCATGGTGATCAACCTCCTGAGATTGAGGCCAAGCATGCCTGCCCAGGATGACGTGCCCGTGTAACGAGTGTGACATATCGGTGACATCGAACCGCTCCCCAAGGACGGGGTCACAGGTTGTAACTGATGCTGGTTCCCCGCAGTGGCGCCCCGCTATACTGCCGGCCTGTCGGTACCTGATTTCTGGAGAGAAGAGCATGTTGCAACGCCTGTTGTTCGGTTTGATCACTGTGACCAGTTTGACTCTGGTTGGCTGCGCCAACAGCCCGCAACAACTGACCCCGGAGCCGAAGATCACCACCCAGTTGGCCCCGGTGGGCCACGGCCAGCCGGTATCGGTGCGTGTGGTGGATGGTCGTCCATCGCCTACGCTCGGCTCGCGCGGCGGCCTGTACCCGGAGACTGCGCTGATTTCGGTGAACGCCCAGGACGTGCTGCCCAAGCTGCAGGCCCAGGCTGAAGCGGCCGTGCGCTTGCTGGGGTTCACGCCCAGCCCCAACGCGCCAGGCGCTCCGCAGTTGACGGTCACCCTGGCCGAATTGAAGTATCAGTCGCCCAAGGAAGGCCTGTACGTGACCGAAGCCTCCATCGGCGCGACCTTCAAGTCCGACGTCTCCGCCGGTACCCGCCGTTACAGCGGTCGCTACGCAGCGTCGCTGAACCAGCGTTTCGGCATGTCGCCGAACCAGGAGACCAATACCAAGCTGGTCAGCGACGTCCTGAGTGACGCCTTGACCCGCCTGTTCAAGGATCCAAGCATCGGTTCGCTGCTCAGCGCGCAATAACCGATCGCAATAAAAAACCGGCTCAGTGATGAGCCCGGTTTTTTTTGCCTGCAGTTTTACGCGGCGGTGTCGATACAGAAATCCAGCAGGCTCACGCCCGTCAACAGATCGGTTTCCGGCAGGTCCGCGTGCTGGTGCCCGCCAAGGGCGCAATACACCAGCCAGTGGCGGTCCTGGACGTTGAACGCCAGGCCGCCGATCAGCGCCTCTTGCTCATCGCTCTGGGCGATCAGGTACAACCGATCCTGGTTTTGCGCGTGCAGCATGACAAGCTCCCAAAGCGTCGAAGGGCAACAGAGTGGCCTGTTAAGGTGACGTTCAGGTGACGCTGTAAATTACTGGATACAGTTGTCGTCAATGGGAGCGAAGCGTTTCAGACGCCAGAGGCCACTATCGTTCAGGTTTGTATCTGAACCGATACCCAGACACTGTTTTATCGAGGTTTGCGATGGCGTTGCCCGCCCTGTTGATCAATGTTGTTGCGTTAGCGGTGGCCTGCCCGGGGGCGGCGCTGCTGTTCATTACCCGCCTGCGCGAACAGCGCGCGATGGCCGACCTGGGCGCGCGAAGCGAAGGCCGCGCGATCGATCAGCCGATGTTGTTTCTAGACGTGCGCACCGAACGGGCGCATCGCCTGGCGTATCGCGTCGGGTTTGCCTGCCTGGGGCTGGCACTGGCCACTTCCTGGCTCAGCACCCACCTCTAGAAACGATATGAATCAAATGTGGGAGCGGCTTGCTCGCGAATGCAGTCTGCCAGTTGATGAATAAGTCGACTGACACTCCGCTTTCGCGAGCAGGCCCGCTCCCGCATTTTTGCTCGGTGTTTACAGCGGGATTCCGGCTTTAACCCGATATTGATTGCGCACCGGCGTTGCATATTGCACCACCAGGTACGGTCGGTGCTCGGCCGGGCATTCGCTCAGGCGACGTTCCCATTCCGTTTTCGCCTTGGCCAGTTCATCCGCCGGGAATACCTCGGCCGCCGTCGGTACCTGCAATTGCGGGTCGGCGTCGCTCCATTGTGCATACGCCAGGTAATGCACCGGGAACAGGCGGTAACCGCCGAGAATCTGCCGGTCCATTTCCACGGCCAACAGCTTGGTGTCTTCGAAACGCTCGGTGATCGGCGGCGCGAAGTTGATGTGGACCCGTCCTTTGTAGCCGGTGATGCCAAGGGCGATGCTCACGTCATCCTCACCCGGTGCCTTGCAATAGGTGCCCGTGGTGGCGCGGATATACAACTCGCGCGCCTTGGCCGTATCGCAGGGGTCGTACTCGTAGCTGATCGACACCGGCGTCAGGTTCAGCGACTGGATCACCTCGGCGAACGGCTCATCTTTGCGGCTGACGTGGAACATCTTGAGGATCGCCGACTCGGTGCGATCATCCCCATCCTTGGCGCGCCCTTCGGCCTGGGCGATCCAGATCGATTGGCCATCATTGCGGATGGAGTGGTTGATGTAGGCCGACAGCAGATTGAACGCTGCCATCTTTTCCTTCCGCCCGGTGATCGAGCGGTGCACGATGAAGCTCTTGTTCAGGCGCATCAGGTCGCTGACAAACGGCTTTTGCAGCAGGTTGTCGCCGATGGCGATCCTGGGTGTCGGCAGGCCGGCGTGGTACACCGCATAGTTGACGAAGGCCGGGTCCATCACGATATCGCGGTGGTTGGCCAGGAACAGGTAAGCGGTGCCGGACTTGAGCTGCTCGACGCCGGTGTAAGTCACGCCGTCGGTCGCTCGGTCAATGGTGTGATCGACGTAGTATTCGACTTTGTCCTGCAGCGTGGCCACGCTGGTAACGCCGGCGAATTCACGGCGCAGTTTTCGGGCGATCATCGGCTTGAGCAGCCAGCCCAGGGCGCCGGCGAAGCGCGGAAAGCGGAAGTGGGTCAGGATGTCCAGAAAGGCCTTGTCTCTGAACAGACGTGCCAGCACTGCCGGGACTTCGCTGTCGTTGTAAGGTCGGATGGTATCGAATTCGCCCATCATGCTCTCTTGTTAGAAACGGCTAGGGTAAGTAGAAGTAAATACTAGGGTGCGCCTGGGCAATGGGCTCAGCCGAACGACAACCCTGTCAATAGACCGGCGATTATACGCACAAGTCACCTTGGAGGCTGCGATGCTGGAAACTGCTACGTATGATTGCCCTTATTGTGGTGAACACGTCGAGACCACCGTGGATTTGTCCGGCGGGGACCAGACTTATATAGAAGACTGCCAGGTGTGCTGCCGGCCGATCACATTCGATCTGCAGGTGCATGGCGAAGAGTGGATGCTCGAAACCCGAAGCGAAAACGAATAACAGGTACGCCGATGCAGCGAATCTACGAACCGGAAAACCTGATGGAAGGCGAGCTGCTGCAACAGATGCTCGCCAGCGAAGGGATCGAGGCGCATCTGGTGGGTCGCCATTTGCTTGGCGGCACCGGCGAGTTGCCCATCTTCGGCCTGCTGGGCCTGGAGGTGGACAATGACCGCGCCTTTGACGCTCGCGAACTGATCACCGCCTACATCGGCGCGCAACCCGTGCCGGGCGATGAACCCGACAGTTTCCCGGACGTTCTGGTCTGTTAGGCTGTCGGCCGGTTTATCCAAGAGTCGTGTTGCCCCATGTGTGGACGTTATGCCCTGTTTCGCTGGAACCCTGCCTTTGCGGCCCTGCCGGGTTTCCCGGCGACCAGCAGGCCCAGTGGAACATCTCCCCCAATGATTCGGTGCTGATCCAGCGCGCCACCGACGGCCAGCGCACCCTGGCCCGTGCGCGCTGGGGCCTGACGCCGCCGTGGTTGACCGATCTGTCGCGCACACCGGCCCACGCCCGCGCCGAAACCCTGGCCGAACAACCGATGTTTCGCGAAGCATTCCGCCAGCGCCGTTGCCTGTTGCCGGCCAACGGCTTCTACGAATGGCGCGGCACCCAGCGCAAACGCCCGTACTGGTTGACGCCGGGGGAGGGCTCCACGCTGTTTTTTGCCGCGATCTGGGAGGCCTATCCGGTGCAGGAGCAGGTGTGGTTGAGCACGGCGGTGGTGACTCAGGCGGCTCAGAATCAGCGTCGACCGCTGATCCTGGATGCGGCGGGGCAGCAAGCCTGGCTCGATCCCGAGACGCCGCTGCCGGTGTTGCAAGGCTTGCTGGCCAGCGAGCCCGCTGCGCTGCGCGAGCGGGTCCTGGCCAACTTGGTCAATGATCCCAAGCTCAATGGGCCAGAGTGCCTGACCCCGGCTTGAATCCATTGGCTATCTGCCGCCGCTGCCTGGCCAGGTGGGATGTATCCGAAAACCGGCAGTTACACGTCTCGTGTAGCTGGCGCCGATACAAATGTGCGCCTACGATACGCGCCATGTTTTCAAGACGTTTTTCAGGGCGTCTTTTCAGGGAGAGTGTTCATGAATAAGTCATTGGTAATAAGTGGATTGGTTGCGGCGATGCTGCTGGCCGGGTGTCAGTCGGTCAATACCACCAGCGGCGGCGCCGTTGGGGTCGAGCGCAAGCAGTACATGTTCAGCATGCTGTCGAGTCAGGAAGTCGACCAGATGTATGCCCAGTCCTACCAGCAGACCCTGGGCGAAGCCAGCAGCAAGGGCCAGTTGGACAAGACCAGCGCCAACGCCCAGCGCGTGCAGGCTATTGCCAAGCGGTTGATTGCCCAGGCGCCCACCTTCCGCCCCGATGCGGCGCAGTGGAAGTGGGAAGTGAACCTGATCAAGAGCGACGAGATGAACGCCAATTGCGGGCCTGGCGGGAAGATTTTCGTGTACAGCGCCTTGATCGACAACCTCAAGCTTACCGATGACGAATTGGCGGCGGTGATGGGCCATGAAATCGCCCACGCCTTGCGTGAGCATGGCCGTGAAGCCATGTCCAAGGCGTACGGCATCGAGATGGCCAAGCAGGGTGCCGGTGCGTTGTTCGGCCTCGGCCAGGACAGCCTGGCGCTGGCCGATACCGTGGCCAATTACGGCATGACCTTGCCCAACAGCCGCAGCAACGAAAACGAAGCCGACCTGATCGGCCTGGAGCTGTCGGCCCGCGCCGGCTACAACCCGAACGCGGCGATCACGCTGTGGAACAAAATGGCCAAGGCTTCGGAAGGCGCGCCGCCGGAGTTCATGAGCACTCACCCGGCGTCCGACAGCCGCATCGCATCGTTGCAGGCGGCGATTCCTAAAGTGATGCCGCTGTACCAGCAGGCCAAGAAGTCCTGATCATCCAGGGCCTGTGAAGATCCAAATGGGGGAGCGGGCTTGCTCGCGAACGCGGTGTATCAGTAAGCGCTGTGCTGACTGACACATCGCCTTCGCGAGCAAGCCGGCTTTCACATTGGATTGGGTTTACAGCCTTAAATCCTTATATCCACCCACTGCTTTGCATGGCCTTGTACACCGCCACAATCGCCAGAACGAAAAATGCGGTCGCCGCGAGTCGACGGATCAAGGTCAACGGCAGTTTCTCCGCCGCAAAATTCCCCGCCAGCACCACGGGCACGTTGGCAATCAGCATGCCCACGGTCGTCCCGATAATCACCAGCCACAGCTCTGGGTACTGCGCCGCCAGCATCACGGTGGCAATCTGCGTCTTGTCACCGATCTCCGCGAGGAAAAACGCAATCAATGTGGTCAGGAACGGCCCGAATTTGCGGCTGGTACTGGCTTCATCCTCGTCGAGTTTGTCCGGCACCAGGGTCCACAATGCCGTGGCGCAGAAGCTCGCCGCGAGGATCCAGTGCAGCACCGCATTCGAGAAAAAGCTCCCGAACCAAGCCCCCACGGCGCCGGCGGCCGCATGGTTGGCCAGGGTCGCGGCCACGATGCCGGCGATGATCGGCCAGGGTTTTCGGAAGCGAGCAGCCAGAATGAGCGCGAGCAGTTGCGTCTTGTCGCCGATTTCGGCCAAAGCAACGATTGCAGTCGGAACGAGTAATGAATCCAGCATCAGGTAGGTTTCCAGGGGCGGGTCGACACGGCTATGACACGTACAGCCTTCCCGCCCCGGGTAAGGTGTGCGTGTCATAGGTCTTGTCAAACCCCGGTCCGTCTGTGCGGACTCCTGGGTCGCATACGCCATGGTCTGCTGACCAAGTATGTTGACGTATGCCGGACGAGCATGGTGCTCGTGGGAGACTACTCCCCTAGGACGCAGCGGATTCTGCCTAGGCAAAACCTGTTCGGCAAGCGTTCTTTTTCAAACGGGCCTCAACCGCGCTTGGCCCGGTAGATGCGAAAACCGTTGCCTTCGGCCTTGACCGCGCAAATGCCCAAGTGCTCCTCGATCAAGGGCTGGTACTTGAGGAAGCTGTTCGCAACCAAGCGCAGTTCGCCGCCTTTTGCCAGGTGTTTACCGGCTTTTCGCAGAAGATTCTCCGTGGCGAAATAGTCGGTGTGCACCCCCACATGGAACGGCGGGTTGCTCAGAATCGCGCTCAAACCCTGCGGTGCCGCGTCGATGCCATCACCGGTCAGCACATCGGCCTCCAAGCCGTTGGCGGCCAGGGTCAGGCGGCTGCTGGCGGCGGCGAAGGCGTCTACATCCAGCATCGTCACGGTGTTGTGCGGGTAGCGGCGCTTGACGGCTGCACCCAGCACGCCGGCACCGCAACCGAAGTCCAGCAGATGGCCGCTGGGCAGTTTGTCCAGATGCTGCAGCAACAATTCGGTGCCGCGATCCAGACGGCCATGGCTGAACACGCCGGGCAAGCTCACGACTTTCAAAGGGCCTTCGGCCAAGGGCACTTCGAAGACCTGTGCCAGGCTCTCCAGCTCGACGGCTTGCGGAGCGTTGGCCACGGTGATCTGCCACAGTTGGCAATGCCGTGCGCTGTCGAGTTTGCGCGGTTTGCCGAAGGGCACCAGTTGTTTGGCGGCGCTTTCGATGCCGGCTTTTTTCTCCCCCACCAGGAACAGCTCGGCGCCGGGCAGGCGCGCGGCCACGGCATTGAGCAGGTAGTCGGTAAGGTCCTTGGACTTGGGCAGGAAGATCACCGCCGCTTCAAACTCGCGCTCGGGCACATTCACGCCGAACTGGCTGCGCTCGGCGAAGCGTGCGTCGAGCGCCGCCTGGTCGCCGGCATGCCAGCACCATCCGTGAGCGTTGGGCAGGCGCCCCAGCAAGTCGTCGGCAGGCAGCCCCACCAGCAGCAGTTTGCCTTGAAAAAGTTCGGCCTGGCGAAGCAGTACTTCACTGCGCGGATCCATGGTCTGCTCCTTGAAAAGGGGCGCAGTTTATCAAGTGACGACGCGCAGCGGGGCGCCGTTGAAAAAGCCCAGGGCGTTTTCCGCCAGTTGGCCGACGATGCGCTGGCGCGCTTCGCGGCTGCCCCAGGCGTTGTGTGGGGTGACGATCAGGCGTGGAATATCGCCGGCCAGCAGTGGGTTGCCGTTGACCGGTGGTTCCACGCTCAGCACATCGGTCGCCGCGCCACCCAAGTGGCCGCTGCGCAACGCCTGCGCCAGGGCCTGTTCGTTGATCAAGCCGCCGCGTGCGGTGTTGACCACAAACGCGCCACGCTTGAGCAGCGCCAGTTCACGGGCGCCGATAAAGTCGCGGGTGTGTTCGTTGAGCGGACAGTGCAAGGTCAGCGCGTCGACCTGCGCCAGCAGTTCATCCAGCGGCACGCGATCGGCGCGGGCAGGGCGCCCGGGGATCGCACCGAGCAGCACGCGCATGCCAAAGGCTTCGGCCAGGCGCGCCACGGCACTGCCCAGTTCACCATGCCCCAGCAAGCCGAGGGTTTTGCCTTCCAACTCGACAATCGGGTGGTCCAGCAGGCAGAACTGCTTGGCTTGCTGCCACTTGCCGGCGCTCACATCCCGTTGATAATCCTGCAAGCGCGTCGCCAGGTTGAGCAACAGCATGATCGTGTGCTGTGCCACCGAGGGGGTGCCATAACCTTGGCAATTGCTCACGGTGATGCCCTGGGCGCGGGCGGCGTCGAGGTCGATGTTGTTGGTGCCGGTGGCCGACACCAGGATCAGCTTGAGTGCCGGGCAGGCCGCCAGGGTTTCAGTGGTGAGTGGGATTTTGTTGGTGATCGCCACGTGGGCGCCTTGGAGGCGTTCGGCCACGTTCTGCGCGGTGGTGTCCGAAAACAACAGCAGCTCGCTGAAGCTGTCGCGCAGCGCGCTGAGGTCGAGGTCGCCCAGGTCCAGGGACGGGTGATCAAGGAAGACGGCGCGGCGATTGTTCGTCATCAACTGTACCTTTTGCGACAGGGGTTCGAAGGCGTAATCTGCCGAGCCTATCAGATGAAATAAACCGTTACGTAATGGGAGTGAGCATGTACGCCGCCGAGTTTTTGACCGTAGCCCTGATTCACCTGTTGGCGGTAGCCAGCCCCGGCCCGGATTTCGCGGTGGTGGTGCGTGAAAGCGTGACCCACGGCCGTCGCGCCGGGACCTGGACCGCGCTGGGGGTGGGCTCGGCGATTTTCCTGCATGTGGGGTACTCGCTGCTCGGCATCGGCTTGATCGTGTCCCAGTCCATCGTGCTGTTCAATGCATTGAAATGGGCCGCGGCGGCCTACCTGCTCTATATCGGCTTCAAGGCCCTGCGTGCGCAGCCGGCCAAGCCTGCCGCCGAGGGTGAGCTGCATCGCGAGGCGGGCGAACGCACCCCGCGTGGCGCGTTTACCGCAGGCTTCGTGACCAATGGCTTGAACCCCAAGGCCACGTTGTTCTTTCTCTCGCTGTTCACCGTAGTGATCAACCCGCACACGCCACTGGCGATCCAGGCCGGTTACGGCGTGTACCTGGCGCTGGCGACGGCGCTGTGGTTCTGCCTGGTGGCGATGCTGTTCAGCCAACAGCGCGTGCGCGCCGGGTTTGCGCGGATGGGGCATTGGTTTGATCGGACGATGGGCGCGGTGTTGATTGCCATCGGCGTGAAGCTGGCCTTTACCAGCATGAAATGAACGCCGTACCCACATTTGATCTTCACAAGGTGCAGATACTGGCGCAAAGCTAGCATTCATCGCCCCCTGCAAATCATTCCTTTGGCTGATTTGGCTGAAACATAAGGTCTCTAAAGTGCAAGGCTTCAAGCCAAGACCGTGCAGTCATAAAAGGGATTCGTATGTTGCAGACCCGCGTCATTCCGCCCGCCGAAGGTGCGTATCAATACCCGCTCTTGATCAAGCGCCTGCTGATGTCCGGGACGCGCTACGAGAAGACTCGCGAAATCATCTACCGCGACAAACTGCGCTACACCTACCCGACCTTGATCGAGCGGGTCGCGCGCCTGGCCAATGTGCTGACCGAGGCGGGCGTCAAGGCCGGTGATACGGTGGCGGTGATGGACTGGGACAGCCATCGCTACCTGGAATGCATGTTTGCCATCCCGATGATCGGCGCGGTGGTCCACACCATCAACGTGCGCCTGTCGCCGGAACAGATCCTGTACACCATGAACCATGCCGAAGACCGCTTCGTGCTGATCAACAGTGAGTTCGTGGGACTTTACCAGGCCATCGCCGGGCAGCTCACCAGCGTCGACAAGACCCTGCTGCTGACCGACGGCGAGTCCCGGACCGCCGAGCTGCCCAACCTGGTGGGCGAGTACGAAACCCTGCTTGCCGCCGCGAGCCCCAGGTACGACTTCCAGGACTTCGACGAGCACTCCGTCGCCACCACCTTCTACACCACCGGCACCACCGGCAACCCCAAGGGCGTGTACTTCACCCATCGCCAACTGGTGCTGCACACCATCGGCGTGGCGACCATCATGGGCAGCGTCGACAGCGTGCGCCTGCTGGGCACCAACGATGTGTACATGCCGATCACGCCGATGTTCCACGTGCATGCCTGGGGCTTGCCCTATGTGGCGACCATGCTCGGTCTGAAGCAGGTCTATCCCGGTCGCTACGATCCGGAATACCTGGTGGAGCTGTGGCGCAAGGAACAGGTCACCTTTTCCCACTGCGTGCCGACCATTCTGCAAATGGTGCTCAATGCCAAGGCCGCCCAGGGCGTGGATTTCAACGGTTGGAAAATCGTCATTGGCGGCAGTGCGCTCAACCGTACGCTGTATGAAGCGTCCAAGGCGCGTGGCATCCAGTTGACCGCCGCCTACGGCATGTCCGAGACCGGGCCGCTGGTGTCCTGCGCCCACCTCAACGAAGAGCTGATGGCCGGCACCGAGGATGAGCGCACCACGTACCGCATCAAGGCCGGTGTGCCCGGCCCCTTGGTGGAAGCGGCAATCATGGACGGCGAGGGCAACTTCCTGCCCGCCGACGGCGAATCCCAGGGCGAGCTGGTGCTGCGCGCGCCCTGGCTGACCGAAGGTTATTACAGGGAGCCGCAGAAGGGCGCCGAACTATGGGGCGGCGGCTGGATGCACACTGGCGACGTCGCCACGCTGGACGCTTTTGGCGTGATCGACATCCGCGACCGCATCAAGGACGTGATCAAGACCGGCGGCGAATGGATCTCGTCCCTGGCCCTCGAAGACCTGATCAGCCGTCACCCGGCGGTACGCGAAGTAGCGGTGGTGGGCATCGCCGATCCGCAGTGGGGCGAGCGCCCGTTTGCGCTCTTGGTGATGCATGATGGCCATATGATAGGGGCCCGTGAGCTCAAGGAGCACCTCAAGCCGTTCGTTGAATTGGGCCACTTGAGCAAGTGGGCGATTCCGAGCCAGATCGCCGTTGTTACGGAAATTCCCAAGACCAGTGTCGGCAAGCTCGACAAAAAACGTATCCGCATTGACATCATCGAATGGCAGGCCAATAACAGCACGTTCCTGTCCACCCTCTGACGCCCCTCGTCTGCCCATTCGGGCACGGCAATGCTCTATCTCGCACCTTTACTTGTGATTTGCGAATTTTCAGCCATCCTTCCCGCGTCGGCCTTCGCCGACATGGCGAAAGGGTTGTGGCAGACGGGTCGGTGATGCAAATCACACTTTAGAGGGATCAAGCACTACCCCCTGCTGGCTATAGTCCCTCCCAGAGTTTTTCATGGATGTTTCGCTTCGGGCCAAGGGGGCCTGGTTGCCGAGCGGCATTGGAATCGTTGTATTCCGGCCGTTACAAGCATCACGGAAAGCACTCACTGCCATAACAATAATGCACATGGAGTAGCGTCGATGACCCAAGTAAACCAGTTCTGGCGCCGGGCAAAATTGCCCCTGGCCGTCAGTCTCGCCTCTACGCTCGCCGGGCCCGCATTCGGCGTCAGTTTCAATATCGGTGAAATCGAAGGGAGCTTTGACTCGTCGCTTTCGGTGGGGGCGAGTTGGTCCACGGCCAAACCCAACCAGGACCTGATTGGCGCCAACAATGGTGGCAATGGTCTTTCCCAGACTTCCGATGACGGCCACTTGAACTTCAAGCGCGGGGAAACCTTCTCGAAGATCTTCAAGGGTATCCACGACCTGGAATTGAAATACGGCGACACCGGCGTATTTGTGCGCGGCAAGTACTGGTATGACTTCGAACTCAAGGATGAAGACCGCCTGTTCAAGGACGTCAGCGACAGCAACCGCAAGGAGGGCGCCAAATCCTCGGGCGGGCAGATTCTCGATGCGTTCGTTTACCACAACTACTCGATTGCTGATCAGCCCGGCAGCGTGCGGTTTGGTAAGCAGGTAGTGAGCTGGGGTGAAAGTACCTTCATCGGTGGTGGTATCAACTCCATCAACCCGATCGACGTGTCCGCGTTCCGTCGGCCGGGGGCCGAGGTCAAGGAAGGCTTGATTCCGGTCAACATGTTCTATGTGTCGCAGACGCTGACCGACAACCTGTCGGCGGAAGCGTTTTATCAGTTGGAATGGGACCAGACGGTGACTGATAACTGCGGGACGTTTTTCTCGCAGCCGGACGTCATCTCTGACGGCTGCGACAACAATCTCCGAGTCTTGAACAAGCGCTCTCGCATCTCGCCTCTGGCATATCCTACCCTCGGTGCCTTGGGGGTGGATGTGAACGAAGAAGGCGTGCTGGTGCGTCGTGGCCCCGACCGTGATGCTCGGGACAGCGGCCAGTTTGGCGTGGCGATGCACTACAACTTTGAACCGCTGGATACCGAGTTCGGCGCGTACTTCATGAACTATCACAGCCGTGCGCCGATTTTCAGTGCGCAGGGTGCACCGGCGTCGGCCTACAACCGTCCTTTGGGCGGCTTGGCGGCGTTGCGTCCGGTGATTGTGGCGGGCAGCTCCAACTACTTCGTCGAATACCCCGAAGATATCCGTCTATACGGCTTGAGCTTTTCCACCACGTTGCCAACAGGAACCGCATGGAGCGGTGAGTTGAGCTACCGGCCGAACGCGCCGGTGCAACTGAGCACCACCGACATTCTGTACGCCGGCGTCACGCCGATTAACGGCTTTGGCAATGCTTCCGTGCTCAAAGGCTCGCCGGGTCAGGATCTGCATGGCTATAACCGCAAGGAAGTCACCCAGTTCCAGACCACGTTCACGCACTTCTTTGATCAAGTCATGGGCGCCAGCCGCTTGACCACGGTAGGTGAAATTGGGGTGACTCACGTGGGCGGCCTCGAGAGCAGGTCAGAAGCACGTTACGGCCGCGACCCGGTGTTCGGTCCAGGTACGTTGCCCGGTGGTTTCTGCAATACCCTCAATAACTCGACCGCCGTGGGCGCCGGATTGGGCAATGCCAATGGCCTGAACACCAACTGCAACAATGACGGCTACACCACGGCCACTTCCTGGGGTTACCGCGCTCGGGCGATCTGGGAGTACCCGGACGTCTTTGCCGGCGTCAACCTCAAGCCAAACGTGGCGTGGTCCCATGACGTCAAGGGTTACTCCCCTGGTCCTGGCGCCAACTTCGAAGAAGGCCGCAAGGCGGTCAGCCTGGGCCTGGACGCCGAGTACCAGAACACCTACACCGCCAGCCTGGCTTACACCAACTTCTTTGGTGGCAAGTTCAGCACGGTCAATGACCGCGATTTCGTCGCCCTGAGCTTCGGCGCCAACTTCTAAGCACACTGCATTTCAGGAAGACCAGAACATGAAAATAAGTAAAAGTCTGTTGCATGTGAGTGTGCTTGGGCTGTCGATCCTGGCGAGCAACGTCATGGCGGCAGTGTCGGCGGATGAAGCCGCCAAGCTGGGCACGACCTTGACGCCGATGGGCGCCGAAATGGCCGGTAATGCGGCCGGCACTATCCCTAAATGGTCGCCGATGCCCACCACTGCCGGCGCCGTGGATGCCAAAGGCTTCCTGGCGAACCCGTACGCCAGTGAACAGCCGCAGTTCACCATCACCGCGCAGAACGTCGAGCAGTACAAGGACAAGCTGGCGCCGGGGCAGTACGCGATGTTCAAGCGTTATCCGGACTCGTTCAAAATGCCGGTCTATCCGACTCACCGTGGCGCCACGGTGCCTGCCGAGGTGTTTGCCTCCATCAAGAAAAACGCCACCACCACCACCCTGGTGTCCGGCGGCAACGGTCTGGAAAACTTCGAGACGGCCGTGCCGTTCCCGATTCCGAAAACCGGCGTGGAGGTGATCTGGAACCACATCACGCGTTATCGCGGCGGCAGCGTGACCCGTCTGGTTACCCAGGCCACGCCGCAGACCAACGGCTCCTACAGCCTGGTGTACTTCCAGGATCAGTTCGTGTTTCGCGACAAAATGAAGGATTTCGATCCGAAAAATCCGGGCAACGTGCTGTTCTACTTCAAGCAGGAAGTCACCGCGCCGGCGCGTCTGGCCGGTGGCGTGCTGCTGGTGCATGAAACCCTGGACCAGGTGAAGGAGCCTCGTTCGGCGTGGGTCTACAACGCCGGTCAGCGCCGTGTGCGCCGGGCGCCGCAGGTGTCCTATGACGGGCCGGGTACTGCCGCTGACGGGCTGCGCACCTCCGACAATCTCGACATGTACAACGGCGCGCCGGATCGCTACGACTGGAAGCTGGAAGGCAAGAAAGAGATATACATCGCTTCCAACAGCTACAAGATCGACGATCCGAAGCTCAAGTACGCCGATATCATCAAGGCTGGCCACATCAACCAGGACCTGACCCGCTACGAGCTGCGCCGCGTCTGGCACGTGGTCGCGACCTTGAAGGAAGGCCAGCGCCACATCTATGCCAAGCGTGACTTCTACATTGACGAAGACACCTGGCAAGCGGCCGTGATCGACCACTACGACGGTCGTGGTCAGCTGTGGCGCGTGGCAGAAGCGCATTCGGAGAACTACTACGACAAACAAGTGCCGTGGTATGCCTTGGAAACGCTCTACGACTTGCAGTCCGGTCGCTACCTGGCACTGGGCATGAAGAACGAAGAGAAGCGCGCCTATGACTTCGGCTTCACGGCCACTACCGCCGACTTCTCCCCGGCGGCCCTGCGTCAGGCCGGTGTCCGCTAACCGGCCAATCCACCCTGTGGCAGCCAGCTTGTGTGGAGCTGGCTTGCCTGCGATAACCATAGGAATCTCTGTGGCGAGACGCAAAAAACCAGTGAATGGGCTGTTGTGGCGAGCGGGACAAGCCCGCTCGCCACAATCATCCTGGTGCAGTTGATACATCGCGCTGCCTGCATCACGGGCGAGCCGGCTCCCACACTTTTTGTCGCAGTTATTTTCAGGCATTAGTTGCAAAGATCTACAATCCCGCCGCTTTTACCGCTAGTCTGCGGACATCTGCAATGCCGACAACAGCCTTCTACAAGAGCCCGGCGATGACTGATCTGTCCCGAATCCAAGGGCCTGCCGGTGGGGTAATCCCGACCCTGGAGGGCCGCTTCTACAGGCCACCCCTGCCTGACGGCTATGTGCTGCGACCTCGCTTGTGCGAACGCCTGAGTGCCGGGCTGCAAGGGCGATTGTTGCTGGTCAGCGCCCCGGCCGGGTTTGGCAAGAGTTCGTTGGCGGTGGAGTTCTGCCAGGGTTTGCCGGCCCATTGGCAAAGCCTGTGGCTGGGCCTTAGCCCGCGAGACAACGACCCCGGCCGTTTCCTCGAGCGCCTGCTTGAGGGGTTGCAGCAATTCTTCCCGCAACTCGGCGCCCAGTCCCTGGGCCTGCTGAAAATGCGCCAGCGTCATCAACCCTTTGCCTTTGAAGAATGGCTGGATGGCCTGCTCGATGAGCTGACCGTGCACCTGTCCACCCGCGCGCCGCTGTTGCTGGTGCTGGATGACTACCATCTGGCCCAAGGGCCTGTGCTCGACCGTTGCCTGCAGTTTTTCCTTAACCATCTGCCTGATGGCCTGGTGGTGCTGGTCACCAGTCGCCAGCGCCCGGACTGGCATCTGGCGCGGTTGCGGTTGTCGCGTCACCTGTTGGAGTTGCACGAACAAGACCTGCGCCTGACGCACAGCGAATCCCTGGCAGTGCTGGATCGCCACTGCAGTTCGTTGCGCGGCGAAGCCCTCGATAATCTTATCCGCCGCAGCGAAGGCTGGGTCGCCGGGCTGCGCTTCTGGTTGCTGGCTGCCTCCGAGGCCGGCGGCGACGGCGCCTTGCCCCAGAGCCTGCACGGCGGCGAAGGGCTGATCCGCGATTACTTGCTTGAAGAAGTGATCGATTGCCTGCCGGCCGAAGTGCAGGCGTTCTTGTACGACACAGCGCCTCAGGACCGGTTTTGCAGCGGGCTCTGTGACGCCGTGCGCGAAGCCCACGACAGCGCCGAAATCCTGCGTTACCTGCAAGCCCATCAAGTGTTCCTGGTGCCCCTGGACGAGCAGGGCCACTGGTACCGTTATCACCACTTGTTTTCCGACCTGCTGCGCACGCGGCGCGCGAGCAGCAATGTGCTGCCGGCGGCCAGCCTGCACCTGCGCGCGTGCCGCTGGTTCAATGCCCAGGGCTTGATCGACGAGGCGGTGGAGCAGGCGTTGCGCGCCGGGCATCTGGATGTGGCGGCCAACCTGGTGCAGAACCTGTCCGAAGAACAACTGCTGGCCGAGCAAAATGTGGGCATGCTGCTGCGCTGGAAAATGGACTTGCCCGACAGCCTGCTGATCAGCACTCCGCGCTTGATCGTGCTCTACAGCTGGGCATTGGGCCTGGCCTGCCAGTTGGATGCGGCGGAAGAACTGTCCAGCTACCTCAGCCGCTTCCTGCCGGCGCCGTCGGCTACCGCGCAAAAATCGATGCTGGCCCAGTGGCTGGCGCTGAGCGGGATCATCGCGCGGGGGCGGGGCGACCGCGAACTGACCCTGCGCTATTGCAGCGAGGCGCTGGAAAGCTTGCCGCAACGGCGTTACGGTCAGCGCTTGATGTGCCTTTCGACGCTGTCCAACCTGGCCATTGTCGATGCCGACCTGTGGCGTGCCCGTGGCTTGAATCGCGAATCCCTGGAGTTGGCGCAGCGCGTCGGCAACCCCTTGTTCGAGGCCCTGGCTCATTATGATCGGGCGCGGGTGTTGCAGGCGCGCGGCGAAGTACTGCGTTCGCTGGACGAAGTGCGCCAGGGCCTGCAACGCCTGCATGGCCTGGCGCCGCAGCGGTTGTACGCGGTGCGTGCACGGTTGTCGCTCTATGAAGGTTACTTGCTGCTGTTGCGGTTCCAGCCCGAAGCCGCTCTCGCCCGCTTGCGTGCCGGGCTCGCCGAAGCGCGCGCTTGCCGCGATATCAGTGTGTTGATCGGGCACTGTGTGATCGCCAATTTCGAAGGCCGTCGCGGTGATTTTGCCAAAGCCTTCGCCGAACTCGCCGAGGCCGAGCGGCTGATGCATATCTGGGACGTTCCGCCGATCTACTACCTGGCGATGATCACCCTGATCAAATGCGAGTTATGGCTGGCCCAGGGCCGCACCGACCTGGCCGACGCCTGGCTGACCCGCCTGGCGCAAACCTACAGCGGCGAACACGCCGCTGCGGCGCCCGAATTCCACCCGCATTTGCCCCAGCACATCGAGTTGCAGCAAGCGGCGCTCGATGCCATTCGGCATCAGCCCGCCGCGGCATTGCAGCGGCTTGAAACGTTGGCGCAACAGGCCCACAACAGCGGGCGCCAGGTGATCGCCCTGATGGCGCTGACCCAGCAGGCGCAATTGCTCCTGGAAAGTGGCCAGGAAACCAACGCGCGCCTGGTGCTGGCCCAGGCCCTTGGCGCCGCTGACGGCGGTGCGCTGCAACCCTTCCAGCGCTTGCTGGAAGGACACCCAGTCTGGATGCGTGAGCAATTGCGCAAGGATTCGCACGGGTCGCTGAACCAGAGTCTGCTGGCGCTGTTGCCGGCGGTCATGGCTGCTGAGGCCGCGCCGGCTCACGAAACCTTGAGCACGCGTGAGCTGGCGGTGCTGCAATTGATCGCTCAAGGCTGTTCCAACCAGGAAATCAGTAATCGGTTATTCATCTCCCTGCACACGGTCAAGACTCACGCGAGTCATATCAACAGCAAGCTGGGCGTCGAGCGGCGCACGCAGGCGGTGGCGCGGGCGCAGGAGCTGAGGCTGATTGGTTAAGCCTTGGCTTTTGCGAAGGCCGCAGCCATGTAGTCCTGTTCTCTGCGTGAGAGGCCGACTGCTTTAGCCACGGTCCTCCAGTGACTGACCGAATTGATGCAGTCAGCGATGATTCCATCCGCATGCGCGAGGCTCACGCGGAAGAAACCGGCGACTTCTCTCGCAAGCTCGAGGTCCAGGGCATTGTCATATTCGGTGATATTGAGTTTCAGACCGTCTCCCATGGGGGTGGGGTTCAAGTCATACGCGTCTGAAAGGTGCCATCCGTTGCCGGGCTCGAGGATAAAACCATGGTTGCGCAAGTGGTCGTCGGTGTTTGAAACCAGAATATTGAACACGATGCGTGTCCATAACTCTTGCAGGTCACGGTCGGTATTGGAGCCATTGCGCATGAGCACTTCAGCCAGCTCCAAATAGCTTGCGCCTGAACTTGCGTCGTCACCATCGGCCCGGCCGGTGAGGGTCATGGCCGATGCAAAATGCAGGCGGCTACCTGTAGCTGTTCGGTCGAAACGTTTAACCATGAAACAGTGAAAGTCGCTGGCGTATCGCTTGGCGATCGCAGGCGCGACTCTCAGGCCGCAGGCCTTGGCGAGGGCATTGACCACCAGTTCCCAGCCGCCGACGTCGTAGGTATCACGGGGCGAGGGGAACTTGGCGATCCATAGATGGTTGTGGTTGTCGGCAACACTGGCTTTCGGGCGCGCGCCACCCAGGGAGCCGCCGGGGGCAATCAACATGCGTAGCCATTCACGGCTTTCGGGTGCCCGATTATCCGGGTCGTTCTCCATTTCGCGACTGGCTCTTTCAAGCGTATGCAGTTCAACAAAAGGAGGTGCGGCAATGGCATTCTGATCATCGAGAAAACTGCCGGTATCGTTCAACCGGTAGCGCAGCGCGCCAGCGCGAAAGAAATCGTGTACGCCAAGCAGGTAGTCCGACTCGCCAAGCCGAGTGTCCGCGCCGCATAGCCCGTCGCGTATGTCGCGTTCCAGGCGTCGCTTCATCAGCAGCCGCCCCCAGCGATCCGGGCAGGAATCGCTGAATACGCCAAACATGTTTCGTCCGTCAGGGGGAAACTGGGTGCCCGAATGCGGGCCGATGGCTGGGTCAATCCGAATGGCGCTCAGCGCTCGGTTTTGCAATGCCAGAGGATCGCTTTCGTACTCGAATTTTTCGGTCGTGCGGGTTTTTCTTGCATGCAGCCAACCCAGGCGAAAGGGGCCATCGATACCTTCCCAGTCGGCATAAACCCCAATCATGGTCATTATGTGTTTGTCCTGTGCCGTGGTGGAATCAGCGCGGCCAATGTGTCGCTGCTGATCGTGCCCTTGTCAGCAGGGGGCGCAGGATCTGAAGGTAGTGGTTTCTTGCGAACGCTGGCGTTGTTTGTTGTAACTTTCTCTGACGCCATCGGCCTGCTCACGCGGGGTGTCGACGCTTTTCCGGCCAGTAATTGTGCATCCTGCAAGTGCCGACCCAGTGCATCTTCCGCCGCGACGAGGTTCAGGTCTTTTTCGAGGCCCAGCACCTGCAAGACCGCCAAGTAAGCGCCAATCGTGCTACCCGAGGAGCCGCGCTCCAAGGCGCGCAGGGTCATTTGGGACATGCCGGCGCGTTCAGCCACTTGCTTGGCGGTGATTTTTCGACGCATACGAGCAAGCTTGATCCGCTCGCCGAAGTCCGAAAGCAAGCGCTCGGTAGCGGGCAGCAGAGGGGCGATTTTTTTTGACATGCTATTATTCCTGCACTTCTTAGTGGCAAGTGAAAGAATAATAGCACTTACGATTTTCCGAAAGTGCAATTATTCTGGCGATATACGATGTGAAGTTATAGCTTAATTGCATCGAACCTGATTCAGGGGATTATTCCATGACGTTCACCACTCCCGCGCTCATCCGCGAAACCTTCCCCGTCGGCCCGCTGCAGTGCAACTGCACCCTCATCGGCGACCCGATCAGCAAAAAGGCCATCGTCGTCGACCCCGGCGGCAACCCTGAGCTGATCCTGGCGCGACTCGATGCGCTGGGCCTGAAGGTGGTCAGCATCATCCACACCCATGCGCATCTGGATCACTTCCTGGCGTCCGGCCAGTTGAAGGAGAAAACCGGCGCCACGCTTCACCTGCACAAAGAAGATCAATTCCTTTGGGACAATCTGGAAATGCAATGCCAGATGTTTCGTGTGCCCTATACCCCGGTGCCTTCGCCGGACCGTTGGCTGGAAGATGATGAAGAATTGGCCTGCGGATGTGGCGTGGCGTTGCACACGCCGGGGCATACACCGGGGTCGATGAGTTTTTGGTTCGCCGACGCCAAGTTGCTTATTGCCGGCGACACGCTGTTTCGGCGGGGCGTAGGCCGTACGGATTTGTGGGGCGGAGACCAGGCAACCATCGTGCGCTCGATCAAGCAGCGCTTGTACACCTTGGATGAAGGCGCGACGGTGGTGACCGGTCATGGCCCGGATACCCGATTGGGCGATGAGATGCGTGAGAACCCTTTTGTGCGAGCGTGAAGGCGGTCAAGTACAGCCACGTCTTGTAGCAAATACTCAGGTCGTGTTCAGGAGCGGCCTGCTACGGTTTCTGTAGCCACGGAATTTTTACCGTTTGTCGCGTTCAAAACTCGGCACAGGTCCATTGCCAATGTCCTTTGCACCTTAGAATGCAAAAGTAGGAGCTCCTCTTCATGTTCACTTCGCGTCGTCTGCTTGTTGTCGCTACCGCCGTAGCCCTGTTGTCCGGCTGCGCATCCCCTAACCCTTATGACGGCAGCAGTCAGGGACAGGCGAGCAATGAATCCGGCGGTATGAGCAAGACCGCCAAATACGGTGGCCTGGGTGCGCTGGCCGGTGCCTTGGCGGGTGCGGCCATCGACCACAACCACCGTGGCAAGGGCGCGCTGATCGGTGCCGTGGTTGCGGGGGCCGGCGCTGCGGGGTATGGCTACTACGCCGACCAGCAGGAAAAGAAACTGCGTGAGAGCATGGCCAATACCGGTGTCGAGGTTCAGCGCCAGGGCGATCAGATCAAGCTGATCATGCCGGGCAATATCACCTTTGCGACCAATTCGGATGCGATCTCCAGCAGCTTCTACCAGCCGCTGAACAACCTGGCCAATTCCCTCAAGCAGTTCAACCAGAACACTATCCAGATCGTCGGCTACACCGACAGCACGGGTAGCCGCCAGTTGAACATGGACCTGTCCCAGCGTCGTGCGCAGAGCGTGGCCAATTACCTCACCTCCCAGGGCGTGAGCCGACCAACCTGAGCGCCCGCGGTGCTGGCCCGGATAACCCGATCGCCAGCAACGCCGACGTCAACGGCCGTGCCCAGAACCGTCGTGTGGAAGTGAACCTTGGCCCGATCCCCGGCCAACAGTACGGCCAGCCAGGTGCCCAGCAACAGGCACCCCAGCAGAACAACCAGTTCCAGGGCAATCCGTACTCCCAATACCAGTAAACGCCAATAAAAAGGGCGCCGTGCAATCACTGCACGCGCCCTTTTTTGTGGCTGTGTCTCGTCCTGAATA
>JAFHKH010000989.1 GCA_016937595.1 Pseudomonas cedrina subsp. fulgida | reverse complement strand
AGCGTCGTGCGGCACCAAGGGTTTGCCAATGCCCAGCACGAACTCAACCTGTCGACGTCGGCCATCAGCACCTACATGAGCCAGTTGGAATCGGCGCTGGGGCTGGTGCTGTGCCACCGTGGCCGGGGCGGCTTCAGCCTGACCAGCAAGGGCGAGCTGTTCCATCAGGAAACCCTGCGCCTGTTGGGCGAGTTGGAAAGTTTCGAGCAATACGCGGCGGCGTTGAAGGGCGAGTTGCGAGGTACCCTCAAGCTCGGCGTGCTCGACTCCACCGTCAGCGACAAGGCCTTGCCGTTTGCCGAGGTGATCGGCGCCTACAGTCTGGAACACCCGGCGGTGCACCTGCATCTGTCGGTAATGAGCCCTTACGAGCTGCAACTGGGCGTGCAGGATAATCGCCTGGACCTGGCCATCGGCGCTTTCTCCAACCGCATGAGCGGCCTGATCTATATGCCGCTGTATCGGGAACAGCACTGGCTGTATTGCAGCACGCGGCACCCGCTGTTCAACGAGCGGCGCATCCCCGAGCAGGTGATTACCCAGCAGCGCATGGTCGGGCGCGGTTACTGGAGCCAGGCCGAGCTGGCGCGCCACGGCTTCAAGCACAGTGCCGCCACCGTGGAAAGCATGGAGGCGCAACTGATTCTGGTGCTCTCCGGCGCCTACATCGGCTACCTGCCC
>JAFHKH010000988.1 GCA_016937595.1 Pseudomonas cedrina subsp. fulgida | reverse complement strand
GAACGCCTGGCGCAACTGGGCTTCCTCTGCTGCGCCGACCAGCCCCTGGCGCGCATGATCGCCTGCACCGGTTCCAGCGGCTGCGCCAAAGCCCTGGCCGACACCAAGGCCGATGCGGCGCAACTTGCCGCGCTGCACACCGGCCACGACGTGCACCTGTCCGGCTGTCCACGCTCCTGCGCCGCCGCGCACATCGCACCGGTCACGTTGCTGGCCGTAAGCCCAGGCCACTACGACCTCTATTTTCGCGAGGCAGCCCAGCGAGGTTTCGGCCGGCTGCACGCGCGCAACCTTTCTATTGAAGCGACGGGCGCCCTGCTGCGCGCTCGCCCACGGAGCAACACCGATGATTGATTACATCCGCGACGGTCAGGAGATCTATCGCAACTCCTTCGCCATTATTCGCGCGGAAGCCAAGTTGGAGCGTATCCCGGCTGATTTGGAAAAACTCGCGGTGCGGGTGATCCATGCCTGCGGCATGCGACGCCATCGACGGCCTGCAATTCTCCGCAGGCGCGGGCAAGGCCGGGCGCGATGCACTGGCGGCGGGCGCGCCGATTCTGTGCGATGCGCGGATGGTCTCCGAAGGCGTGACCCGTGCGCGCCTGCGGCCAATAACCCGGTGATCTGCACCTTGCGCGATGACCGCGTGCCGTGAGCTGGCGCGGGCGCTGGGCAACACCCGTTCCGCTGCCGCGCTGGAACTGTGGCGCCCGCATCTGGAAGGCAGCGTGGTGGTGATCGGCAACGCGCCGACCGCTCTGTTTTATCTGCTGGAAATGCTGGATGCCGGCGCGCCGAAACCGGCGTTGATCCTTGGTTTCCCGGTGGGTTTCGTGGGGGCCGCCGAATCCAAGGCGAT
>JAFHKH010000987.1 GCA_016937595.1 Pseudomonas cedrina subsp. fulgida | reverse complement strand
AAAAAAACAAGCCACGGTGTTCATGGGCGACAAACCGGCTGAAAAACACCTGATAGTCAGCGTCGCGCAAGCGTTGCGTCAGGGCCTGCTTGAAGGCCAGCGGCGAGGGGTATTCCTTGAGCGGTGCGTGCGGATCGTCGGGAATATAGGCGACCAGGCGCGGCACGGCGCGTGCCTGGTCCAGGTCGGCGGCAAATAACAGGATGCCGGTCAGTGGCGCTTGCATCACGCTCAGCGTCTGCAGGCGTACCGTTTGCTCGTCGAGCCGCTGCTGCGCGCCGCCTTCTATCAGTGCGCTGATGACCTGAGCAAAGTCGTGCTGGATCTCGCCACGCAACTGCGCCAGGTGCAAGGCACTGCGCAAGGCGGCCTTTTGGCTGGCTTCGACCTTCAACTGCAAGGCCGCGCCGGCGACCGGCTCGTTCAAGCCCAGCGCGTCATTCAGGTAGCGCTGGTAGCGCGCGCCGATATCCAGTTCGCGGCACAGCCTGGCGAAGCGCGCCACACTGATTTTGTCGCGGATCGCCGGCAG
>JAFHKH010000986.1 GCA_016937595.1 Pseudomonas cedrina subsp. fulgida | reverse complement strand
CCCGCAGCGCCCTGGCCGTCAATGCCGCCACCGCCAGCCCGCTGCTGGGCTTTACCAGCATCGCCGCCGCGACCAGCGACACCCTTACATTGCCGCCGGGCTACAGCGCGTCGGTGCTGATCAGTTGGGGCCAGCCGCTGAGCAAGGGCGCGCCGCCTTCGACCCGTCCGGCAACGGCACGGCGCAGGCCCAGGAACAGCAGTTCGGCGACAACAACGACGGCATGAGCCTGTTCGCCTTCCCCGGCGACGACAACCGCGCGCTGATGGCGATCAACAACGAATACACCAACTATCGCTACCTCTTCGCCCACGGCGGCGCGCCGCAATCGGCCGAAGACGTACGCAAGGCCCTGGCCAGCGAAGGCGTGTCGGTGATCGAAGTGCGGCGCCAGGGTGACACTTGGCAGTTCGTCCAGGACTCACGCTACAACCGGCGCATCCACGGCAACTCGCCGATCCGCCTCAGCGGCCCCGCCGCCGGCCATGACTGGCTGAAAACCAGCGCCGACAAATCCGGCAAGAACGTCCTGGGCACCTTCCAGAACTGCGCCAACGGCAAAACGCCGTGGGGCACTTATCTGACGTGCGAGGAGAACTTCACCGACTGCTTCGGCAGCAGCAACCCACAACAGACCTTCGATGCCGGGCAAAAACGCTACGGCGCGGTCGCGGCCAGCAAAGATATCAACTGGCACCAACACGACCCGCGCTTCGACCTGGCCAAGAACCCCAAC
>JAFHKH010000985.1 GCA_016937595.1 Pseudomonas cedrina subsp. fulgida | reverse complement strand
TTGCCTGCGATAGCGGTCTCAAGGGCTGGCGCAAAGAGTGCGGCCACCGCCGATGGATTGGATGGAAAGTAAAAGTGCACGTAGGAAGCCGTCATCCGCCCTTGTCGATAAACCGCCTCGGCTCCGCGCCCGCCGTTGGGGCTCAGGCCACGGGCAATCGGCTGGCATTCGGTGCTGGTCAGGGAATGATGGTAGGTGTGGCCGCGCAACGTGCCTTCCGGCAGCTCGACACTTTGCAACGCCAATGCCGCGAGTTTCTTCTGCATCACTGCATCGCCCGGCAACAGGCCGAGCAGTTCGGCGCGGGTGCCGTCGACATCGGTGAGCGAGTCGAGCAGGTAGAGCATGCCGCCGCATTCGGCGAGCAAGGGTTTGCCGGCTGCATGGTGAGCGCGGATCGCCTCGAGCATCGGTGTGTTTGCCGAGAGCGCCTGGTGATGCAGCTCCGGGTAACCGCCGGGGAGATAGAGGCTGTCGGCGTCAGGCAATGCGGGGTCATGGATCGGCGAAAAGAAGCTCAATTCGGCCCCCATCGGCGCGCAGCAGATCAAGGCTTGCGCCTAGGTGAAGGCGAAAGCCTCGTCACGGGCCACGGCGATGCGTACGCCCGTGAGCAGCGGCTGGGCGCTGATCACCTCCGGCGCGGCGAATGTGACCGGCGGCGGCACCGCCACTTCGCAACTGCTGCCCAGGGCTTGGGCGGCGGCGTCCAGGCGTACATCGAGGTCATTCAGTTCGCTGGCCTGCACCAGGCCCAGGTGGCGGCTGGGCAACTC
>JAFHKH010000984.1 GCA_016937595.1 Pseudomonas cedrina subsp. fulgida | reverse complement strand
CGACCGGGCATCCACCCGGCGCCCTACCTGGCTCGCGCGCAATGGATCATCATGCACACGCCCTACCCGCTGGGAGCCGAGGAACTGCGTGGTTTGTTGCAGCGCTCTCACCAGTTGGTGGTGAGCAAACTGCCCAAGCGCACGCAGATCGGGTTATTGCTAGAGCACCGATAACAAGGTACCGCCCAGCAACAGCTGGTCGAGCCAGAACACCTCATGCAGCAACACGATCACCCAGAACAGCACCTGGTAGGACACTTTGCGCGTCTTGTGCCGGAACACCTGCTGGGCAATCAACGCACCCGGCCAGCCGCCCGCCAGTTCCACGGCGTGCAGGATGTTTTCCGGGGTGCGCCAACTGTCGGTGCGGGCCTTGCGTTTGTCGCTCCAGTACAGGAAGAACGCAATCACACTGACCACGCCATAGGCCGCCAGCGGGAGCAGGGTCTCGCCGCGCTGCCATACCCATACCGAACCCAGCAAGGGTGCCGCGCACAGCAGCACAAAGAGCAGCGCTTTGAGGCGCGGGTGCTGGATCGTCATGCCTTGGCGGCCGCCCAGTCGATCCAGC
>JAFHKH010000983.1 GCA_016937595.1 Pseudomonas cedrina subsp. fulgida | reverse complement strand
CCGCCGCTCTGGGCTTCGGGGTTGACGTGAATCGCGGCGGGGATCTTACCCGACGCGCCGGACATACGCCCGTCCGTTACCAAAGCGACCTTGAAGCCACGGTCCTGCAGTACACCGAGGAACGGCGTCATTTTGTGCAATTCCGGCATGCCGTTGGAGCGCGGGCCCTGGAAGCGCATCACCGCGACAAAGTCTTTTTCCAACTGGCCGGCCTTGAACGCGTCGGCCAGGTCCTGCTGGTCCTGGAACACCACGGCAGGCGCTTCGACGATCTGGTGTTCCGGGGCTACCGCCGACACTTTCATCACGCCGCGCCCCAGGTTGCCTTCCATCACGCGCAAGCCGCCTTCCGGGGAAAACGCACGGGCCACGGGACGCAGGATGCTTTCGTCGAGGCTTTCGATGGGGCCGTCGCGCCAGATCAGCGCGCCGTCGACCAGGAACGGTTCCTCGGTGTAGCGGCTCAAGCCCTTGCCGGCCACGGTGTTGACGTCTTCATGGAGCAGCCCGGCTTCGAGCAACTCGCGGATCAGGAACGACATGCCGCCCGCCGCCTGGAAGTGGTTGATGTCGGCCTTGCCGTTTGGATAAACGTGGGACAGGGTCGGCACCACCTCGGACAGGTCGGCCATGTCGTCCCACGTAAGAATGATGCCCGCCGACATGGCGATGGCCGGCATGTGCAGCGTGTGATTGGTGGAACCGCCGGTGGCATTGAGCGCAACGATGGCGTTGACGATGGATTTCTCGTCGACGATCTCGCCGATCGGCGTGAAGTTGCCGTTGGCCTTGGTCAGACGCGTGACCTGGTGCGCGGCTTCGCGGGTCAGCGCATCACGCAGCGGCGTGTAGGGGTTGACGAACGAGGCGCCCGGCAAGTGCAGGCCCATCACTTCCATCAGCAACTGGTTGGTGTTGGCGGTGCCGTAGAAGGTGCAGGTGCCGGGGCTGTGGTAGGACTTCATCTCCGATTCCAGCAGCTCTTCGCGGCTGGCCTTGCCTTCGGCGTAGCGCTGGCGCA
>JAFHKH010000982.1 GCA_016937595.1 Pseudomonas cedrina subsp. fulgida | reverse complement strand
TTTTTCTTGGTGGAAGGCGCGGCTTCCTGTGGCCGGAGCGGCGGCCACCACGGGGGCGACGACGGCGGAGGTCAGGTCGGCCTTGCCGACTTGCTCTCGGTCACGCCCAACAGGCGCGGCGAGCCGCCCTGGCGCAGCCAGTCCTGGTAACCACCGACGTATTCACGCACCTTGCCTTCACCTTCAAAGACCAGGGTGCTGGTGACCACGTTGTCGAGGAATGCCCGGTCGTGACTGACCATCAGCACGGTGCCGTTGAAGGTCAGCAGCACTTCTTCCAGCAACTCGAGGGTTTCCACATCGAGGTCGTTGGTCGGTTCGTCGAGTACCAGCAGGTTGGCCGGTTTGCTGAACAGCTTGGCCAGCAGCAGGCGCGCACGCTCGCCACCGGACAAGGCTTTCACCGGCGTACGCGCACGTTGCGGGCTGAACAGGAAGTCGCCCAGGTAGCTAAGGACGTGACGGCTCTGGCCGTCGATATCGATAAAGTCGCGACCTTCGGCCACGTTGTCGATCACGGTTTTTTCCAGGTCCAACTGGTGACGCAACTGGTCGAAGTAGGCCACGTCGATGCGCGTGCCCTCTTCCACCGTGCCGCTGGTCGGCTGCAGACCGCCGAGCATCAGCTTGAGCAAGGTGGTCTT
>JAFHKH010000981.1 GCA_016937595.1 Pseudomonas cedrina subsp. fulgida | reverse complement strand
TTTGTGGCGGGCAGTGAAGCGCTGATCGAAAGCCTGATCCAGTTCGCGCGGCCGTATATCTACACCACCAGCCAACCGCCGGCCCTGGCCTGCGCCACCCTGAAAAGCCTGGAGCTGTTGCGCAGCGAGCATTGGCGGCGCGAGCATTTGAATTCGCTGATCCGTCAATTTCGACAGGGCGCCGAGCAGCTTGGCCTGGCGTTGATGGACAGCTTCACGCCGATCCAGCCGATCCTGATCGGCGACAGCGCCAAGGCCATGCGTCTGTCACAGCGGCTGCGCGAGCGCGGCCTGATGGTGACCGCGATCCGCCCTCCCACCGTGCCGGCCGGCAGCGCGCGTTTACGCGTGACATTGACGGCAGCCCACAGCGCGGCGCAGGTGCAGCTATTGTTAAACGCATTGGAAGCCTGTTTCCGCCTGGAGCCTGCCCATGCGTGATCGATTGGTATTGCTGCCCGGCTGGGGCCTGGGTGTTTCGCCGCTGGAACCGTTGGCCGCCGCACTGCAGGGTTTGGACGAGCACCTGCAGGTGCAGATCGAACCGTTGCCCGCGCTCGATTGCAGTGATCTGGAGGAATGGCTTGACGAACTCGACGCCACGTTGCCGGACAACGCCTGGCTGGGCGGCTGGTCCCTGGGCGGCATGCTGGCCTCGGCGCTGGCGGCGCGGCGCGGCGAACGTTGCTGCGGCCTGCTGACCTTGGCCAGCAACCCGTGTTTTGTCGCCCACGACGGCTGGCCGAATGCGATGCCTGCCGAGACGTTCGATGCGTTCCTCGCCGGCTGCCATGCCGATTCCCAAGTCACCCTCAAACGCTTCGGCCTGTTGTGCGCCAAGGGCGCCGACGACCCGCGTGGGCTGTCGCGCCTGCTGGTCGGCGGCGCACCGCATACGCCTTCAAGCGTGCTGATGCCCGGGCTTGAGCTGCTCGCCCAACTCGATACCCGCGAAGCCTTGCTGGCTTATCGCG
>JAFHKH010000980.1 GCA_016937595.1 Pseudomonas cedrina subsp. fulgida | reverse complement strand
TCGACCGCATCAAGGCCGCCGGTTTCGATGGCATTACCGACCACTATTGGCAACCCGCCGAGGTGGCTCGCCTGCATGCCGCCGCCTCGGCCAGGGGATTGCAGATCGAAGGCCAGTTGTTTGCGCAATCGGTGGATGACCTGGCGGCCGCGCTGGAGGTGATCAGCCGCTACGGTTGTCACCACCTCACCCTGCAAGCCGACGTGCGCCCGCGCAGCCAGGCCGACGCCGCGCGGCTGGTGGAGGGGTGGCAACGCCTGGCCGAACAGGTGGATTTTCCGGTCCTGCTCGAAACCCATCGCTATCGGCTCACCAACGACCTGCTGTTTACCCTCGACCTGCTGGCACAGATGCCCGACTTGAAACTGTTGGCCGACCTGTCCCACTACGTGGTTGGCGTGAACTGCCGGAGCCTGGCGCGGCTGAAGACGATGAACAGATCCGCACCATCCTGCGCCACAGCTGGGGTTTTCACGGCCGCGTGGCCAGCAGCGAACAGGTCCAGGTGTCGCTGGACTTTGCGCAGCATCAAGCCTGGGTGCAGCGGTTCACCGAGTGGTGGCGCTACGGGATCGAAGACTGGCTGGCCCGGCCCGAGACGCCGCAGAGCCTGTCGTTCACCTGCGAACTGGGCCCGCCGCCCTATGCGATCACCGGCGCGGACGGCCGCGAGCTCAGCGACCGCTGGGCCGAAGCGCTGAAGCTGCAGAGGCTGATCCGGGAGGTGTGGCAACGCTGCCAGGCATACTGATCGTTCCCACGCTCTGCGTGGGAATGCCGTCCGTGGACTGCTCCGCGTCCCGCCAAAATGTA
>JAFHKH010000098.1 GCA_016937595.1 Pseudomonas cedrina subsp. fulgida | reverse complement strand
AAGCCCGCTCCCACAGTGGTTTTGTGCCGTTAGTTGGATTGGGCCCGGAGTTCTTCAATCGAAATCTCGCGCATGCGAAATTTCTGGATCTTGCCCGTCACCGTCATTGGAAACGCCTCCACGAATTTGAAGTGCCGGGGCACCTTGAAGTGGGCGATGCGCCCCTTGCACCAGGCTTGCAGCTCACGTTCAGTGGCCACGTGGCCGGGTGGAACTTGATCCAGGCGACGATTTCTTCGCCATAACGCTCATCCGGAATACCGATCACCTGCACATCCGCTACGGCCGGGTGGGTGAAGAAAAACTCCTCCAGCTCGCGCGGGTACACATTCTCACCCCCGCGAATGATCATGTCCTTGTTGCGCCCCGCGATGCACACGTAACCGTGGGCGTCCATGCTTGCCAGGTCGCCGGTGTGCATCCAGCCGGCGTCGTCGATGGCCTCGCGGGTGGCCTCGGGGTTGTTCCAATAGCCGAGCATCACGCTGTAGCCACGCGTGCACAACTCGCCGATCTCGCCGTGCGCGACGGTGTTGCCGTCGGCGTCGATGATCTTGTTTTCCAGTTGCGGCTGGGTACGGCCGACGGTGGTCACGCGGCGTTCCAGGTCGTCATCGGCACCGGTCTGCAAGGACACCGGGCTGGTTTCAGTCATGCCATAGGCAATCTGCACTTCACGCATGTGCATCTGGCTGATCACCCGGCGCATCACTTCGATAGGGCACGTAGCCCCGGCCATGATGCCGGTGCGCAGGCTCGACAGGTCGAATTCGCCAAGCCGTGGGTGATCGAGCATGGCGATAAACATGGTGGGTACGCCATACAGGCCAGAGGCGCGTTCTTCGGCGACCGCGGTGAGGGTCAGCAGCGGATCGAAGCCGTCATTCGGGTAGATCATGGTAGTGCCATGGGTGATACAGCCCAAGTTGCCCATGACCATACCGAAACAGTGATACAGCGGCACCGGGATCACCAGGCGGTCCTGCGCGGTCAGGCCCAGGCTTTCGCCGACCATGTAACCGTTGTTGAGAATGTTGTGGTGGCTAAGGGTCGCGCCCTTGGGGAAGCCGGTGGTGCCGGAGGTGTATTGAATATTCACCGGCTGGTCGAAATGCAAACTGGCTTGGCGGCGCTGCAGTTGTTCCGGCGTAACGCTTGCGGCCAGGGCCGATAGCTGCGACCAAGGCATAAAGCCTTCGGGCGGGTTGGGGTCGAGGCTGATGATGCCGCGCACGTCCGGTTTCAGTGCCTGCAACATGGCGTGGTAATCAGAGGTCTTGAAGGAACCGGCGCACACCAGCCACTGGCAACCGGACTGCTTGAGCACGTAGTCCAGCTCACTGCTGCGATAGGCCGGGTTGATATTGACGAGGATCACGCAAGCTTGGCGCTGGCGATCTGACTGATGCACCACTCGGCACAATTGGGTGCCCAGACGCCCAGGCGATCGCCAGCCTGCATGCCCAGTGCCAGGAATGCGCGCGCATGCACCTCCACGGTCTCGGCCAATTGCCGCCAGGTGTACCGGCGCTGTTGATGGCGCACCACCAGGGCTTCGCCGTCGGGATACCGGGCGACGGTCTGATCGAATGCCTGGCCGATGGTCGTGGCCAGCAAGCGCTTGTCCTGGGCGCCACGGCTGTAGCTCTGATTCGGTTGATCCATAACGACCCCTGTTGTCTTTTTTGTAGGTTGACGTAAACGTAAACTACGATTGACAGCGCCTTAACGCAAGCTTACGTTAACGTAAAGGTGAGCACCCTCCTCCGGCGTGCCCTCCATACAAAAACAACGCTCACATTAAGGTGCCCGTCCATGAGTTACCCGTCCCTGAACTTCGCCCTCGGTGAAACCATCGACATGCTGCGCGACCAGGTGCAGTCCTTCGTGGGCAAGGAAATCGCGCCGCGCGCGGCCCAGATCGACGTCGACAACCTGTTCCCCGCCGACCTGTGGCGCAAGTTCGGCGACATGGGCCTGCTGGGCATTACCGTGCCCGAAGAATACGGCGGCGCCGGCCTGGGTTACCTGGCGCATGTGGTGGCGATGGAAGAAATCAGCCGGGGTTCGGCCTCGGTGGCGCTGTCCTACGGTGCGCATTCCAACCTGTGCGTAAACCAGATCAACCGCAACGGCACCCACGAGCAGAAACTCAAGTACCTGCCCAAGCTCATCAGCGGCGAACACGTCGGCGCCCTGGCCATGAGCGAGCCGAACGCCGGTTCCGATGTGGTCTCGATGAAACTGCGCGCCGACAAACGCGGCGACCATTACGTCCTCAACGGCAGCAAGACCTGGATCACCAACGGCCCCGACGCCAGCACTTACGTGATCTACGCCAAGACCGACCTGGAGAAAGGCCCCCACGGCATCACCGCCTTCATCGTCGAGCGCGACTGGAAAGGCTTCAGCCGCAGCAACAAGTTCGACAAGCTGGGCATGCGCGGCTCCAACACCTGCGAATTGTTTTTCGATGACGTGCAGGTGCCCGAGGACAACATCCTCGGCGTACTCAATGGCGGCGTGAAGGTGCTGATGAGCGGCCTGGACTACGAACGCGTGGTGCTCTCCGGCGCCCGACCGGAATCATGCAGGCTTGCATGGACCTGATCGTGCCCTACATCCACGACCGCAAGCAGTTCGGCCAGAGCATCGGCGAATTCCAATTGATCCAGGGCAAGGTCGCCGACATGTACACCCAGCTCAACGCCAGCCGCGCCTACCTCTATGCGGTGGCCCAGGCCTGCGAGCGTGGCGAAACCACGCGCAAGGACGCCGCCGGGGTGATCCTCTACAGCGCCGAGCGCGCCACGCAAATGGCCCTGGACGCGATCCAGATCCTGGGCGGCAATGGCTATATCAACGATTTCCCCGCCGGTCGCCTGCTGCGCGACGCCAAGCTGTACGAAATCGGCGCCGGCACCAGTGAGATCCGCCGCATGCTGATCGGTCGCGAACTCTTCAACGAAACCCGCTGAAGGAGCACGCCATGGCCACCTTGCATACCCAGCTCAACCCCCGTTCGGCAGAGTTCGCCGCCAACAGCGCGGCGATGCGCCACCAGGTCGACGCCCTGCACAGCCTGCTTGCACAGGTGCAGCAAGGTGGCGGCGCCAAGGCCCAGGAGCGCCATACCTCGCGGGCAAGCTGCTGCCCCGCGAGCGCATCAACCGCCTGCTCGACCCCGGCTCGCGT
>JAFHKH010000979.1 GCA_016937595.1 Pseudomonas cedrina subsp. fulgida | reverse complement strand
AGCACCACGCGGTCGCCGGCCTTCAGGCCCTCTTTGATCACGGTGTTGTCGCCGTCGGTGTCACCCACCACCAGCGGCTGCACCTTGACCTTCTTGTCACCGTCAAGCACGTAGACAAAGGTACCGGCGTTGCCGAACTGGATCGCCGCCGAGGGCACCAGCACCACGTTATGCAGGGTGTCGGCGAGCAAATGCACATTGACGAACTGGTTGGGGAACAGCGCCTGGTCCTTGTTATCGAAACGCGCCTTGAATTTCAGGGTGCCGGTGGTCACGTCGATCTGGTTGTCCAGGCTTTGCAGCACGCCGGTGGCTTGCACTTTCACATCGCCACGGTCCCAGGCTTCCACGGGCAACTTGTTACCGGCGTGGTAACGGGCCAGCACGGTTTCCAGGGTATTTTCCGGCAGGGTGAAGACCACGCTGATCGGCTGGGTCTGGGTGATCACGGCAAGAAACGTGGTGTCATTGGCCGCGACCAGGTTGCCGACGTCGACCTGGCGCAGGC
>JAFHKH010000978.1 GCA_016937595.1 Pseudomonas cedrina subsp. fulgida | reverse complement strand
ACAGGAATAACGGGTGATATTCAGTGGCCTCTTCGCGAGCAAGCCCGCTCCCACATTCGACCGCATTCCTACAGGATAAATGCGATCGAATGTGGAGCGGCTCTGCGAAGGCGCCATCAGCCTCAAAAAATAACTAAAGGATCGCCGCCCCGATCAACCCACACACCACCCCCACCAACATGGTCAACCCGGCCACCGTCACCAGCACCCGCGCATCAAAGTCCTTGCGCAGCATCAGCAGCGACGGCAGGCTCACGCTCGGCAGGGTCATCAGCAGGGCCACCGCCGGGCCGGTGCCCATGCCCAGGGTCATCATGGTTTGTACGATGGGAATTTCCGCTGCCGTAGGAATCACGAACAGCGTGCCGACAATCGCCAGCGGCACCAGCCACACCAGGCTGTTGGCCATGGCGCCATCCACATGAGGGAACAACCAGACCCGCGCCGCGCCCAGGATCAACACCGCCAGGATATAAATCGGAATCGTGCTCCAGAACAGTTGCCACAGGGTGTGCAGCCAGCGGCTCAGGAACGGTTGAGACTCCAGGGTGCTGGCCTCGGTGACTGCATCCAATGCGGCCTCCGGCACCTGGTCGGGGCGGGCGATGCGTTGTGCCACCAGCGACACGCCCACTACCAGCACGATACCCGCCACCAGCCGCAGCGCGGTAAAGCCCCAGCCGAGCACAAAGCCCATGAACACCAGCGTCGCCGGGTTCAACACCGGGTTGGCGATCCAGAATGCCAGCGCCGCGCCCACCGACACCTGCTGGCGCCGCATACCCGCCGCCACCGGTGCCGCGCAGCAGCTGCACATCATCCCGGGCAAGGCGAACAGCCCGCCGCGCAAGGTCGAGCCCAGCCCGGCACGCCCGAACAGACGCAGCAACCAGTCACGGGGGATCAGCACTTGCAGCAGCGAACCGAGGATCACCGCCAGCACCGCGGCTTTCCAGATCGCCAGGAAATACACCTGTGCATAGGCCAGCGCTGCCGCCAGGGGCGAGCTTTGTTGATCATTGAGGATCGAGGCGCCGATGCTGTGGTTGTCGGCGGCCACAAAGGCCTTGAGGTAGTAAGGCGACCACTTCACATAGTAGAGGCCGACGCAGGCG
>JAFHKH010000977.1 GCA_016937595.1 Pseudomonas cedrina subsp. fulgida | reverse complement strand
CCACTTTGAGCGTTCCGACTGCCCTGCCCGCCGGCGCTGCAGCAGTTGGCTGGCGCCAACCAGCCCCACATGGCGGCCTTCATGCCAGAAATGCTGGCGACCTTCCAGTTGCACGATATCGTCCGGCCGCCAGGTCGCACATGCGCTCGATATGCGCCAGCGGGAACGCATAGGCTTCTTCGCCGACTTCCACCACCAGGCTGCGCACCACCGACAGGGTCAGCGGCACTTCAAGGTGGAAACGACTGCCCTGCCCCGCCGTCTGCTCCAGCACCACGGCACCGCGCAACTGGCGGACCATATGCTGCACCGCATCCAGGCCGACCCCGCGCCCGGACACTTCGGTGACCTTGTCGCGCAGGCTGAAGCCCGGCAGGAACAGGAACGTCAGCAACTCTTCTTCGCTCAGGCGCAGCGCGGTGTCCAGCGGTGACAGATGCCGGTCGACGATGGTGCCGCGCAGGCGCTCCAGGTCGACGCCGTTACCGTCATCGCTCAATTCCAGCACCAGCAAACCGGCCTGATGAGACGCGCGCAGGCGGATCAGGCCCTCCGCCGGTTTGCCCGCCAGCAGGCGTTGCTCAGGCATTTCGATGCCGTGGTCGACGGCATTGCGCAACAGATGGGTGAGCGGCGCTTCGAGTTTTTCCAGCACGTCGCGGTCGACCTGGGTCTTTTCGCCTTCGATCTCCAGGCGCACCTGCTTGCCCAGGCTGCGGCCGAGGTCGCGCACCATGCGCGTTTGACCGACCAGCACATCGGCAAACGGACGCATGCGGCAGGCCAGCGCAGTGTCGTAGAGCACTTGGGCGCGCTGCCCGGCCTGCCAGCCGAACTCGTCCAGCTCGGCGGTTTTTTCCGCCAGCAAGGCCTGGGCCTCGCTGAGCAGGCGGCGAGTGTCGGCCAGGGCCTCCTGGGCTTCAAGGCTCAGATGCTGGGTCTTGAGGTGACCATCCAGGGTATCCATCGCCCGTACGCTCTGGCTTTGAATGCGCTTG
>JAFHKH010000976.1 GCA_016937595.1 Pseudomonas cedrina subsp. fulgida | reverse complement strand
GGGCGGCGACGGCGGCCAGTTGATGAACACGCGCATGCACGGATCCGAAGATGCGCTGGCGGAAATTCCCTGCCGCAAGGTGGCGGCGCCCGGGTTCACGGGTGCTGATCGGCGGTCTGGGCATGGGCTTTACCCTGGCTTCGCGCTCAAGCATCTGGGCAAGAGCGCCGAAGTGGTGGTGGCGGAATTGGTGCCGGGCGTCGTGGACTGGAACCGTGGGCCGCTGGGCGAAAAATCCGGCCGCCCGCTGCTGGACCCACGCACCGTCATCCGCCTGGAAGACGTGGCCAAGGTGCTGCAAGCCGAGCCCCAGGGCTTTGACGCGATCATGCTGGATGTGGACAACGGCCCCGAAGGCCTCACGCAAAAGGCCAACAGCTGGCTTTACTCCGCCGGAGGCCTGGCCGCGTGCGCCAAGGCGCTACGCCCCAAAGGCGTGCTGGCGGTGTGGTCGGCCAGCGCCGACCGGTTGTTCAGCGACAAACTGCGCAAGGTACCTGGCGGATACGCTCCGCATAAGGACGGCTAGCAGCCATGCGCATTTGTGCCTTGCGCATTTTGCTGACCGCCACTTTTTCCATGGCGCTGGTAATCTTTTGCGTGCTTTTGATGCTCGCAATCTTACTGCGAATCTCTTTTGCGCCTGCCATGTAACACCTATCAGGTTAGCAAGCGGGA
>JAFHKH010000975.1 GCA_016937595.1 Pseudomonas cedrina subsp. fulgida | reverse complement strand
CCCCAGTCAATCCAGAATACGGCGCAGTCACCAACCACACCGGAATACCTTTGAAGTAGTCACTCATGCAGCCTTTGTCGGCAAAGCTCCTGGCGAAACCGCTGCGGATAAAGAAGTCGGCAAACCTCGGTATCACTCCGCCCACGATATACACACCACCGCGCCCACCGGTGGTCAGCACATTGTTGCCCGCCACCCGGCCCAGCCAGATGCTGAACTGGTCCAGTACTTCCATCGCCACCGGGTCGCCGGCCAGGCCTGCGGCCGTGATGGCCTCGGGTGTTTCCAGCACCGGCGCATGGCCATCGACCGCGCAGATCGCCCGGTACAGCCGTGGCAGGCCGCCACCGCTCAACGCGGTTTCGGCGCTGACATGCCCGATCTCGCTGTGAATGTGCTGCCACAGCTGGGTTTCCCGCGGGCTGCTCAGGGGCAGGTCGACATGCCCGCCCTCCCCCGGCAGCGCCGCAAAGCGCCCCGCGCCCAGATCCAGCAAGGTGCCGACGCCCAGGCCGGTGCCCGGGCCGATCACCACGCCGGCCGCAATGGCTCCGGTGTGCCCGCGCAGACCACGCGAAACTCATCCGGCTTGAGGCGGGTCATGCCCAGGGCCATGGCCGAGAAATCATTGACCAGCAACAGTTCATCCACATGCAACGTCTGGCAAAACGCAGTCTTGCTCAAGCGCCAGTGA
>JAFHKH010000974.1 GCA_016937595.1 Pseudomonas cedrina subsp. fulgida | reverse complement strand
GCTCCCACATTTGATCTTTACAGGCCGAACAAAATGTTGCGTGGCTATCAGCGTCCCATCGCCAGGCTGAATGGCGAAAACTCCGCGAACTGCCAGCGCAACGCCAACGCCGCCGGGCGGCGCACCAGGTGTTCCACGGTCACCGTCCACAACCGTTGGGCGCCCTCGAACAGGGCCACTTGCGGGCCGTCGAGGATCAACGAGGTGCGCCCGGACACTTGCAACACATCCCCCGAAACAAAGTCGATGAACAACAACCCCGCCACCGGGTTTACCTGCAAATTGCCCAGGGTGTTGAAGAACAGGTTGCCGGCGAAGTCGGGGATGGTCAGCACGTTGCCTTCAACCCGCACGAATCCCGTATTACCGCCCCGATGAGAAACGTCCACCGAACGTTGGCCGTGCGCCTCGATGTAGCTGGCGACGAAGAAGGTGTCGGCGTTGCGGATCATGCTTCGGGCCGCGTCGTCGAGGCCGTTTAAGCGCTCGACCTGGCTACCAGGTTTGCGCGCGATGGCGTCAACCGGCCGCAGTTGGATGTACTTGGGGCAGTTGCCGAAGGTCTGCACCACGTCGACCGAAAAACCCTCGTGATCGAGCGCGCCGATACGTCCGTTCATGCGGTTGCGACGGCGGGTGCTGAGATCGATGCCCAACAGGCCTACCGCTGCACCGGGCTGCAGGGCGTTACGCGCCGGATCGCCCACGGACGGCAGGCTGCCGATCTGCAACGTCAGTGGGTCCGGTGAGTGGGCGAAGCCCGGTGCGCCCTCAATCATCGTGGCCCAAGGGGTGCCCTGCTCGTCCACCACACCCAGCATCAGGTACGGCAACAAGGGGTAGAAATCCCGGTGTTGTTCCGGCAAGTGATCGCGAATCACCTTGGGCCCGATCACCGCCATCCGGTCGGCCACGCCAACCGCTGCTTGCATCTGCCGTTCGCCGGCATGCCAGGGAGTTTGTTCGATCGGGTTCATGGCGAGCACCTCTTGAGTAGATACCGCGATGCTGCGCCCTGCCAGTCAACGAGGGAATAACCACGCCAGGCAACCCACTGTTACGCCAACTGAAATGCCGGATGCCCGCGCAGTGCCGCCGCGCAATGATCGACGAAACTGCGCACGCGCATCGGTGCATTGCGGCCGTCGCGATACACCACCTGCACGGGCAGGGGCGGCGACTCATAGGCCGCCAATACGCGGCGCAATTGCCCATTTTGGAGGTGCTCATGCACCGGATAACTCAGGCAGCGGATCAGCCCAGCCCCCTGCACGGCCGCATTGATCGCGCCCTGCACCGTGGCGCAGCCCAGGCGGGCGCGGGTCTTGAGTGAATAGCCTTGAAAATCCCAATGCACCTGATCGGCACTGGCGATCAGCCGATGCTGGCGCAGGTCTTGCGGCTGACGG
>JAFHKH010000973.1 GCA_016937595.1 Pseudomonas cedrina subsp. fulgida | reverse complement strand
GCATCGGTTTCGCCCAGCGACAGCAGCAGCACGGCGGCTTTGTCGACCCGGGAGAGCTTGGCAACAGCGGCTCGATCACTCATCTGCGTTAATCCACTCTTTCACGACCTGGGCCACACGGCCCGGGTCTTCTGCTACCAGACTCTTGATTGCGTTCAACTGAGCGTCATAGCCTTCGCTCGGGCTCGGCAACAGGATGCTTTGCGGGCCGCCGAGGCTGACGCGGTCGTTGGCCAGTTCGCCGTCCAGGCCGCCCATGCCACCCAACTCGACGTCGCTGCCACCAAAGGCCGCCAGTTGCTTGTTCTTGCCATTGCCGGTGATGTTGTTGAGCACCGGGCGCAACACACCGAACACCAGGACCAGGATGAACAACACACCCAGCACTTGTTTGACGATGTCCCAGAACCAAGGCTGCGTGTAGAACGCGGCTTCGGCGATGACTTCGCCACGCTCGGCGGAGAACGGCATGTTGATCACGCTGACGCTGTCGCCACGGCTGGCGTCGAAACCGACGGCGTCCTGCACCAGGCGGGTGAAGCGCGCCAATTCGTCGGCGCTCCACG
>JAFHKH010000972.1 GCA_016937595.1 Pseudomonas cedrina subsp. fulgida | reverse complement strand
GGTCATGCCCAGGGCCATGGCCGAGAAATCATTGACCAGCAACAGTTCATCCACATGCAACGTCTGGCAAAACGCAGTCTTGCTCAAGCGCCAGTGATTGTTGGTGAATTTAAATTCATCGCCGCTCACCGGCCCGGCCACCGACAGGCATACGGCGCCGATGTCACCGATGTGCAGGCCTTCTTCCTTGAGGTAAGCCGTGATCGCGTCCTCAGGGCTGGAGTGATCCGCCGTGGCCTGCACGCGGATCGAATGCAACGCCTGATCGCGCCACAACGCAAAACGGGCGTTGGTGCCCCCGATATCACCAACCAGCGCTAACTTCACTTAAGCGTCTCCAAGGCACAGGTAAAGGCGCTGGCGCCCTGCTCTGCGGAGCTGGCGGCCAGGCGCATAAATGCAAACAGCTCGCGCCCGGCCCCCACGTTATTGCCCAACAGGCCGGTGGCAGGCGTGCGCGCTGCAAATGCTTCGGCGTCCACCTTAAGCTCCAAGGTGCCCTTCACGCCATCCACACGAATGATATCGCCATCGCGTACCCGCGCCAGTGGCC
>JAFHKH010000971.1 GCA_016937595.1 Pseudomonas cedrina subsp. fulgida | reverse complement strand
GCTGCCGGCGCGCCGCCAAGGCCGGCGGTGCTTCGCGCTGGCTGGGCCCTCTGGCCGGTATCGCCGCCGGCGGCCTGCTCGCTTCCATGTTCATGGGCGGCGGCTTCCAGGGCATGCAGATCTTCGACATCCTGATCATGGGCGTCATCGCCTTCCTGGTCTTCCGCTTTATCGCCGCCCGTCGTCGCAAGCAACAGGAGCAAATGGCTCCAGCCGGCGCGCCGATGCAGCGTGAAGTGTTCGAGCAGAAACCCGCCATGGGTTCGATCTTCGGTGGTTCGGCAGCACCTGCCGCAGCCCGCCCGGTGATCAACGCGCCGGCCTGGTTCAACGAAGAGCGTTTCGTCGAAGCGGCCCGCAGCCACTTCCAGTCCCTGCAGCAGCACTGGGACGCCAACGAAATGGACAAGATCGCCGAGTTCGTGACCCCGCAACTGTTGGAGTTCCTCAAGCGCGAACGCGCCGATCTGGGCGACGCTTTCCAGTCGACCTACATCGACGACCTGCGCGTACAACTGGACGGTGTGGATGATCGCGCCGACAAAACCATCGCCACCCTGACGTTCAGCGGTGTGTCGAAGACCTCGCGTTTCGACCAGGGCGAAGTGTTCAGCGAAAGCTGGAACATGGAACGCGCCCAGGGCGACAACCAGCCTTGGCTGGTCGCCGGTATCCGTCAGAACGGCTGATCCGCGCGCGCCTGAGCAAGCGGTTACAAAAA
>JAFHKH010000970.1 GCA_016937595.1 Pseudomonas cedrina subsp. fulgida | reverse complement strand
TCGCGCAGGGTCGGGTTGCTGGACAACCGGCACAGGCCGGTCGCCAAGCCGATCGCCAGGCCGAGAATACCGGAGACCACCGACAGCCACAGCGTGGTCCACAGGCCCCACATCAGCGGGCCCAACGCCCAATGACGGTTGACGCCGATGACATCGCCTTCGGCCACATCATCGCCGCGTGCCACTTGCAGGCTGTTGTCAGCGACCCTCACCGTTTGCTCGGCGCCCGCGTCGTTGCGCAGGGTGACTTCGGCGGTATCGCCTTTGCGCACCAGCTCGATCACGGTGGAGATATCTGCCGCGCGCTGGGCCTCTTCAGCCTGATAGGCAAAGTACTGCGGCACACGGTTCCAGCGCCATTCATAAGACATCATCGAGGTGGCGTAGTACAACGCGCCGGCCAGACCGACCAGCACGACTGCGGTGAGCAGGTGCCAGGGCCATTGGGCTTTTTTCTGTTTCATTTCAGGTTCCAGGTTTCTTGTCGCCTGTCAGGCCGCCTTCGCGAGCAAG
>JAFHKH010000097.1 GCA_016937595.1 Pseudomonas cedrina subsp. fulgida | reverse complement strand
CGGGCTTGCTCGCGAAAGCCTCAGGCCAGGCGACTCAGAGCCGCTGAATGGTCACAGAACCCGCAGGCCGGCCGGTCCCGGTTGCCCTTCCAAGCCTGGGCGGCCCTTCTCGCCGCCGTCGGCGCGGTACACGACACAGCCTTTGGATTGCCCGCCTTTGCCCGGTTTGCCCGCCGTACCGGCCAAACCGCCAGGCCCACCGTCAACCCACACCTTGATCTGACCCGCAGGGAAGTCCTGCGGCACTTCCACCCGCACGTTCGCGCCTGCGGCGCCAGGCAGGCCATCGCCACCGTTGTCGCCGTTGAAACCACGCCCCGCCGAGCCCCAGGTGCAGCCCGGGTCTTCACCGTTGGCGCCGTCCAGCCCGGCATAACCTTTGGCACCGGCGCCCCCCCGGGCGTCTACGGAAAGTTCTTCAGCGTTCAGCGAATTGATGCGCAAGGTCAGGTCACGTCCGGCCTTGGCCGGTTTTTCGTGGGTGCCGGGCGCGCCGCGCGAGGTGATCTGGCTGCCCGGGTCCAACTGCGCATGACGCACCTGCAATTGCAGCGCGGTATTACCGGGCACGATGGCGATGCGCGCATCGCGCCCAAGATGCAGTTCATCCACCGTGACCTGGCTGATGGTGGCGGGAATCAGCAAGGTGCCGTAGTCCGCCACATCCAGGCGCTCCAGTTGCAGCACGCTGGTGCTGCTGGGCAGACGCATCAACGAGTTGGTTTCGACACTGACGCTCTGGGCCAGGACAACGGGGCTGACCAGCAGGGCCAACAGTAAAACCTTACGCATCATGGGGCTCCCCTAATTTTTTTATTTCTAGTTTGTTCTTTGGACGCACAGTAACGACTTCCACAGGCGCTTTGCCAGTGAAGGATCAAAAAAGTTAATAAAGGGGAGGCTTCAGTTTCGCAGGTCTGAGCAACCTGTAGGATTTTTCGCAGACACCGCCTCTAGGCCCCCACGCTCAGCCGCGCTAGTCTCTAGGGTCATGATGCGAGGATCTCTGATGACCGCTGGTATTTCTACCCGTACCCCCCAGCAAGCCCTGGCCGCCTTGCTCGATCTGCACCGGCCAAAACGCCTGCTGCTGTTGGGCGCCAGCCAGTTCCCGGCGTTGGAGGCTTTTCAACAAGCCCACCCGGATACCCAGGTGTCAGTCGCGGCACCGGGCGCGTTGCCGGCAGCGCTTGCCGCGCAACGGTTTGACCTGGCGCTGGTGGTGGACTGCCTGGAGCACCTGTCAAAACCGCAAGGCTTGACGCTGCTGGGGGGCATCCGCAACCTCAATGCCAGCCGCATCGCGGTGCTGGTGGACCTGGCCGCCTGCGACTGGAAAGACACTGACTTCTTCTCCCTGGCCCTGCAGGCGGGCGAGCGTTTCCAGCGTGATGAGCAGGTCCTGACGCTGTTTACCTATGATTTGCTTGACTATAAACAGGTACCGGACTGGCTCAACGCCCGTTTCTGGGCAACCCGGAAAACTTCGAAAAGTACTGGTGGTAACCCGATGAGTACATCCATTTGCCCCTGCGGCAGTGGCAACCTGCTGGATGCCTGCTGCGGCCATTATCACGCCGGGCACCCGGCCCCCTGCGCCGCCGCGCTGATGCGTTCACGCTACAGTGCCTACGTGCGGGGCCTGGTGGACTACCTGGTGGCCACGACCCTGCCGGCGCAACAAGCCGGCCTGGACCGCAATGCCATCGGAGCCTGGAGTGCACAGAGCACCTGGCTCGGCCTTGAAGTGGAAAGCTCCGAAGTGTTCGGCGGCCAGCCCGAACACGCCTTCGTGACCTTCACCGCGCGCTGGCATGACGCTACCGGTGAACATAGCCACCGCGAGCGCTCATCTTTCGTACAGAATGACGGGCGCTGGTACTTCATCGATCCGACCGTGGAAGTGAAGGCCGGGCGCAACGATGCCTGCCTGTGCGGCAGTGGGCAGAAATTCAAGAAGTGTTGTTCCAGCTACCTCTAACCCTGTAGGAGCGAACTTGTTCGCGAAAAACCCGAGGGCACCATTGTGTGTCAGGCTTGACGCGTCATCGTTGACGACCTTCGCGAGCCAGCTCGCGCCTACAAAAAATGGATAACGCCATGCTCCGGATATACAGCTTGATGCTGGCGTTGACCCTTGGCCTGACCGGCTGCGCGTCGTGGTTCGAGGACGATTCGCCACCGCCCCATGTCTCCCTGGTAAAAGTCGAAGTGGTGCGCGCCAAGTTGCTGGAGCAGAAGTTCAAGCTGTACTTTCGCGTGGACAACCGCGACGACGCCGACCTGACCGTGCGCGGCCTGATCTACAAGGTCTCCCTGGGCAACTTCGTATTGACCGAGGGTGAGTCCGACGAGTGGCTGACCGTACCGCCGCGCGGCCATAAATTTTTTCGGGTTTCGGTGCGCACCAACCTCTGGCCGCAGATCCGTGACGTGGTGCGGATGCTGAAAAATCCCGAGCGGCCTGTGCCGTATCGCCTGGAAGGTGAATTGAGAACCGGATTATTCATCGGTTATGACGTGCAGGTGAACCACAATGGCGAGATAATCCCCGGCGATTTTATTCCGGAGCGACATCGATGACTCAACAACCCCATGTCCATGGTCCTGACTGCAACCACGATCACCATCACCCTGATCACAGCCACGACCACGAGCACGGCCATGTCCACGGTCCAAACTGCGGCCACGCTCACCAGGAACCGGTGCGCAACGCCCTGAAGGACGTGGGTCGCAACGACCCTTGCCCGTGCGGCAGCGAGAAAAAATTCAAGAAGTGCCACGGGGCGTAATGCCTAAACCTGGACCGAAGGCGAGTGGCATCTAAAAATGTGGGAGCGGCTTGCTCAGGGTGTGAAGGCGGCATGTCAGTCACCGCATGTGTTGACTGAACCACCGCTTTCGCGAGCAAGCCCGCTCCCACATGGGTTTGTGCAAGACTCAATATCTCATGCTTCTCCCAAAACTCCCGCTTGCGTCGTTTCGCCGCGCTCACTAACGTAGCGCCTTTACTGACGCTACCCCCCGCAGGAGCTTTGCCATGGCCTCGCCAGCCCTCTCACATTTTCTTCCCCGGTTCGGCGTAGCCGCGGCAGTGGCCAGTGCCTTAAGCCTGGCCGGTTGCCAGCTCCAGAGCACCCAGGACACCCTGCCGCCGATTGCCGGCGTGCAGCCGATCAAAGGCCTGGCACAGAATGTTTCCGTGCGGCGCAATGCCCAGGGCATGCCGCTGATCGAAAGCAACACCTTCCATGACGCGCTGTTCAGCCTCGGTTATGTGCACGCCAGTGATCGCATCACCCAAATGGTCACCCTGCGCCTCCTGGCCCAGGGCCGCCTGGCGGAAATGTCTGGCCCTGAAGTACTGGATGTCGACCGTTTCATGCGCGCGGTCAACCTGAAGAAAAGCGCCGGTGAGCTGTATAACGCATCGAGCCCACGCCTCAAGCGTTTCTTTGAAGTGTATGCGCGGGGCGTCAACGCCTACCTGTTCCGCTACCGCGACAAGCTGCCGCCGGACCTGGCCCAGACCGGCTACAAACCCGAATACTGGAAGCCGGAAGATTCGGCATTGCTGTTCTGCCTGCTGAATTTCAGCGAATCGGCCAACCTGCAGGAAGAAATAGCCTCTCTGGTGCTGGCACAGAAAGTCGGCGTCGACAAACTCGCCTGGCTCACGCCCAGCGCGCCGGATGAACCGATCCCCTTGGCCGAGACCGAGAAACTCAAGGGTGTGAACCTCGGCCAGGTCACCGGCCTGGCAGGGCTGGACGCGGTCAGCCAGCAGTTGGCCAGCCTCAACGCGCTGGCTGTGACCACGTCGAACAACTGGGCGATTGGCCCGCAACGCAGCCGCAGCGGTAAAAGCCTGTTGGCAGGCGACCTCGCCGCCCAACCGCAAGCGCCGTCGCCTTGGAGCTACGTACAGATCCGCGCGCCGAAGTACCAGGCCGTCGGTGCCTCAATCGCCGGCCTGCCGACCCTGCTGTCGGGCTTCAACGGCAAAGTCGCTTGGAGCATGAGCGCGGTCAAGGGCGACACTCAGGACCTGTTCCTGGAAAAAGTCAGGCGCCAGGGCAGCGCGTTGTACTACGAGAACAACGGCAAATGGCTAGCTGCCGGCGTCCGTAACGAAACCTTCTTCATCAAGGGCCAGCGCTCGATTCGAGAGGTGGTGTACGAAACCCGTCATGGTGCCCTGCTCAACGGCAGCCAGGCCCTGACCACCGGCCTGGGCCTGGCCCTGCAGACCGCCGACTTCAAGGATGACAAGAGCCTGGATGCGTTCTTCGACCTGTCCCGCGCGCAAAACGTCGCCAAGGCCTCGGATGCGACCCGCGAGATTCGCGCCATTGCGCTGAATATGGTGTTCGCCGACGCCAGCAACATCGGCTGGCAAGTCACCGGCCGTTTCCCCAACCGCCGCGAAGGCGAAGGCCTGCTGCCGTCGCCGGGCTGGGACACGCGCTTTGACTGGGACGGTTACGCCGACGCGATGCTGCACCCCTATGACCAGGACCCGGCCCAAGGCTGGATCGGCACCGCCAACCAGCGCACCGCGCCGCGCGGCTACGGCATGCAGTTGTCCAACTCCTGGGATGCGCCGGAGCGCAGCGAGCGCCTGGCGCAACTGGCCAATGCCGGCAAGCATGACAGCCGCAGCATGATCGCCATGCAATACGACCAGACCACCCCTTTCGCCGCCAAGCTCAAGACCATGTTCCAGGCACCGGGCATGGCCCAGCCGCTGAAACAGGCGATCGACGCGCTGCCGGCGACCGAGCAGGCCAAGGCGCGCGAAGCGCTGAATCGCCTGATGGCCTTCGACGTCGGCTGCTGGCGACCTCCGCCGATGCCGCGCTCTACGAACTGTTCCTGCAGGAAAGCACCCGGCAGATCTTCCTCGACGAACTGGGCCCGGAAAACAGCGCGAGCTGGAAGGCGTTTGTCAGCAATGCCGGCCTCTCCTACGCCGCCCAGGCCGACCATTTGCTGGGGCGTGAAGACAGCCCGTTCTGGGACGACGTGCGCACCGCGCAGAAAGAAGACAAACCGGCGATCCTCGCCCGCAGCCTGGCCGCCGCAATCAGCGCCGGGGATAGCCAACTGGGCAGCGACCACAAGGCCTGGCAGTGGGGCAAGTTGCACACCACGACCTGGAAAAACACCCAGGGCCAGGCGGTTCGCGGCCCGCTGGCGTCGGGCGGTGATCACAATACCTTGAACCCGGCGCCGTACCGCTGGGGCCAGGACTTCAGCACCACCCAGGTACCGGCGCTGCGCATGATCGTCGACTTCGGCCAGGCGGAGCCGATGATGGGCCAGGGGGGTACCGGCCAGTCCGGCAACCCGGCCAGCCCGAACTATGCCAATGGCATCGACCCGTCGCTCAAGGCGCAATACCTGAGCTTCCCGATGCAGCCGCAGAACTTTGAGAAGGTGTATGGCAAGACTCGGTTGACCCTGACGCCTGGCCAAGTAACCCGGTTCTCTGCGAAGAAACCGGATCAAAATGTGGGAGCGCTTGCTCGCGAATGCGGTATGTCAGTTACAGATGCATTGGCTGACACTACGCATTCGCGAGCAAGC
>JAFHKH010000969.1 GCA_016937595.1 Pseudomonas cedrina subsp. fulgida | reverse complement strand
CTGCATCACTGCGATCGCCCGGCAACAGGCCGAGCAGTTCGGCGCGGGTGCCGTCGACATCGGTGAGCGAGTCGAGCAGGTAGAGCATGCCGCCGCATTCGGCGAGCAAGGGTTTGCCGGCTGCATGGTGAGCGCGGATCGCCTCGAGCATCGGTGTGTTTGCCGAGAGCGCCTGGTGATGCAGTTCCGGGTAACCGCCGGGGAGATAGAGGCTGTCGGCGTCAGGCAATGCGGGGTCATGGATCGGCGAAAAGAAGCTCAATTCGGCCCCCATCGCGCGCAGCAGATCAAGGCTTGCGCCGTAGGTGAAGGCGAAAGCCTCGTCACGGGCCACGGCGATGCGTACGCCCGTGAGCAGCGGCTGGGCGCTGATCACCTCCGGCGCGGCGAATGTGACCGGCGGCGGCACCGCCACTTCGCAACTGCTGCCCAGGGCTTGGGCGGCGGCGTCCAGGCGTACATCGAGGTCATTCAGTTCGCTGGCCTGCACCAGGCCCAGGTGGCGGCTGGGCAACTCGATCCCGGTTTCACGGGACAGCGCGCCGTACCAACGCAGGCCTTCGGTGAGGCTGCCTTCCAGCAATTGCGCATGGCGCAGGGTGCCGACGCGGTTGGCCAGCACGCCGGCGAACGGCAGATCCGGCTGATAGCGCGCCAGGCCCAAGGCCAATGCGCCGAAGGTCTGCGCCATGGCCGTGCCGTCAATCACGCCCAATACGGGCACGCCGAAGTGTCGCGCCAGGTCGGCGCTGGACGGGGTGCCGTCGAACAGGCCCATCACGCCTTCGATCAGGATCAGGTCTGCCTCACCGGCAGCTTCCCACAGCAAGCGGCGACTTTCCTGTTCGCCCACCATCCACATGTCCAGTTGATACACCGGCGCACCGCTGGC
>JAFHKH010000968.1 GCA_016937595.1 Pseudomonas cedrina subsp. fulgida | reverse complement strand
TCGTCCAGCAGCTCGACGCGCTTGAACAGCCCGGCGTACATGGCGGCGGTCTGCCCCGCGCCGTTGCGTTGGTCGGGGTTGCAGTCGGTGGCGAGCAGGCGCTGGGCGATGCTCAGCTCACCCTTGAAAATCGCCCCCATCAGCGCGGTGTTGCCGCGTTTGTCTTGCACGCAGGCGTCGGCGCCCGCCTTGAGCAGACGCTCCACGAACGGGCCCTGGCCGTGATAGGCGGCGAGAATCAGCGCCGTGTAACCCTTGTCGTCCTGGGTGTTGAGGCTGTAGCCGGACTCGATAAAGGTGTTGAGCATGTCGACATCGCCACGGCGGGCGGCGTCGAAATAATAATCTTGAAGCTGAGCCTTGAGCGCGACCGGATCGGGGGACTCGGCATGGGCGACAAAGGCCAGCATGGCCATCAGTAAACCGATAGAAATACGCATGGCTTTCTCCTGCCAGGGGTCGACGCCCATCAAGAGCGCCGACCGTAACCAATGGATCAGTCGGTCAGTTTTTCCGCCAGCGCCTTCACGCGGGCCAGGTCACCCTTGGCCACCTTGGCCACGCCGGTGCCGTACTCCGGATCGGCCTTGTACAGGAACGACAGGATGATGTGCTTGCTCTGGTCATCGGTGGTCGCCAGGGAGCCGCCGAAGTTTTCGATCAGGTCCTGACGCTCTTTCTTACTGTAGGAGCGGTACAAATCGCCAGCCTGCTTGAAGTTCTGCTCACGCTGGATCTTCGCCTGCTGGGTGCTGCCCGCCAGGGCCGACTGGCTGTAGCGCGCGGTCTGTGGCTCGTCGCGCGGCTCCAGGCGGCTTGGCTGGTAGTTCACACCCGAGGTGCTTTTGCCAAAGTTCAGCGCGCCGTCCTGGTTGCCGTTGTTGACGGTTACCCGTGGCGCGTTGATCGGCAGTTGCAGGGCATTGGCGCCCAGGCGGTACATCTGGGTATCGGCATAGGAGAACACTCGGCCTTGCAGCAGACGGTCTTCCGACGGCTCGATACCGGGCACCAGGTTGGCCGGGGCCATGGCCACTTGCTCGGTCTCCTGGAAGACGTTGGCCGGGTTGCGGTTCAGCACCATTTGCCCGACTTTGCGCTCGGGCACATCCGGCCAGATCTTGGTGGCGTCCAACGGGTCGAAATCGAATTTGGCGAGGTCTTCAGGCTTGAGCACCTGCACATACAGGTCCCACTTGGGGAAGTCGCCCTTGTTGATATGGGTGACCAGGTCGTTGGTCATGTGGCTGTAGTCACGGCCCTGCACTTCAGTGACCTGCTTGGGATCCAGGTTCTTGATGCCTTG
>JAFHKH010000967.1 GCA_016937595.1 Pseudomonas cedrina subsp. fulgida | reverse complement strand
GCATGATCCAGTTCAAGGGCAGCGTGCAGCAACTCGCGGCCCTGGGCCTGCAACCCGCCGCCTAAGGACCGCTTATGACCAGCAGTGCCGAACACGCCAGGCTCTTGCGCCTGGCACGCGCGCGTCGGTGGGCGTGGCCTGTGTGCTGATTGTCACCAAGGCCATCGCCTGGTGGTTCAGCGGCTCGGTGAGCATGCTCGCCGGGTTGACCGACTCACTGCTGGACGGCGTAACGTCTCTGCTGAATCTGGTGGCCGTGCACTACGCGCTGCGCCCGGCCGATGACGATCACCGTTATGGGCATGGCAAGGCGGAGTCGCTGTCGGGCATGGCCCAGGCGCTGTTTATCGGCGGCAGCGCGGTGCTGATCGCGTTCCAGGCCTACGGCCGCCTGCAACACCCGGAACCGGTGGGCGCGCCGTGGTTGAGCATCGGCGTGATCCTCTTCTCCCTGACGCTGACCGTGGCGTTGTTGATGCTGCAACATCGGGTAATTCGCGAAACCGGCTCCAACGCCGTGCGCGCCGACTCGCTGCACTACCGCTCGGACCTGATGCTCAACGGCAGCATTCTGGTGGCACTGATCCTGGCCGGCGTTGGCTACCACCAGGTGGATGCCTGGTTCGGCCTGGGCATCGCCGCCTACATCTTGTGGAGCGCGATCCAGATCGCCCGCGAAAGCTTTGCGGTGCTGATGGATGAGGAACTGCCGCCGGACGTCAGCCAGCACATGCTGGAACTGGCCCGTGGCGTGCCCGGCGTGTTGGGCGCGCATGATCTGCGCACGCGGGTGTCGGGCAACCATTGGTTTGTGCAATTGCACCTGGAGTTGCCGGGGGAATTGACGCTGTCAGTCGTTCATGGCATCAGCGACCAGGCCGCCGATGCCATCCACAAGGCCTACCCGCGCGCCGAAGTGCTGGTGCACGCCGACCCACGGGAAGTGGTCACGGGCACTAAGGCCTAGTACTGCACCTGATAGCCGCGGCTGCTCAGGCAGTTGCCCTGGGCCTGGCGGTAGGTGCGCACCACGGCCGGGTCGGGGGCGTAGGTCACCTGTTGCGGGTCGAAGCCACTTTGCTGCACCGCCCAGCGATAGCAATCATTGCCGTCCTGCTGCACCTGGCCCGGTGACTGGCCGTTGGCGGGGTACGCCACCACGTCATAACCGTTGCCCTGGGGCGCGGGCGGCGGCGCGGGCACAGCCGCCGGCGGTTGCACCACCACGTATTGCTGAGTGTTTTGTTCGTAGGCGTAGTAGGCGCCAGCGGCGAGGAACAACAGCGAGCCGCCCACCCACACTTCCCGGGCATAGTCGGGCAAGTCATGCACGCGGATGCCATACGGCGGAGCGACCACGACATAGCGCGGGCCTTGCGGGCGATACCAGTAGCCCCCGGAGAAAAAGTAATCCTGCCCGCGATAGGGCACGCGTAATTACGCTCCGGGAAACGGTCGACGATATAGCCGGGGCGATACTGCGGGCCCGGGCCCCAGCCATTGCCATGGCCGTCGGGGCGGCCTGGCCAGCGGTTATCGTTGGGGGTGGCCGTTGTAGCCGGGACGCGAACCGGGGGCCGCCTGCCTCCCAGTGCCGGTTGTCGTCGTTGCGCCGGGGGAATATCGCGGTAGTAACCCTGGCGCGGTTCCTGGGTCTGGCGCACGGTATCGGGCCGGCCCTGGATCGGCAGGTTGTTCGCCGGCTGGGGTTGCGGCGCCGGCCGAGGCTGCTCATTGTTTGGCGGACGGCTTTGCCATTGGCCGCCGCCGTCAGGGCCGCCACGTTCAAAAGGCTGATGCTGCGGGCGTGGCTGGTTGTTCTCGGGTCGC
>JAFHKH010000966.1 GCA_016937595.1 Pseudomonas cedrina subsp. fulgida | reverse complement strand
CTGCGGGTCAAGCTCGGCAAGCCTTTGAGCAGGCCTTTGTGGCGGGTCTTGTCGGCGATATCGCGCACGCCGGCCAGCAACACCCAGGCCGCGAGCAGGAAGGTGGCGAGCACCGCCCAGTTGAAGTCGCCATAAGCCACACCTGCGATCACCGCCAGGGCTACGCTGCCCAGCAGCACCGGCATCAGCATGCCCGCCAGCCATTTGACCGGCGTGTCTTTCCAGCGCACCAGCATGCCGACGGCCATCACCACCATCAACAGGCCCATCAGCGGAATAAACAGCGCGTTGAAGTACGGCGGGCCGACGGACAATTTGGCGCCGCTCAAGGCATCCAGCACCAGCGGATACAGGGTACCCAGCAGGATCATCGACGCGGCCACCACCAGCACCAGGTTGTTGCCCAGCAGCAGGGTTTCCCGCGACCACAGGTTGAAGCCGACCTGGCTCTTGACCACCGGCGCGCGCAACGCGAATAGCGTCAGCGAGCCGCCGACCACAAACAGCAGGAAGATCAGGATGAACACGCCGCGCGCAGGGTCGGACGCAAACGCATGCACCGACGTCAGCACGCCCGAACGCACCAGGAACGTGCCGAGCAGGCTGAGGGAAAACGCGGCGATGGCCAGCAGCACGGTCCAGCTCTTGAACACGCCGCGCTTTTCGGTGACGGCCAGCGAGTGGATCAAGGCGGTGCCGACCAGCCAGGGCATGAAGGAGGCGTTTTCCACCGGGTCCCAGAACCACCAGCCGCCCCAGCCGAGTTCGTAGTAGGCCCACCACGAGCCCAAGGTAATACCAATGCCGAGGAACGCCCAGGCGACGATGGTCCACGGCCGCGACCAGCGCGCCCAGGCCGCATCCAGGCGCCCACCGAGCAAGGCGGCGATGGCAAAGGCGAACGCCACCGAGAACCCCACGTACCCCATGTAGAGCATCGGCGGGTGCACGATCAGGCCGATGTCCTGCAGCAGCGGGTTAAGGTCGTGGCCGTCCACCGGGACCTGCGGCAGGATGCGGCTGAACGGGTTGGAGGTCATGATCAGGAACAGCAGGAAGCCGATGCTGATCATGCCCATCACCGCCAGCACGCGCGCCAGCATGACTTGCGGCAGTTGCCGCGAGAACACCGACACGGCGAAGGTCCAGCCGCCGAGGATCAGCGCCCACAGCAGCAACGAGCCTTCGTGGGCGCCCCACACGGCACTGAATTTGTAATACCAGGGCAAGGCGCTGTTGGAGTTATTGGCGACATAGGCGACGGAAAAATCGTCGGTCATAAAGGCGTAGGTCAGGCATCCAAACGCGAACAGCAAAAAGGCGAACTGGCCCCAGGCGGCCGGCTGCGCGAGGCTCATCCACAGGCGGTCGCCGCGCCAGGCGCCGAGCAGCGGCACCACGGCCTGGACCATGGCAAGGCACAGGGCGAGGATCATCGCCAACTGGCCCAGTTCCGGAATAAACAGTGCGGACGTCATCACTTAGCCCTCCTTGGCAGGCTGTGAACTTGAGCCAGGCGCCGATTGGCCGCTGTCTTTGAGCGCCTTGGTGACTTCCGGCGGCATGTATTTTTCATCGTGCTTGGCCAGCACCTCGTCGGCCACCACCACGCCTTTGGCGTTGAGCTTGCCCAGGGCGACGATGCCCTGGCCTTCGCGGAACAGGTCCGGAAGGATGCCCCGGTAGCTGATGGTCACGGATTTGCTGAAGTCGGTGACCACGAAGGTCACGTCAAGGGAATCGCCGGAGCGCTTCAGCGAGCCCTTCTCCACCATGCCGCCCGCGGATGCG
>JAFHKH010000965.1 GCA_016937595.1 Pseudomonas cedrina subsp. fulgida | reverse complement strand
GCGACCGCCGGTTGCGTGGGCAAATCCAGCAACTGGTGGAGCAAGAGCGCATCCGCACCGCCGAAGCCCTGGGCGAGCGCTCCGATGCGTTCATGAAACTCAAGGTCGAAGGCATCCACGACTGCGCCGAAGTGCTGGTGGCTGCGTTGATGGACGACCGCGAGCGGCACATCTTCGGCCGTCGTACCTTGCCGGAAATGGACATGGCCTCGCTTGCCTGTGCCATCCAGAACCTGTGGCTGGCGGCCCGCGTAGAAGGGCTGGGCATGGGCTGGGTCTCGCTGTTCGAGCCGCAGGCGCTCGCCGACCTGCTGGGCTTGCCGCCTGGCGCAAAACCTTTGGCCGTGCTGTGCCTGGGCCCGGTGACCGAGTTCTACCCGGCACCGATGTTGCAGCTCGAAGGCTGGACCGAGCCTCGGCCGCTGAGTGACATGTTGTATGAGAATGTGTGGGGAGTGAGTCAATGAGTGTGGCCTTGCTATGTGTGGCTGGCGTCGCGCTGGATGCGCTGCTGGGCGAGCCCAGGCGCTGGCATCCGCTGGTGGGGTTCGGCACGTTCGCCGGGCGCCTTGAACAGCGTTTCAACAGCGGTGGCCGCGGTTGGCGCAGCCACGGTGTGACCGCGTGGTTTATTGCCGTGGTGCCGCTGACGCTGCTGGCCACGCTGTTGTCGTGGGCGCCCTATATCGGTTGGGCCCTGGAGATCCTGGCGTTGTACCTGGCCCTTGGCATGCGCAGCCTTGGCGAGCATGTAAGCCCGGTGGCCCAGGCCTTGCGCAGCGATGACCTGGAAGAGGCGCGCAAGCGCGTGAGTTACCTGGTCAGCCGCCAGACCAGCGAACTGGACCGCACCGAAGTCGCCCGCGCAGCCACCGAGTCGGTGCTGGAAA
>JAFHKH010000964.1 GCA_016937595.1 Pseudomonas cedrina subsp. fulgida | reverse complement strand
TACTCCTTCCTCTGCGACTCGGCCCTGGGCAAACGCCCGCCCTGCTCGGCTTGATCCTGTTCGTCCTGTTGATTGCCGCAGCCTATGGCTTCAGCAAGGTGTTCAGCGGGCGCGGTGCGTACCTGCACGTGGGTGCGGTGATCGGGACGATCATGGTGGGCAACGTGTTCCGCATCATCATGCCGGCGCAACGTGCACTGGTGGCGGCCATCCGCCGAGCACCGCGCGCCGGACCCGGCACTGCCGGCCAAAGGCTTGCTGCGTTCGCGCCACAATAACTACTTCACCCTGCCGGTGCTGTTCATCATGATCAGCAACCACTTCCCGAGCACCTACGGCAGCCCATACAACTGGCTGATCCTGGCCGGGATCGCCGTGGCGGCGGTGTTGGTGCGCCACTACTTCAACACCCGGCATAACAGCCAGAAGTATGCGTGGACCTTGCCGGTGGGCGCGCTGGCGATGATCTGCCTGGCCTATGTGACCGGGCCAAAACCCGTCGCTGAAGTGGCCAAGGCACCGGCGGCCATTGAGTACCAGCCGTTACCGGAAACCGCGCTGGGCGGTGGCTTGAAGCCTGCGGCGCCCGCCGCGGCGGCGGCTGAGCCGGCACCGGCCCAGGCCAGCACGGATTTCGGCCAGGTTCACCACGTGATCGAACAGCGCTGCACCGTGTGCCATTCGGCCAAGCCCACCAGCCCGCTGTTCAGCACCGCGCCGGCCGGCGTGATGTT
>JAFHKH010000963.1 GCA_016937595.1 Pseudomonas cedrina subsp. fulgida | reverse complement strand
CAGGCGAGGGACTTTGCAGAGGTTCCCGGAGCAGGGGAGTAGAGCTAATCCGGCGGTAACGTGGGACGCTTCGACATCGCTTGTCCTCCCCCAAGCGACTGGCGGTTATTGTCAGAAATATCCCACAGGAGTACAAATGTACTCCATGACGACTCTGACGCCCCGCCGTACCGCCATCCTGACCTTCATCCGCGACCGCATCGCGCAACAAGGCCAGCCCCCCAGCCTCGCCGAGATCGCCGAGGCGTTCGGCTTTGCCTCGCGCAGCGTGGCGCGCAAGCATGTGCTCGCGCTGACCGAAGCCGGGTTTATCGAGGTCAACCCCAACCAGGCCCGAGGCATTCGCCTGCTCAACCAACCGGTGCGTCCGGAATGGCTGGATGTGCCGGTGCTCGGGCGCGTCGCCGCCGGTTTGCCCATCGGCGCCGATGCCGAAGTGCACAGTCGCCTGCAACTGGACCCGTCGACCTTCGCGAAAACCCCGGACTACTTGTTGCGGGTGCAGGGCGACTCAATGATCGAAGACGGCATTCTCGACGGTGACCTGGTCGGCGTACGCCGCAGTGCCGAGGCCTTGAACGGACAGATCGTGGTGGCGCGCTGGATGGCGAAGTGACCATCAAGCGTTTCGAACGCAACGGCGACAGCGTGCGCCTGTTGCCGCGCAACCCCGCGTATCAACCCATCGTCGTCGGGCCCGACCAGGACCTG
>JAFHKH010000962.1 GCA_016937595.1 Pseudomonas cedrina subsp. fulgida | reverse complement strand
AGGTGCCGTGAGCAAGCCCGCTCCCACATTCGACCGCGTGTTACCTGACTGAACGCGATCAAATGTGGGAGCGGGCTTGCTCGCGAAGGGGTCCGAACAGGCGCTGAATCAATGCTCGATACGCAACGAGTTGGTCGACCCCGGCTGCCGAACGGCACCCCGGCCTCCACCCGCTTACGCACGTCATCGATACCGGCGGTGACCGGATCCAGCGTGGCGAGGATTTTGACCTTCTTGTCAGGCGTCATGGTTGGCGGTCTCAAGAATCAGGATGGCGCGAAAGTCGTTGACGTTGGTGCGGGTCGGCTCGGTGATGATCAAACCGTCGAGGGCGGCGAAATAGCCGTAGCCGTTGTTGTTATCCAGCTCGTCGCTGGCGCTCAGGCCCAAGGCTTCGGCGCGCCGGTAGCTGCACGGGGTCATGATCGCGCCGGCGTTGTCTTCCGAGCCGTCGATGCCGTCGGTATCGCCGGCCAGGGCGCTTGGCCAGGCGGCCGCCCTTGATGGCCGAGAGGTGCTTGCGCACGCAGTTCATCTCGGCAATGGTCGCGCCGGATGTGAGCAGGGCCTTATTGACGGTTTGCTTGTCGGCCAGGGTGATGCCTTCGGCGGGCAGGGCCAGCAAGGCGGAGCCGCCGCCGGACAGCAGGAAAATCACACGGTCGGCTTCGGTCAGGTTGCTGATCAATCCGAGCACGCGCTGGGCCACGGCCAGGCCGGCGGCGTCCGGCACCGGGTGGGCCGCTTCGACCACTTCGATTTTCTTGCATGGCGCGCCGTGACCGTAGCGGGTCACGACCAGGCCTGTGACGTCGCCCTGCCAACAGTCCTCAACGACGGCGGCCATGGCGGCGGCAGCCTTGCCGGCACCGATCACGATCACGCGGCCGCTGCGGTCGGCGGGCAGGTGGGTTTCCAGGACTCGCCGGGGATGGGCGGCGTCGATGGCCGTGGCAAACAGCTCGCGAAGCAGGTGTTGCGGATCGACCGGCATAAGCGGGCTCCCGAGGGTTTCTTGTTGTCAGGGGTGCTGCAATTTCAGGTTTGGAATGCAAACGATCGTTCCCACGCTC
>JAFHKH010000961.1 GCA_016937595.1 Pseudomonas cedrina subsp. fulgida | reverse complement strand
CCAGTTGCGCCAGGCGTTCGGTCACGACGCTGGGTTTTTCGACATGCGGCAGCAGCACGCCTTGCCAAGGGGTGAAGCGCAAGGTGCCGTCGCCATAGCCGTCGGCGAGCTGCGCGGCGCCCTTGAGCATTGCCGAATCCAGGCGGCCCAAGGGCGCACCGGCCGCAACATAGAACTGGTTCTTTTGCGGTTGTGGATAAGTGCCAAAGTGCAGCGATGCGCCGCTGGCGGGGCGTTTGAAGCCCTCCGCGGACAGCAGCGGCAGGCTCAGGCGGCTCATGACCTTATCCACAGGCAGGTGGCGCATGCGTGCCTGATCCGGCGTGGCCACCTCGAGAAAGGCTTCCAGCACCGCCGTCACCAGCGCGTGGCCCTGCTCCAATCGAACGGCGCCCAACGGCGCATCCAGGCTCGGACAGCCGGCCAGGCCGAACGCGAGCAACGTTTCGCCCTGGCGCACGAACGCCGACAGCCACAGGTCATGGTGATGCTCAAGCATCGCCAGGGCCTCACCGCCATCCAGTTGCACGGCAAACTTGGCCGACAGCTCATGGAAACGCGGGACGTTTTGCAGCGAAGCCAGGATCTGGTCCGCCAGCGGGCGCGTGTCGAACAGCATCTGCTCATCGATACCGGCGCTGGGGCTGAGCATCAGGTTGCGCACATCGTC
>JAFHKH010000960.1 GCA_016937595.1 Pseudomonas cedrina subsp. fulgida | reverse complement strand
GCTCGACGCTGCTGTCGGTGAGGCTGCGGCTGTTGTTCATCACGTTGGCCACTTGCTGGGTGCCGTTCTGCAAGCCGGCCACCAGGCCCTCGATTTCTTCGGTGGATTTCTGCGTGCGCTGCGCCAGGCCACGCACTTCATCGGCCACGACGGCAAACCCACGGCCGGCTTCACCGGCACGTGCCGCTTCAATCGCCGCGTTGAGCGCCAGCAGGTTGGTCTGTTCGGCCACGGCCTTGATCACGTCCATCACACTGCCGATTTTGTTGCTCTCTTGTTGCAGGTGCGTCATGGCGTCGGTGGAGCGTGCCACTTCAGCGGCCAGGCGTTCGATCTGGGCGATGGCCTCGGCCACCACTTTGTCGCCTGCGCGGGCCTGGCCATCGGCATCGGCGGCGGCCAGCGAGGCCTGTTCGGCATTACGCGCGACTTCCTGCACGGTGGCGGTCATTTCGTGCATGGCCGTGGCGACCTGATCGGTCTCGATCTTCTGGCTGTTGACGCCGGCGCTGGTCTGCTCGGTCACGGCCGACAGCTCTTCGGCGGCGCTGGCGATCTGGGTCACGCCGTCACGGATACCGCTGATCAACTCACGCAAGGTGGTGCCCATGCGCTGGATGCCTTGTTGCAGCACGCCCAGTTCGTCGCGGCGGGTGACTTGGAGGGTGTGGCTCAGGTCGC
>JAFHKH010000096.1 GCA_016937595.1 Pseudomonas cedrina subsp. fulgida | reverse complement strand
TCGAAGCCCTGCGCCGCCGCCGCGCCGCCGGCACGCCTGCGTTTACGGTGTTGTGCTGCGACAACATGCCCGACAACGGCCCGCGCACGCGTCAGGCGGTGAGCGCGTTGGCGGCGCTGCAGGACCCTGAGTTGGCGCAGTGGGTCAAGGATGATGTGGCGTTCCCCAGTTGCATGGTTGACCGGATCGTTCCCGCCATGGATGACGAGGCGTTCACTCGGCTCGAACAGCAACTGGACTGTCACGACCGCGCGGCCGTGGTCTGTGAAAGCTTCAGCCAATGGGTCATCGAAGACCATTTTCCGCTGGGGCGTCCGGACTGGGACGTGGAAGGCGTACAGATGGTGGCCGACGTCCATCCGTTTGAAACAATGAAACTGCGCATGCTCAACGGCAGCCATTCATTACTGGCCTACGTGGGGCTGCTGGCCGGCCATGGGTTTGTGTTCGACGCCATAAACGATGCGGATTTGGCTCGTTTCATCGAGCGCTACATGGCTGAGGAAGCCGCGCCGACGTTGGACATGCCGGCGGGCATCGATCTTGCGCGCTATGCCCACGATCTCAAGGCGCGCTTCGCCAATGACAGCCTGCAACACCGTCTGCGCCAGATCGCGATGGACGGCTCGCAGAAGTTGCCCCAGCGCTGGTTGCTGGCGCCCAGCAATTGCTCGATGCAGGGCGCGACCTGAGCTGTACCGCCTTGGGGATCGCAGCCTGGATTCACTGCTGCACGCAGCCGCGTCCCGACGGTTCGGCACCGCTGATCGACGACCCCTTGAGCGCCACCTTTGCCGAGCTTGCCGGCCGGTTCGAAGGCGCGGCCTTGGTGGACGCCTTTCTCGGACTGGATGAGGTGTTCCCGGCCAGCGTGTCGGATCGCCCAGTCTTCCGCGATGCCGTACACCGCGCCTATGCCGCCTTGCTTCGCGATGGCATGGTCAGCCTTTTGCACAACCTTGCTGCACGCGACTAACAGGACAGGAGCACAACATGGAACACACATGGCGTTGGTTTGGCCCCAAGGACCCGATCTCCCTGGCGCACGTGCGGCAAACCGGTGCGACGGGCATCGTCACCGCGCTGCACGAAATTCCCAATGGCCAAGTCTGGCCGGTGGAGGCTATCGCGGCGCGCAAGCAGATGATCGAAGCCGCCGGCTTGAGCTGGTCGGTGGTGGAAAGCATCCCGGTACACGAGGACATCAAGCGCGGCTGCGGCCGGCGCGACGAGTACATCGCCAACTATCAGCAAAGCGTGCGCAACCTGGCGAGCTGCGGCATCGATATTGTGTGCTACAACTTCATGCCGGTGCTGGACTGGACCCGCACGGACCTCGCCTGGGAGCTGGCTGACGGCGGTTGGGCGCTGCGTTTCGATCAGACCGCGTTCGCTGCGTTCGACCTGTTCATCCTGCAACGCCCGGACGCCCCAGCCGAATACAGCGCCGACGATATCCAGCGGGCCAAAACCTACTTCGAGCAACTGACGCCGGCCCGCAGCGAAACCTTGGTCAATACCCTGATCGCCGGTTTGCCCGGTGCCGAGGAGCATTACAGCCTGGACGATTTTCGCGCCTTGCTGCGCACCTACGCTGACATCGACGCCGACAGGTTGCGTGAGCATCTGGGCTATTTTCTGCGCGCGGTGATTCCGGTGGCGGAGGCCGTGGGCGTGCGCATGGCGATCCACCCGGACGACCCACCCCGGGCGCTGCTTGGCTTGCCGCGCATCCTGTCGACCGCCGAAGACGCCCAGTGGTTGCTGGACGCGGCCCCCAGCCAGGCCAATGGCCTGACGTTCTGCACCGGGTCTTATGGCGTGCGTGAAGACAACGATCTGGTGGCGATGGCCAAGCGCTTTGCGCCGTTCATCTACTTCACCCACCTGCGCTCAACCCGCCGCGAGGCCGACCCGCGCAGCTTCCACGAAGCCCATCACCTGGACGGCGACGTCGACATGGTCGGGGTCATCGCCGCCCTGGTGGCGGAAGAGCGCAGGCGTGAACGCGAAGGCGGCCCTCGCTTGCCGCTGCGTCCTGACCATGGGCATCAATTGCTCGACGACCAGCACCGTAACAGCAACCCGGGCTATTCGCTGATCGGCCGCCTCAAGGGGCTGGCAGAGATTCGCGGCGTCGAGTTGGCCGTGCGTCAACAGCTCAATTGACGGGCTCAGGCCTGAACGGGCAGCGAGCGCGCGCGTTTACTGCCCGCTTTACCTGGCGGCGGGGATTTTTCCGGCTCCAGCGCTTGCAGCCAGCGGCTTTCTGAGCGACGCAAATGTTCGCGCATCGAGGTCTGCGCCCCGAGTACATCCTTGCTGGCCACGGCGCGAAGGATCGCCTCGTGTTCGCTGACCGCAGCGTCCCAGGTCGATGAGTTTTCCGAATGTTTGCTCAGGTGCGCGGAAATCGGGTTGTGGCGCTCGTCAAACAGCGCGGTGATGATCCGGACCAGCGCGCCGTTGCCGCTCATTTTCGCCAGGCGATGGTGAAATTTGCGGTCGTCTTCCAGAGGCGGCAGGCCGCCTGCGAGGCTGGCACGCATCGCGTCAATACAGGCCTGCAGATAGCGATAGTCGCTTTTTTTGCCGTGCATGCACGCCAGGATGATCGCCTCGCCTTCGATCAAGGCGCGGGCTTGCATCAGCTCCGAGGGACTCTCGCCCAGGGTGGCAGCGGCGGGCTGCTGGCCCAGTGTCAGGGCTCGGACATACACGCCTGAGCCCATCTTGATTTCAACCCCGCCTTCTATTTCCAGGGCAATGAGCGCCTCGCGCAGCGATGGCCTGGAGACCCCGAGCAGTTGCGTCAAATCGCGCTCGGGCGGCAGCCTTGCGCCCGGCTTGAAATCCCCCTGGAAAATGAACTCGCGAAGCTGGTCGGCGATTTTCTGGTACGGCTTTCGATCAGCAGAGGGTGTGGGTGAGGCCATCGGTACGGCATCCATCGGAGAGTTGGCACAGCTACTATAAGTGACTGATTACGCGTTTCACATCACCGCCCCGATCTGCCAGGGCAGAAACTCGTTATCGCCCAAGCCGTTTTCTTCACTGCAGGTCGGTCGCCCGGAAGCGGTCTGCAGCATCATGCGGAACAACCGCTCGCCGGTCTCGGCGACGACTCGAGGCCGTCGACAATGCCCCCGGCATTGAAATCCATATCCAGCTCCATGCGCTGGAACAGCGCGGTATGGGTGGCGATCTTCAGTGAAGGCGTGGGTTTGCAGCCGTAGGTTGAGCCACGGCCGGTGGTAAAGCAGATGAGGTTTGCGCCTCCTGCCACTTGGCCGGTGGCGGACACTGGGTCATAGCCAGGCGTGTCCATGAACACCAGCCCGTGGGCATCGACCGTTTCAGCGTAGGCGTAGACGCCCATCAAGCCGCTGGTGCCGGCTTTCGCCACGGCGCCCAGTGATTTTTCCAGAATAGTCGTGATGCCCCCGGCCTTGTTGCCGGGCGAGGGGTTGTTGTTCATGTCGCCCTGGTTGTGGCGCACGTAGGCTTCCCACCAGTGGATGCGCTGCATCAATTTTTCGGCGATGGCGGTGGATGCGGCGCGTGCGGTCAGCAGGTGTTCGGCGCCATAGATCTCCGGCGTTTCCGACAGAATGGCCGTGCCACCCTGGCGCACAAGCAGGTCGACCGCCGCCCCGAGGGCAGGGTTGGCGCTGATGCCTGAATACCCATCCGAGCCGCCGCATTGCAAGCCGACGCAGAGATGGCTGGCCGCGACCGTGCTGCGCCGCAAGCCGTTGATGATGGGCAGCATCGCCTCGACCTGGGCGATGCCACGTTGCACCGTTTCGCGCGTACCGCCTGCTTCCTGAATGACCAGGCTCGCCTTGAGCTGGGCCGGGCGGTCGCCAAGCTCATCCATCAGTGGGGCCAGTTGGTTGACCTCACAGCCCAGGCCGATCAACAGGACGCCGGCGAAGTTGGCGTGATCGGCGTACCCGCGCAAGGTGCGCTTGAGGATATCCATGCCTTCACCCTGGGCGCCCATGCCACAGCCGCTGCCGTGGGTAATTGCAACCACGCCATCGACATTGGGGAGGTCCTTCAGGCGCTCGGACGAGAACGCATTGGCGATGTGTTTACAGACGGTTGCCGAGCAGTTGACACTGGAAATGACCCCGATGTAGTTGCGGGTGCCGACGCGTCCATTCGCGCGGACATAGCCGTCGAATGTCGTCGGTTCACGGCTGAACACAGTGGGTACGTAGAGGTTCTGCACGTTGTGTTCGGCATTGGTCGCGGGCATGTCGAGGTTGTGTACGTGCACGTAGTCGCCGGGCTCAATGGCTTGGGTGGCCACGCCGATGGTCTGGCCATATTTGCGGACCCGTTGGCTGGCCAGCACCGGGCGCAGGGCGATCTTGTGGCCGGACGGAATCGGCTGCCGCGCAACCAGCACGACACCGTCGGCGCTGAGCTGCGGCCGGCGGCGATGTCGCCTCGGGCCACGGCCACATCGTCTCCGGGCGTCAGCACAAGCAAGGATTGCGTATCGCTCATCACGCTGCTCCTAACACTCGATGATTGCTTTGACGACGCCTTGTTTCGGGTCGAGCAGGCTGGCGAAAGAGCCGGCAACGGTGCTCAGCGTCAGTCGGTGGGTATTGAGGGCGGCGTGGGGAATCAACCCATTGCGCAAGCATTCCTCAACATGGCGGAAGTCTTCCTGGGTGGCGTTGCGACTGCCCATCAGCGTGGCTTCGCGTTTGTGGAATTCAGGGTCGGAGAACGTGATGGAATCGCGCACCACCGAGATCATCACATAGGTCCCGCCGTGCGCGATGAATTCAAACCCGCGCTCCATGGCCCGGGCATTGCCGGTGGCGTCGAACACCACGTCGAAAAAATCCCCCTCGGTCAGTTCAGCCAGCGTTTCCTTGTCGCCGTCGCCGATTTTCACGGCGGCGTGAACCTTCAGGTGTTCCTTGCAGAATGCCAGGCGATCGTCCCGCGTATCCAGAACAATGACCTGCGCGCCACGCAAACGGGCGAAGATCGCCGCCGCCATGCCGATCGGGCCGGTGCCGACCACCAGCACACGGTTATCCGCCTGCAGATTTGAACGCCGTACGGCATGGGCGCCGATAGACAAAAATTCGATCATCGCGGCCTGGTCAAGTGACACGCCCATTGCCTTGTGAACGAACGCATGGGGGATGCTCAGGTATTCGGTGAAGGCACCGTCGCAATGAACCCCCAACACCTGGATGTGCGTGCAGCAGTTGGTCTTGCCCCGGCGGCAGGCGATGCAGGTGCCGCAGGAAAGATAGGGCATCACATACACCACATCGCCCACGTTGAGGTCGCTGGCGCTGTCAGTTTCTTCCACTATCCCGGAGAACTCATGCCCCATCACCCGTGGGTATTGGAGGTAGGGCTGGTTGCCGGTGAAAATATGCAGATCGGTACCGCAGACCCCGACGCGCTTGATGCGAATCAGGATTTCGCCAGGCTTCCTGGCCGGTTTTTCTCGCTCGACGGCGCTCAACGAGCCCGGTTCATTGCAGATGACAGTCAGCATCAGGCGATCTCTTTTTGTTGTAGGCGGACGCATGCCCGCTCGAGTGATCAAAGCTGAAAACCTACGCGCCGAACGCCATATTGGCAATACCAATTGTTAATAATTAATTTTGGACTGACCAGTTTAGATGGGTCGTTGGCGCGAACGAGGCCGTGCAGACCAGCGCCTGCAAGGGGCGGCGCGGTTGAACGGCCGACACTTGGAACGACCCGCCGTGCCTGTCAGTCTACCGGTGCCTACTCATTGGAAAGGGAGCAGCGCAATGGACAAGACAATCACAGTCGACCAACTGGCTACCACTGACCTCGGATCAATCAACGAGATATGGCTTGGCGGAACGCATGCCCAGCTGTGTCTATGGCGCGGCGAACACGTGTTCACCCACGAAATGATGAGCGAGGGCACCCACGATCAGAATGTCCGACGCCTGTGGGTGCAGTGGGTCAACCCTGAGGACCCGGCCGCAGTGGCCAATGTCGAGATGATCGTGCGCGAGCGGCTGGCGACGCTAGGGAAGGAGGGCGAGTTTTATCCGGCTGAGGCGGCGGATAGTCACCAGAAGGTGTAGCGCTTAGGATGGCTCACTCATTTCAGTACCCACGTAGAGAAACCAACGGTTATGGATATCGAATTTCGCGGCAATGGCATGCGTGACAACCCGTCCATAGGCACATGCGATGAATACGGGGTGAGCGGGATTACCAGCGTTGACGATCTGACCGAAGCCCATCGAAAGATTGCTGAGTCGCATCCTGGTTTTATACCCCTGTTCTCCCTCGATGAGCTGCACCAGGCTCGCTACACCTCAGGGCATGTGCGTAATAATCTGGGGATGGATGATGCGTCAGAGCAGGACATAGCGGGGTTACCTCCAGAATGCTTCGAACAGGGTGAATACATCGGCTATGTGACTACGAAAGCGGAGTTTGCCATCTGCTTTCGCAATTTCATGAACCTGGTAGCCGCCACCTCTTTCGCAGAGGCTTGCGCCCATGGTCTGACGCTTGATGAGCCTGCCTGGCAGGAGTGGCTGGGTTACCAGGACAACCCTGTTTCGCTTCTGGAGCAGCCCCTTTCAGCGCTTCTGGTGCCTGTTCAGCAGTCTTGCCAGGCACTCGCGGCTTTTCCAAATGGCTACTTCACCTGTGACTTGGACCCTGCAAAAAACTTTGCGGTTGCGCGCCATTTTTCAGAAGCCCATGGCTATGAGCTGATGGGCGTGGGCGCCTCTTACATTGGCTTCATGCGTGCTGAGCCGCCTGACCTGGCCTTGGCTAATCGCGTTGCGAAAGACTTTTGTGCGCTCTACAACACTGCGGATGACGAGCTGCCTGCGCGCCTTTTTGCCGTTGCCCAGGCAATCTCTGGTCGGACTCATCTTTGGCTGCGTTATGTGGAGTGACTATTCCTACGTTGGGCGGCACCTATCCCCCGATTCTGTACGGCCGTATTGCTAAGGTTCACCACGAGCAGGCCGACAATAGTCAGGCCTGCGCCCAGTAGAAACCCGAAGCTCGTGCGCTCCGCGAGCCACAAATAACCCAGCAGTACGCCAAACAGCGGACTCATGAAGGCCAGCACTCCAAGGCGCGCCGCGAGGTAGCGACGCAGCATCCAGAACCAGATCAAGTAGCTTGCTACTGACACGATTAACGTCTGGAAAAGCAGGCTGGCGACTGCATCGGTTGAAAAAATCATCGCGCTTTGGCCCGTCAGCAGGCTTAAAGGCAGCAGAACGAGAAAGGCCCCTGCCAGTTGGTAAAACAGGGTCTGGGTTGCTGGCGCTTCACTCAGACGACTGGTACGCACCGCAACCGTGGTAAATCCCCAGGTTGCGCCCGCGCACAAGCCCAGCAGGTCACCCAGAAGACTGTGTGCGTTGGCGCTTTGAATGGCTGTCCCGTCGCGTGGCATGAGAAAGGTGATGGCAATCCCCGCAAACGCGAGAGACATACCCACCCATTGAATCGCGCTAAGGCGCTCCTCCGGCAAGCGTAGATGCAGGCCAATGGCGGCGAACAAGGGCGCCGTGTACAGGAAAACCGCCATATGTGAGGCACTTGTCCAGCGTAAGCCTTGCGCGATAAACAGAAATTCCCCAGCGAACAGAACGGCTACGACCAACCCGGAGCGGTACCAAACGCCTGGTAACCACAGCTCCCGCATGATCCATTTTCCCGCCAGCCAGACCAAGACTGCAGCGACTCCGGAGCGCACGGCGACCTGCATGATAGGTGCTATGTCATCGGCAACCGCTTTCATTGCCACCTGCTGGGCCCCCCAAATGAGGCACAGCAGCACCATGACCGCCGTGGCAGCTCCATCTACTGACTTTCTCACTTACCGGTACCTTTTCTCATTGATTTTGACAGCGATTATTTCTGACTCGGCTGACTGAACAGCCGGCTTCGCGCAGGCTGATCAGCAGCTGGAGCATTCTCCAGCAGGACGCAGACCCACTGCGGGTCGACGCCGGTACGATCGGGTTCATTGCTGCGCTTTGGCGAAATTCGATTGTGGGAAAGTACGCAAGCCGCTACAAATCATGTGTTTTGAGTCTATAGAAGAGAAAAACTACGCCATGAGAGCTGATACGCCCCTCAGGGCCATCGCTTGCTTTGACGCGGTCATGCGCACCGGCAGCGTCAGCCTTGCTGCAAACCAGTTGTTCGTAACGCCGGGAGCGGTAGGGCAACAGATTCGCAAGCTCGAAGGTTGGCTGGGAACGCCACTGTTTGTGCGCAGTGTGCGCAGGTTGCAGCCTACGGCTGAAGCGCTGAGCTACTGGGAGCAGGTGAAGCCGGCTCTTCGCCAACTGGAGACCGCCAACCTGGCGGTCCGGGGGCTGAGAGACAGGCAGGTCCGTTTGAGCCTGCCGCCGGCGTTCGCCAACTCCTGGTTCGCAAAGCGGATGCCTTTGTTCACGGAGCGCCATCCCGAGGTGCAACTGCACCTGAACGCGTCCACTGATACCGTGGACTTCAATGACGCGACCTGCGACCTGGCCGTGCGGCATTTCGATGGATATGACGGTGACGTGCACGCAGAACTGCTCTTGCCGGACGCGGTAAGGGTCTACTGCAGCCCGGCTTACCGCGAACGGCTCCAGTTGCATAGTCTGGATTATTTGCCGGGTGCGACTTTGCTCTATACGACGTCTCATGCGCACTGGCCTCAATGGCTATCGTCGGTCGATATGTCCTTGGCTAGCTTCTCCAGCAGCCTTAAATTCGATCAGTCTGAACTGGCAATCGACGCGGCGCGGCGCGATCAAGGTTTAGTGCTCACCAGCCCTTGGCTGGTTGAGGAGGACGTACAACGAGGCCTCCTTGTCCCCGTCTTCGACGCTGTACTAAACACTGGCAAGGGCTATTATCTGGTGCAGGCCAACGATGTGAGGTTGGGTGAGGCCGCCCAACTGTTGCGCCAGTGGCTGTGCGACGTAGCCCAGCGAGTTCAAAAAAATGGATAACTTAAGGGCGATGCTGTCTATTCAGCATGAACGGCAGCAATCAAGAAAATGACTTTGTCAGAAGCTTACGCTGAAGATTGTCATTGCAAGACATATAAATTTCTTGGTTGTTTTGTCGCCTTCTTTTCTCCTGCTCAGTGGCGTTGTTCTCTTACGTAGCATTCAATTTATTAAGTACCGCCTGCGACAACAGCCCTATCCGTACATGCACGCGTCCTTTTAGTGTAATGTAGCAATACATCTAAAAGAGGTTCCCCAATGTCTAAACTCGCAGAATTCCGCCAGCTTGAAAAACACCTTGCCGAGCAGCTCCAGGCCTTAGAGGCCCTGAAAGGCGATGCTGGCCTGAAGAAAGAAATTGAGTTTGAAACGAAGCTGCGCGATTTGCTCGCAAAATACAGCTACAGCTTAAAAGACGTGATCAACCTGCTTGATCCGCAAGCCGGTCGACGCGCGCCTGTAGCCGCGCCCAAAGCCGGTACACGCAAAGCCCGCCAAGTGAAGGTCTATAAAAACCCGCACACCGGCGAGATCATTGAAACCAAGGGCGGCAATCACAAAGGCTTAAAAGAATGGAAGGCTGACCATGGTTCAGACACCGTAGAGTCTTGGCTGGCCAAGTGATCGGGTATTGAGCACAAATAAACCCATGTCATGTGGCAGTGCTCAGGGTGGTATTGGTATCAATACCATCACCTGCATCTTGGATTGCTTAACGCTGTAGACCAGATGTCCTGATCGCACCGCAGGCAATGGGCACTTTGTTCTTCCTGAAGGTGCATCGTGAAACCGCAATTCACGCAGCTATAGAGCGCAGCAGTCGGTGCTGTTTTGAACGTTGGACGGTGCTCCACTGGAAGAACGGATAATCCAGGACGCAGGTCTTGCTGTTCATAGAAATACAGGCTGATATCGCCGTCAGTCTCCACTAACCCCAACCTCACCTGGCCCAGGTGTTCAACGCCTTGTTGACGCAATTCCATCAGCAGTTCGCTCGATGAAATGTTCAGTTTCTCCAGTGATTTGAGCTCGTATTGACCTTCGCTGATAACCGTCACAGGCAAACCATCAATCCACGCTTCAAATTTCTTGCTCTTGGTCATGAGCAGTACGGTAGTGCGGTAAAGGAGCAGGAGCGTTAGAAAAACCATAGCGACCGGCAACAGCGGAACGTCGTGGTAGAAAGACACGTCCCCGGCAGCGGAGCCTAGCGTCAGAATGACGACTAGTTCAAACAGCGATAGTTGCCTTATGCCACGCCTGCCGCTTGATTTTAAGAATAGAAAAACAGCAAAAAAGGCAAAGGTTGCTCGCAAGCCAACCTCTAACAAAAACGACAGAGGGAACTCATCTATCAACATCCGCTGTAGATCGAAGGGTGACATTATTGCCTCTGTCAATTGAAAACAATCGGCCTGAAGAACACTTAACTGCGTGAACCAGAAGAGTGACGTCGCCATTTCTCTGCTGCTGGCGCGTTATCGGTAGTTTTTATCACGAGGTGCAGCGATCGAGGAAGGGGCCTGTTTGATCCCATGCCAATGAGTACAGGGGCGGCACCTACCGCTGCGCCGTGCTCCGCGGCGCTTTTTTCTTTGATGGCGGACCATTCCTGGTCCGCCATCAGCTTTACCCAGCCCTGGCGCATTGTCTCGGTATCCGGCCATCTGATCAGATAGACAAACTCGGTACGCTGGTCGGTCTTGGTCTCCCACAGGGCGCAGGGGCAGGGGCGGGCGATATCCACGGCCGACGCGTTCGATCTCGCGCTTCTGCAACGCCCGCAGCAATTTGCTTTGCCCGCCCAGACTGAGGCTGGTGATTTCATCCAGAAACAATGTACCGCCCTGGGCGCGCTATCCATTTTCGGCACAAATTCATGACCCACCCTGATTTCGGAATGGAACTTGCGTTGCAGCTGACCTGTAAGCCTTGCAACTGAAAAAGGTCGGGTAATGAACAACAATAATCAGCTGATACCTGCGGTCTCGATGCGCGTGCGGTCGACGTCGCCCCTCCAGCGTTTCCTGACGAGTGATATCGATGAGCACGCGCGCAACATGCGCGGCTGGCAGGTCCGCTACGATCAGTTATCGCCGGGCGCCTTTGAAGGCGAGTTGATCGAGTTCCGTTCGGACTGGATGCAACTGGCCCGCGACCGCTCTAATCAAGCCATGATCAAGAGCGGAGCGGCCTGGGACGGCGCAATCACCTTCAGCTTGCCGTTGAGTGCGCACGGCCCGGTGTACTGCGCGGGGCATCCGATTCACGAGCCCAGCCTGTTGGTCGCCCACGGGCATAACTTGCCTGAGCTGCACACGCCCCAGCACCTTGACCTGCTCAGCGTGGCGATTGACGAGCACGTGCTGGAGCATGTTCTGGAACGTCAGGGCAGCGCTTTTCGAATTACCGATCTTCCCAAGTGTTACCGCTTGGGCGACTCGTCCGTGCAACATGAGCTCGCGGCATTGTTCGATGAGCTGGCGCGCTACGACCAGGGACGGGATGCGTTGCTCGGGCACGACTCGATCCGCCGCGGCATACGCGATACGGTGATGCTGCACATCCTGGAATTGATTGCACCGGATCAAGCGCCACCGCTCAACCCCACCGCGCGTAAAAGAATGGTCGACCGCGCCCGCGAATATGCGCTGAGCCACCTTGACGAGCCGTTGTCGATCCTCGACCTGTGCAACCATATCGGCGCCAGTCGGCGCAAACTCCAGTACTGTTTCCAGGAAACCCTGGGGATCAATCCGGTGGCCTACCTGCGTGCATTGCGCCTCAATGCGGTGCGTCGTGAACTGCGTACGAGCACGCAGTCCCAGGGCGTACAGGAAGTGGCGGCACGCTGGGGGTTCTGGCATTTGAGCCGGTTTTCGGGCGATTACCGCACCATGTTTGGCGAAAGCCCTTCGCAGACCCTGCGGCGTACTCAACTCTGCTGAAAACGGATAACCCGCTCACGACGCTGCTCCATAGGATGGCCCACACCACTTGATGGGAGGGGCATTCGATGATTCATAACAATAATGCAAACGCCGCACGCATGACGCTGTTCACCCTGGGGCTACTCGGCTGCTGCGCCGGCGCCCAGGCCACCGAGAACGGTGCGCCGACCACCGCCGCCGGGGTCTACGATTTCGGCGCGGGGATGACGCCGCCGGTCACACCATTCGGAACGCTGGGGCTGCGAACGGGGTTTTATTCGGCCAACGTGCAGAAGGACCGCCACGGGCGCTCCGTCGACAACCACCTCTCGCTGGATGTGTTGTCTACCAGCGTGGCCTATATGCGCATGACGGATCACACCGTGCTGGGCGCCCAGTATGGTTTTGGCGCGGTGGTGCCGTTTTTCAAGATGGACGCGTCGGTCAAGGTGCCCACGCCGGTCGGGCCGCTGAGCCTGGAGGCCGATCCCTTCCGAATGGCCGACATGCAGTTGCTGCCAGTGATTCTGCAGTGGAACCTGTCGCCGAATCTGTTCATCAATACGCAATTACAGGTCCAGACGCCCACCGGTGACTACGACAAGAATCGTCTGATTTCCCCGGGGCTCAATCACTGGACGTTCTCGCCGCTCGTCAACGCCACCTACATCACCGACAGTGGCTTCGAGGTGTCCTCAAGCTTTGAAGTCGACGTCAACACCCGCAACCCCGCGACCCACTACAAAAACGGCGTCGAGTACCGCCATGAATTTGCCGTGGGCCAGCACATGGGGCCGTGGACGCTGGGCCTGGGCGGTTACTACTACCGCCAGTTCAGCGATGACGACGCGCCGGGGCTGCAGTCGGGCAATCGCGCACGGGTATTGGCCGTCGGCCGGCGGTGAGTTACTTCAAGCCAGGCCTGCCCCCCATCTGGCTGCATGCCTACAAGGAAACCGACGCCCGCAACCGGGCCGAGGGTTACACCGTGGCGCTGCGTATCTCTCAAAGTTTCTAAGGGGCCGGACATGAACCCAATACGTTCTGAGTGCGCGTTACCCCGGCGAGCCACCGGCCGCCGTGAAGGGCTGGTGCTGATGCTGGGCAGTAGCCTGACGATCATGGGGGCGGTCATGGTTGCACCGGTCCTGCCCAAGCTTGGCGCCGAGTTCGGCCCGCTGGACGCGCACGCCGACTTGCTGGTGCCGCTGGTGGTCACCGGGCCGGCACTGGCGATTGCGTTGTGCGCGCCGTTGGCCGGGTGGTTGGCCGACCGGGTCGGGCGCAAGGCCTTGCTGATCATCGCGACCCTGCTGTATGCCGTACTCGGCGCGCTGCCGGCAATCCTGGATAACTTGTCGACCATCGTCGGCGTACGCCTGTTGTTTGGCTGCGCCGAAGCCGCGGTCATGACCTGCTGCGCCGCGCTGATCGCCGACTATTGGCACGGCGAGGAACGCATGCGCTACATCAATCGGCAAGTGGTGACCATCGGCCTGGTGGGCGCGCTGTTCTTCGTGGTGGGCGGGGCGCTGGGTGAGCATTCCTGGCGCCAGCCGTTTCTGCTGTACCTGCTGCCATTGCTGCTGGTGCCGGTGATGATGAAAGTGCTGTGGGAACCTGAAGCCAGCCGGCAGCCAATCGACGTGCCTGACGAGGGGCGGGTAGCGATCCTGCCCCTGGTGCTTGGTTACCTGCTGATTCTCAGCGGTATGGTCCTGACGTTTGTTGTGCCGATCCAGGCGCCGGTTCTGCTGGTCGGCCTGGGCGTGACGTCCAGCACCATGATCGGGCTGTCGGCGGGCCTGAGCCTGTTGGCGACCCTGGGCGGTTCGTTGGCCTGGCCGCTGCTGCGCCGTCGCATCGGTATCCCCGGTTGCAATGCAGTGTTGCTGACGTTGCTGGGCCTGGGGCTGTGGCTGCTGATGCGCGGGCAAAGCTACAACGCGCTACTGCTGGCCATATTGATTCACGGCTTGGGCGCCGGGCTGCTGGTGCCCAACGCGATGGCGCCGGTAATGAATGCCCTGAGCGCCAGCACACGCGGGCGCGGCCTGGGCGGCTTCACCGCTTGCCTGTATGTCGGGCAATTTGTCAGCCCACTGGTGGTGGCGCTGTTCACTGTCTACTCGGGCGACCTGCGTCTTTCCATTCAGTGGCTGGCGTTCGCCAGTGTTCTCTCGGCCCTCGTCTGGGTGCTGGCCGGCCTGCAAGCGCGGCGCAAGACGCTCACCCGTACTTGCGGCTCAAGCCATTCATAATCAAGAGGAGATGCACATGGACATCCACAACCTGCTGGACACCGAAGACGCCACGGGATTGGCCGAGTGGCTGCGACGCGGCGAAATACAGCCGGGCGAACTGCTGGAGGCGGTGATCGATCGAATCGAGCGGGTCGAACCGCAGCTCAACGCCGTGGCCGAGCGCCTGTATGATTCGGCCCGTGAGGCCGCCCGCACAGCGCGGCCCGGTGAAGGCGTATTTGCCGGGGTGCCGACCTTGATCAAAGACTTGTTCTCGCCGGTCAACGGCGCGGTCATGACCAATGGTTCCCACGCGCAGGGGAGCTTTCGCGCCGACGTTGACGCGGAACTGGTGACGCGTTTGCGCCGTGCCGGTTGTGTGATTGTAGGCACCAGTACCTCGCCGGAATTTGGCACCTCGTACTCCACCGAATCAAACCGCTTCGGTGCCACGCGCAACCCGTGGAACACCGACCACAGCGCCGGCGGTTCCAGCGGCGGCGCGGCGGCCCTGGTGGCGGCGCGTGTCGTGCCGTTCGCCCATGGCAACGATGGCGGCGGTTCCTTACGCGTGCCGGCGTCCTGCTGTGGCGTGTTCGGTTTAAAACCCAGCCGTGGCCTGCTGCCTTCCGGACCGATGATCGGCGAGGGCTGGGCCGGGATGGGCACGCCCCATGCCATTACCTTGTCGGTACGTGATAGCGCCGCGCTGCTGGATGCCACTGCAGGGATCGACCTGGGCGCACCCTATGCCGCGCCCATGCAGATGCAGCCCTATACCGCGGCGCTGCAGCGTGACCCTCGGTCGCTGCGTATCGCGTTGGTTGAACAACTCGGGCCTTGGGCGACCTCCAGCGAGAGCGTCGACGCCGTTCGCCAGGCCGCAACGTTGTGCCGATCCCTGGGTCACCACGTTGAACCC
>JAFHKH010000959.1 GCA_016937595.1 Pseudomonas cedrina subsp. fulgida | reverse complement strand
GCTGCTGGCGGTGCTGACGTTTTATCGCGACTGGCTGCCGATCCTGGTCGCGGCGGCCACCATCGCCGTGCACCACGTGGTGTTTCATGCACTGCAGCATCAAGGCTTCCCGGTGTTTGTGATGGAGCACCACGCCGGCTGGAGCATGGTCTTTGTCCACGCGTTCTACGTGGTCATGGAAACCATCGCCCTGCTCTACCTGGCCGTGCACAGTCAGGCCGAAGCGGTCGAAAGCCAGGAAATGCTTGAGAAAATGCTCGCGGTCACCTCCCAGGTCAGCACGCAAACCAGCCAAGGCGAGAGTAAGGCGCATGTGTCCCTGGCCAAGCGTTTCGATCATTTCCTGCAGCAAATCACCCACCTGATCGATGGCGTCGCCCGCGACTCCCAGGGCCTTGGCGAACTCGGCCAGGAGCTGGCCAGCGCCAGCGGTACCCTGGAAAAAGGCGCACGCCACCAACTGGGGGAAATCACCCAGATGACCGGCTCGATGCAGCGCATGGAAGACGCCATGGGCCACATCGCGGTGCACGTCGAGCAAGCGGTGGATCGCGCCGGCAAGGCCAGCCAACAGGTCCTGCGCGGCCCAGGAAAGCGTCGGCCGC
>JAFHKH010000958.1 GCA_016937595.1 Pseudomonas cedrina subsp. fulgida | reverse complement strand
CGAACTGCGCGCGCGCGGCATTTACCAGGCACGGCTGTTCCATGCCGATAACCGCATCAGCGGGCGTTTCGAACTGCCTGCGCAGTTGGGCATTACCGAGAACTTCGCCGATTACCGCTTTGAGCCGGCGTTTCTGGCGGTGGGCATCAGCGATATTCGCGGCATCGAAAACGCGCTGAAGCTTGAGCTGGGCAGCCAGCAACTGGAGTTCGAACCGGGCTCCCAGATCGACTGGCTGGGCGAAGGCGTGCATGTGGTGCTGCCGGAACAGGACAGCAAAAAGCCCGCTGTCGTGGATTTCGCTTTTGACCTGCGCCTGCAAGGCACCGAGCAACTGCAAGTGGTGCCGGTGGGCAAGACCAGCCAGGTCTCACTCGCCTCCAACTGGCCGCACCCGAGTTTTATCGGCAACTTCCTGCCGGCGCAGCGCGAGATTACCGACAAAGGCTTCAGCGCTAATTGGCAGACCTCATTCTTTTCCACCAACCTCGAACAAGCCCTGCAAACCTGCCTGGACGGCCAGGGCTGTGAGGACTTCAACAACCGCAGCTTCGGCGTGAACTTC
>JAFHKH010000957.1 GCA_016937595.1 Pseudomonas cedrina subsp. fulgida | reverse complement strand
GATCCGCCCTCAAAAAACAGCACCACCCCACCTCTGAGCCCCTCTCGTCCCTCTCAAGCCTGTCACCCGTCAAATTACTAGCCTCCATGCGCATCAGGGGGATAGGTGCGTGGCGGCGATTGTGATAACATCCGGCGGTTTCCAGGGCCGCCCCGAGGGGTGGCCGATAACGTGCAGATCCGTGTCATAACTCGTTGATTTGTCGTAAGTCGTTGTCAGGCACTCTGCCGGCAACGGCGAGCTTCGTTCGTCCCGAATGGATGTGACGAGGTTTCACCCGAAAAAGGAATCAGGCTTCTCATGGGCGAACTGGCCAAAGAAATCCTCCCGGTCAATATCGAAGACGAGCTGAAACAGTCCTACCTCGACTACGCGATGAGCGTGATTGTCGGTCGGGCACTGCCTGATGCGCGCGACGGCTTGAAGCCCGTGCACCGGCGTGTGCTGTTCGCGATGAGCGAGCTGGGTAACGACTGGAACAAGCCGTACAAGAAATCTGCCCGTGTTGTCGGTGACGTGATCGGTAAGTATCACCCTCACGGCGACACTGCGGTGTACGACACCATCGTTCGGATGGCCCAGCCGTTTTCCCTGCGCTACCTGCTGGTAGACGGCCAGGGCAACTTCGGTTCGGTCGACGGCGACAACGCCGCGGCCATGCGATACACCGAAGTGCGCATGACCAAGCTGGCGCACGAGCTGCTGGCCGACCTGCACAAAGAAACCGTGGACTGGGTGCCGAACTACGACGGCAC
>JAFHKH010000956.1 GCA_016937595.1 Pseudomonas cedrina subsp. fulgida | reverse complement strand
CAGCGATTCACCGCGCAGGTTTTGCAGGGCGAACATTTTGTTGCCGGCAATCGAGAACACCCGTACGCCACCCCATTTGTAGTCTTCGCGCGCGCCGGGCAGGCTGAGGCAGAAGCTGGCGACCTGGGCTTCGCTCATCTTCATAAATAGCGGTCTCCGCAGCTTTTGAAGCCTTCTTCCAGGTAGTCGATCCAGGCGCGAATCGCTGGCGATACGCCGCGCCGATGCGGGTAGACCGCCTGCAGCCAGCCGCCGGGTAATGACCATGCGGGCAACAATTGCACCAACCGGCCGCTGGCCAGTTCTTCTTCGCAGTACATCATCGGCAGCACGGTAAAACCCAGGCCCATGATGGCGCTGGCTTTGCGCACAATGAAATCATCGATGCCCAGGCGCGCCTCCATCACCAGGTCGTGCGGCGTGCCCTGCGGGTCGAGAATACGCTCGTGCACCAGGCGATCAGCCTCCAGCGCGCCGAGCATGGGCAACTGCCTGAGGTCGTCGAGGCTCTCGATGCGGCGCCCGCGCACCAGTTCGGGGCTGGCGACCAGCAGGGTCTGGGCCTGGCGCAAACGCTTGGTCACCAGCAGCGGGTCCTCATCGCCGAGTTCGCGCACGCGCAAGGCAACATCAATGCCTTCGGCCACCAGGTCGACACGGCGATTGACCAGGGTCATCTCCAATTGCACCTGAGGGTGGGCGGCGAGAAAACCTGCCACCATGTCCGGCAGGATGTGCTGCGTCATGCCTACCGGGCAGCTTACGCGCAGGCGCCCACGCGGCCTCGCTGGACATGCTGACCACGGCCTCATCGGCCATTTCCGCTTCCAGCAGCATGGCCTGGCAATGGCGCAGTAGCGCTCGCCCACGGCG
>JAFHKH010000955.1 GCA_016937595.1 Pseudomonas cedrina subsp. fulgida | reverse complement strand
CCGCGCGTGGCCTGGCGTTCGGTCATGCGCCGCAACAGGCGCGCGCTGACCGCCGTGTCCAGCGCTTCGCCACCGGCAGCGACGGTTTGCAAGGCCTGGATCACCTCGTCACGGCTGGCGTCCTTGAGCAAATAGCCGACCGCCCCGGCGCTCATCGCCGCTTCCAGATGGTCGGGGCTGTCGTCCATGGTGAATATCACCACTTTCACCGTCGCAGGCGTTGCTGCAGCAGGCGTGCGGCGCCCAGGCCGTTGAGCACCGGCATGCGGATGTCGAGGATGACGATATCCGGCAGCAGCTGTTCGCACAGTTCCACCGCGTGCTGGCCGTCACCTGCCTGGCCGAGACCTCAAACTGCGGATGACCGGCGAGCAGCGCGACAAAACCGGTCCGCGTGACTTCATGGTCCGGCCAGGACCAGGCGTAACACAGGGCTCATTGTGCCGCTCCCTGCACCATGGCCGGCACGCTGGCCCGCACTCGGGTGCCGCCGCCGACCTCACTGACGCAGCTGAAGCGGCCGCCCAGCAGGCTGGCGCGCTCCTGCATGGTGGCAAGGCCGACATGGTCCGCCCCGTTCCGGTGCGGGTCGTGTGCGAAGCCCGTGCCGTTGTCATCGACTTGCACGATGGCCATCTCGTCATGCAGTTCCAGGTTCAGCACGACCTGGCTTGCCTGCGCATGTTTGAGCACGTTATTGATCGCTTCCTGGCCGATCCTGAACACGGCGATCTCCACCGGGCTGGGCAGCCGTGCCGCACATTGCGCGCGCCACAGCACCTGGATGCCGGCGTCACGCAGGCGGTCGGCTTCTTTATCGAGGGCCTTGAACAGGCCGAAATCGTCCAGCACCGTGGGGGCAGGCCCGCGATCAGTTGCCGGCCTTCGCCCACCGAGTGCTGGGCCAGGCTCAGAATCGCCTGCAGGTCCGCGGCCAG
>JAFHKH010000954.1 GCA_016937595.1 Pseudomonas cedrina subsp. fulgida | reverse complement strand
CGTTGCCCATGATCGGCATGCCGTTGCCGGCACGCAGCACGCCCAGCGCATCCACGTTCATGCTGGCGCTGCGCACATAGGCTTCGCCGCCATCCGGGGTTTGCACGGCCATCCAGCCGTTGCCGCTGACGGCCACGTCGAGGTCGCGACGGTTTCGATCATCGCGCCCGGCGTAAAGTCGGTGGCCGGACGCTCGGTGAGCGCAAACGCCCGCGCCGGAAAGCTGTCACCGAACACCGGCATCGAACGCGCCTGTTCCAGGTCACGTTGGAAACCATTGGTGGAAATGTTCGCCAGGTTGTTGGCATGGGCCTTCTGCGCCAGTGCATTCTGGCTGGCGCCGGTCATTGCCACATAAAGGTACTTGTCCACGCTTCTTCCTCTTTCTGACGGACGCTTGCCGCCCACCGCTGTACTGATGAGGCTTAAGCAATTTGCGAACCAACTTTGAAGAAGACGCTGAAGTGCAGGCGGAACGGGGGTTTGCGGGTAGGTAAGAAGACTTTAGGGTTTGGTGAGAGTCGAAAAAACGGCGGACTACTGCCGCTTACGGCAAGCCCCCGTCTTGAAGGCGCCAAAGATCCAATGTGGGAGCGGGCTTGCTCGCGAATGCGGT
>JAFHKH010000953.1 GCA_016937595.1 Pseudomonas cedrina subsp. fulgida | reverse complement strand
CATTGGGGCTTGCCACAGGAAACCTGTTCACACGGATAACCGTGCGCGGTTGACCATTGCCAGGATGGTCTCCAGCAACTCCTGCTGCGCTTCTTCACGGCTGATCTCGCCGCTGGCCGCTGCCTGTGACAGCTCTTGCGCCGCGCCCAGCATTGCCCGCAGCCCCGCCTGGGATACGCGGCCAAAGGGCGACAATGCGTCGCGGCACTTGTCGAGGAAGATCGTCTCGTATTCGCGCTTGAGGGCTTCCAGCTCCGGTGAGCTGTTCAGCGCTGCAATCACCCCCGAAATTTCCCGGCCCTGCAACAACACGCACTCCACATACGACGCGGCGATGACCCAGGCCCGGTCCTCGAGGGTCGCGTTGCTGGCTTCGATACGCTCGCTGAACACGCGGTCCTGGCGCGCATCGAAATCCCGGTACAGCGCGGCCAGCAATCCGGCACGGGTGACGAAATGGTCGTAGACAACCGGCTTGGTGACCCCCGCCAACTCCGCCAGGCGGCCAAGGGTCAGGGCTTCGGTGCCTTCATCGCGCACCAGTTGCCAGGCGACGTCCAGCAATTGACGCGAGCGATCTTCACGGGAAAGGCGACGACGCGGGGCAGGGGCGGATGGACTTGACATGCTTATATACCAAAAGTAACTTATCGAGACTAACTTACTAAACGTAACTTAAGCGCCAGCCTAACGCCAAACCGGAGTCAATGTCAAGCATGCACTGATCGTTGTTGCCCATCACGACCCGCAATCCCTCACTCATAGCGTGGCCGCGCAAGTGGCCGCCGGGCTTGCCGCGGCGGGACACACCTACGAAAT
>JAFHKH010000952.1 GCA_016937595.1 Pseudomonas cedrina subsp. fulgida | reverse complement strand
CCACATTGGATCTTCAGTGTATTGAGAATCTTGGACCTCACACACGCCCTCGATCCCTGTAAACTGCGCCCCTTTGGCTGAGTCACGGAGAGCCCGGCATGTCCGCTTCGATCCTGTATATCCACGGTTTCAACAGTGCGCCGGCGTCCAACAAGGCCAGCCAGTTGATCCGCGTGATGGGTACTCTCGGCCTGGCCGATCAATTGCGCGTACCGGCGTTGCATCACCATCCCCGTCAGGCGATTCCTCAACTCGAGGAGGCCATTGCAGAACTGGGTCGGCCACTGCTGGTCGGCAGCTCACTCGGCGGCTACTATGCAACCCACCTTGCCGAACGCCATGGCCTCAAGGCGCTGCTGGTGAACCCGGCGGTCAGCCCGCATCGGATGTTTGACGGTTACCTGGGCACCCAGAAGAACCTCTACACCGATGAAACCTGGGAACTGACCCACGACCACGTCACGGCGCTCGCCGAGCTGGAAGTGCCGGCGCCCCAGGATGCCGCGCGTTATCAGGTATGGTTGCAGACCGGGGATGAAACCCTGGATTATCGCCTCGCC
>JAFHKH010000951.1 GCA_016937595.1 Pseudomonas cedrina subsp. fulgida | reverse complement strand
GACGCAACCGGCGCCTTGCTGGAGGCGCAGATGAAACCCGCGCCCGATTACCGTCCTCCCTTGAAACTGGTGTCCCTCGACATCGAGACCACCGCCCAGGGCGACCTGTATTCCATCGCCCTCGAAGGCTGCGGCGAGCGCCAGGTGTATATGCTCGGCCCACCGAACAAAGCCGACGGCGTGGACTTCAAGCTCGACTACTGCGACACCCGCGCCCAACTGCTCGAACGCCTCAACCAATGGCTCGCCCTGCACGACCCTGATGCAATCATCGGCTGGAATGTGGTGCAGTTCGACCTGCGCGTACTCCACGAACATGCCCAGCGCCTCAATGTGCCGCTCATGCTTGGACGTGGCGAAGAACCGATGGCCTGGCGTGAGCACGGCAGCCGCAATCACTACTTTGCCGCCGCCGCCGGGCGGCTGATCATCGATGGCATCGAAGCCCTGCGCTCGGCCACCTGGAGCTTTGAATCCTTCAGCCTGGAAAACGTTGCGCAAACCCTGCTGGGCGAAGGCAAGG
>JAFHKH010000950.1 GCA_016937595.1 Pseudomonas cedrina subsp. fulgida | reverse complement strand
GACAGCGGGCGCATCTGGAAGATCAACGCCAGGGTCAGGCGCGACTTGAGGTCGGCCAGCTTGATCGGCAATTCGCGTGGCGAGGTGGACGCCGCAATCAGCAGACGCCGGCCGCTGTCCCGCAACCGGTTGAACAGATGGAACAGTGCCTCTTCCCAATCCGCCTTACCGGCGATCGCTTGCAGGTCGTCCAGGCACACCAGTTCGTATTGCTCAAGATGGTCGAAGATGCCGATACCGCGGTCCATCAACTCAGCCAGGGGCAGGTAGACCGCCGGCTCGCCCATCTGCTCGAAACGCAGGCATGCGGCCTGCAACAGGTGGGTGCGCCCTACGCCGTGCTTGCCCCACAGGTAGATAAGGCTTTCGGTCCACCCGGCGTCGGCTTCGCAGAGCCGCTCGACATAGCCGAGTGCAGCGGCGTTGGCGCCTGGGTAGTAGTTGATAAAGGTGGCGTCATCACGCAGACGCACACCCAAGGGCAGCTGAATCGGTTTCATGCTGACTGAACGGTTCCAAACGAACCGCTAGTGGCCTCTGTGTAAAGTTTGCAAAGTTTATACCCGTGACGCCGGGCGCACAATGCAACAGACCCCAAGCAAAATCAAAGGTTTGCGTTAACCCGTTGGATTCACGCAGATTGTTTGACCTCGCAGCCACACACAACCCACCGGCCGGAGCCGGGTGGTCAGCACGACTTATAAGTCAGGGTCCTCGACCCCGTATACA
>JAFHKH010000095.1 GCA_016937595.1 Pseudomonas cedrina subsp. fulgida | reverse complement strand
GGCCGCTTCGCCCACCAGGGTCAGGCGCTCGGCGCCCAGGACCTGGTCGAAGAACTGGGTCATGCTGCTTTGGATCTGGGTGATTTCCTTACGGCGATAGCCTTTGTTGTCGGAACCGAAGTTGCTGCGGATGGGCGAGGCCAACTGGCCAGCGACAGGATTGATCAGGGCCAGGGTCAGGTCGGTGGTATTGAGTTGCACCGGGGCGTTGGGCCGATAGCTGATTTCTCCGGTCCACGCCGTGCCGGTGGGCAAGGTGGTGGAGAAACTGGCGCCGAACAGGCGGATGTCTTCGGGGTAATCGAGGTAGTACTGGCCGCGACCGAGCATCAGACTCTGCACCAGGCCAGCACCGGAACCAGGCGCCAGGCCGTTGGCGGCACCGGCAATGGTGCCGAGCGTGCCCAGGCTGGCGGTGTTGGTGATGGTGCCTACCATCGGCGTGCGGCTGTGGTAGTTCATGAAGTACAAGCCGTACTCGGTGTCATCCCCCAGCCAGCGCAAGGCGGTGCCGAACTGCCCGGAATCCCGCGCATCACGGTCGCCCGCCCGACGTACGATCACGCCTTCATTGGTGACGCCGAACCCTTGGCCAAACGCAGCGGCCACCGGTTGCAGTGGCGCGATGGCCGGGTTGCCCACGGTGTAGTTGTTAGTGCACCCATCCGCCGCCACATCGCCGCCAAAGAACGTGCCGCAGTTATCCAGCACCGTCTGGTCCCATTCCAACTGGTAGAACCCTTCGACGGTCAGTTGGTTGGTCAGGCCCTGGGAGGCGAACAGCATGTTCACCGGGATCAGGCCTTCCTTGATTTCGGCACCCGGGCGGCGAAACGCCGAGACGTCGATGGGGTTGATGCTGTTGATGGAGTTGCCGATGAACGTACTTTCGCCCCAGCTCACCACCTGCTTGCCCGCGCGCACGGTGCCCGGCAAATCGCCCAGCGAGTAGTTGTGATAGACAAAGGCGTCGAGGATCTGCGCACCGCTGGATTTGGCGCCCTCCTTGCGGTTGTGGTCGCTGATGGGCTTGAACTCGCGGTCCTCGTCCTTGAGTTCGAAGTCGTACCAGTACTTGCCGCGCACAAACACGCCGGTGTCGCCGTATTTCAATTCAAGGTCGTGCAGGCCCTTGAAGATCTTGGAGAAGGTCTCGCCCTTCTTGAAATTCAGGCGCCCGTCATCACCGGTGGACGCTTGGCCGGTACCGCCATTGACGGTGCCCACCAGTTTCTTGTCGGCATCGCGCATGCCCCAACTCGAGCCCACCGACAGCGAGGAGTCGAATTGCCCTTCGATCTCGCCAATGTTGAACGAAACAGCCTGTGCCTGGGCACAGCACGCCAATGCAACCGCAGCGGCCAGCGCCTGTGGCTTGAAGATGGCGCGCATTGTTGTTTTTGTCATGCGTCTTCCCCGGTGAGTGACAGAAGGCCCCACCCTACTGCCGCCCGCCAGGAGCGATAAGCGCACCAAGGAGGGATTTGCGTTGTCGCTCGAAAGGATGACCGGGCGCTCTGGCCTGGGTCTGGGCGCGGGCATGCGCCGCATGGATTACGGGTTATCAGGAGAATGGATGGCGCGCGCTATCACTGTTGCGTTGTCTGATCGTTCCCACGCTCCGCGTGGGAATGCAGCCTGGGGACGCGTCCGGGCTTCAGCCCTACGCAACGGTGACGCGGAGCGTCACGGGATGCATTCCCACGCAAAGCGAGGGAACGATCATTACCGTTTAAGTAACAGTCCTTGTCATGAACCGGCATTACTCATCTTGTTACAAGCAACTATGCTTAGCGGGCTTTCAGGGCGAACAGCCCGCTTCCACCGCTGGAAGAAAAGCCAGACTTGAATGGATTGATGATTTTTTTCAATTCGTTACCGGTGTCCACTGACGTTGATTTTTCGCTCCTTGATCCAACGTCTTACTTCGGCCGCTGCCTATGCAGCGGCCTTTTTTATGCCAAAAATAAAACGGGGCGCCATCAGCGCCCGTAGGATTCAAGCTTTTTCAAGCAATGATCACAGGCTGTATTTCTGCAGATTGGCCATCATCTCCTTCAAGGCCTCGATGTTGTCCCTGGGATGGACGGCCCCGTCGAAATCGCAGATCTGCTGCCAGTGCGCCGCCACATCTTCGGGAGAGAACCCGGCTTGCGGGTCGAAGCCAACGCCGAGGCTGCGCTCCCAGCGGGTCTTGCCGATCCAGCCGCCGCCGACTTCAAACAGGCCTGAGGTTTCCTGGCACGCCTCGCTGCCCAGGTACACCACCAACGGGCTGACCAGCTCCGGCTTGAGGCGTTCGAACACTTGCGGCGGGATCAGGCCTTCGGTCATGCGCGTGGCGCCGGTGGGGGCAATCGCGTTGACCAGGATGTTGTTCTTGCGTCCTTCCAGCGCCAGGGTACGCGTCAGCCCATACAGGCCGAGCTTGGCCATGCCGTAGTTGGACTGGCCGAAGTTGCCGTAGATGCCTGAGGTGGATGCGGTAAAGATCACCCGGCCGTAGCCTTGCTCACGCAGGTGGGGCCAGGCGGCGCGAGTGACTTTGTAGGCGCCTTCGACGTGCACCCGGTAAACCAGGTCCCAGTCACTGTCGTCCATCTTGTGGAACGTCTTGTCGCGCAGGATACCAGCGTTGTTGACCACCACATCGATATGGCCGAACGCATCGAGGGCGTTCTGCACGAGCTTGTCACCGTCGGTGACAGAATCATGGTTGGCCTCGGCAATGCCGCCGGCTTCACGGATTTCGGCCACGACCCGGTCGGCGGCCGAGGCATTGGCGCCTTCGCCCTGGGTGGAGCCGCCCAGATCGTTGACCAGCACTTTGGCGCCGTGCCTGGCGAACAGCAGCGCATGGGCCCGGCCCAATCCGCCGCCGGCCCCGGTGACGATCACGACCTTATCCTGAAACTGCACTGACTCACTCATACCGAACTCCGATGGCGACAATGGGAATGGCTCGAGTGTCAGGCACGGGGAGCCTGGTCACAATAACTACAACTGGGGCTGAATGGTGCGCGATAAGGCGCAGGGATGATTGTCGATGGGCCGGTGATGAGCCAAAGGTGGAACAGGCTTTTGTGGGAGCG
>JAFHKH010000949.1 GCA_016937595.1 Pseudomonas cedrina subsp. fulgida | reverse complement strand
GGCCGCGATGGCGCGGCGAACGGCAGTTCGGTGCGGGGCAGCCAGTTGACCACCTGCATGGCGGTCAAGTAAGCGCGACGTCGGGACTCGATAAGCACGGCTCAGACACTTGTGGATAACTAAAGAGCGGGGATTCTACCGCTGTTCGCCAACAATCGCCCACTGCGCACTGACCGGCTGTGGATAAATCCCGCGCCCGATGCAGTACAATCGCGACTTTTAATCGCCAACCAGCCGGCCTTTCCCATGATCGAACCCAAGCGCGTCCTGCGCGCCCTCGCCGAACACTGGGCCTTGCTCGAGCCACTGTGCGAACACTTCGACCAAGGCACCCTGAGCCTTGGCGAACTGCGCGCGCAACTGGCCGCCCAACAACTGGACAGCACGCCCCAGGACATCACCAGCCTGCTGGATGTGTGGATTCGCCTGGACATCCTGGTGCCTGTCGCCAAGAGCCCGAACCGTTTCGAGCTCAACGCGCAGATCCACGACTTTCTGGCTTACCTGCGCAAGGAGCACCGGCTGGGCCTGTGCCTGGAAATCGAAGCCTACCTGCGCCACCTCGAGCGCCTGGCCGGGTATATCCAGGACGCCTTCGACATCCGCGATGGCCACGACCTGGCCCGCCAACTGCGCCTGC
>JAFHKH010000948.1 GCA_016937595.1 Pseudomonas cedrina subsp. fulgida | reverse complement strand
TGACACACCGCTTTCGCGAGCAAGCCCGCTCCCACAGTTGAATCTTCATTGACATGAGTTTTCACCGGGCAAAAAAAGCGGTACACCGACCAAGTGCACCGCAAAAATGCCGTTAAGCACAGCAACAACGATTCGGTAAATCAGATCAGTCCAGCAGCGCCAGCGCCTCGGCAGTGACTTCCTGGATACGTGCCCAGTCGCCATTCTTGACCCATTGCGGGTCGAGCATCCAGCTACCGCCCACGCACATCACGTTTTTCAACGCCATGTAGCTTTTGATATTGGCCGGGCCAACGCCGCCGGTCGGGCAGAACTTCACTTCGCCGAACGGGCCGCCCAAAGCTTTGATCGCTGCGACGCCACCGCTGACTTCAGCCGGGAACAGCTTGAAGCGGCGATAGCCCAGGCCATAGCCTTCCATGATGCCGGAGGCATTGCTGATGCCCGGCAGCAGCGGAATCGGGCTGTGCACCGAGGCTTCCAGCAGGTCGCGGGTAATGCCGGGCGTGACGATGAACTGCGAGCCAGCGACTTCCGCCGCTTCAAGCATGTGACGGTCGAGCACGGTGCGGCGCCGGTGCACAGTTCAGGGCGCTGCTCGCGCAGCACCTGAATGGCCTTGAGGCCGAACTCGGAACGCAGGGTCACTTCCAATGCGGTCAAGCCGCCGGCTGCCAGGGCGTCGGCGAGCGGCAGGATGTCCTGTTCGCGGGCGATGGTAATCACCGGCAGGATCCGCGCCTTGGCGCAGAGGCTGTCGATCAAGGCAACTTTTTCCGCCATGGACACGGTCGGTTGGGGGCTTTTCATAGCGGCTGATCCTTGGCTCATGGGCACCAGTAAATCTCTAATGTAGGTTGCAGAAACGCGCGAACAGGCATAGCGGCAACATCGTCACTCGCCAGCGCGGCGTTCAAGGTGGTCAATTTCGAACTGCCGGAAATCGACAGGACGGTGTAGTTGGCCGTGGCCAGCAGAGCGCGACTCATGGTCAGGCGCTGGTGCGGCACGGTCGGCGCCAGCATCGGCCAGCAACGGCGGGTACCGTCGGCCTGCAAGGCTTCAGCCAGGTTCGGGCTGTCGGGAAACAGCGATGCGGTGTGGCCGTCATCGCCCATGCCCAGCACCAGCACATCAATGGCTGGCAACTCAGCCAGCAGGCGATCGGCCTGCTCGGCAGCGTCTTCAAGGGTGGCCGCGGCGCTGTACAGGCTAAGGAACCTGGCCTTGGCCGCCGGACCTTGCAGCAAGTGCTGCTTCAACAGGCCGGCATTGCTGTCGGCGTGCTCCACCGGCACCCAGCGCTCATCGGCCAGGGTGATGGTGACCTTGGACCAATCCAGCGCCTGTGTGGCCAGGTGCTGGAAAAACGCCACGGGGCTGCGGCCGCCGGACACCACCAGGGTGCCTCGCCACGGGTGCTGATAGCCCCGCGCAATTGCTCGGCCACATCGTTGGCCAGGCCCTGCGCCAGCAGCACGGGCGTAGGGTACTCATGGGCCGTCACACCCAGAGGCAGCTTCAATTCAGATATCGCCATACCACGACCTCCCATCCCGCGTGATCAGTGCAATCGAGCTCATCGGCCCCCAGGACCCCGCCGCATACGGCTTGGGCGCATCACCGGATTTTTTCCACCCGGCGATCAACTGGTCACACCACTTCCACGCGGCTTCGATTTCATCTTTACGGACAAACAGGTTCTGGTTGCCGTGCATCACTTCCAACAGCAAACGCTCGTAGGCATCCGGGATGCGCGCACTGCGATAGGTGTCGGAAAAATTCAGTTGCAGTGGCCCGCTGCGCAGTTGCATGCCTTTGTCCAGACCCTGCTCCTTGGTCATCACGCGCAAGGAAATACCTTCGTCCGGCTGCAGGCGAATGATCAGTTTGTTGCTGATCTGCAAGCGCTGCTCGGGGGCGAAGATGTAGTGGGACGGTTCCTTGAAGTGGATGACGATCTGCGACAGCTTTTGCGGCATGCGCTTGCCGGTGCGCAGGTAGAACGGCACCCCGGCCCAACGCCAGTTACGGATATCGGCACGCAGGGCGACGAAGGTTTCGGTGTCGCTCTGGGTGTTGGAATTCTCTTCTTCCAGGTAACCCGGCACCGCCTTGCCGCGCTGTAGCCGGCGATGTACTGGCCGCGTACGACCTGGGTGGTCAGGCCATCCGGGCTGATCGGCGCCAGGGCCTTGAGCACCTTGACCTTCTCGTCGCGGATGCTGTCGGCGGACAAGTCGGCCGGCGGGTCCATGGCGATCAGGCAAAGCAGTTGCAGCAGGTGATTCTGGATCATGTCGCGCAGCTGGCCGGCCTTGTCGAAATAGCCCCAACGGCCTTCGATACCGAC
>JAFHKH010000947.1 GCA_016937595.1 Pseudomonas cedrina subsp. fulgida | reverse complement strand
CAGCCCGCTGGACTGGCAGGAGGCCAAGCGCCTGCTCAGCCCCGGCGGCGGCCTGATGAAGGTCGGCCCGACCAGCGGCCACCTGATGGAACTGCGCGAGCGCCTGTACGACGAAGTGCGCGAGTACACCGACGACAAGCACCTGGCCCTGGTACCGGCGGGCATGAGCCTGGCGCACAGCGAAACCCTTGAATTCATCTTGAGCCTGGCCGAACCCCAGGACCGCGCCAACTTGCTGGCCATGACGCCCCACGGCTGGCGCGCCAGTGCCGAGCGCCGCGCAGAAGTGATCGAGGCCGCCGAACCACTGCGGGTCACTGTGTCGATGCGCTACGACTATTTCGTGCTTCAATAACCGACTTTTTCCGCGAATGGATTTTCGAATCCCGCAACGAGGAACATCCATGCGCCAACCCGATATCGAGATTTACCTGAAGGACGCCGAGGTCGACCACAAAGCCATTGCCGCCTGGCTGGGCGCCGCCCTGGGCCCGTGCACCGACTGGGTCCAGAAA
>JAFHKH010000946.1 GCA_016937595.1 Pseudomonas cedrina subsp. fulgida | reverse complement strand
GCGCAATTGGTGCAGTTGCGCGAGGCCCAGGCGCTCCGGGTTTTCGATGATCATCAGGCTGGCGTTGGGCACGTCCACGCCCACTTCGATCACCGTGGTGGCCACCAGCAATTGCAGGTTGCCCGCCTTGAACTCGGCCATGACCGCAGCCTTTTCCGCCGGCTTCATGCGGCCGTGGATCAGCCCGACCTTGAGTTCGCCCAGTGCGCTGGTGAGGTCCTCGAAGGTGGTTTCGGCCGCTTGGCAGGTCAGTTCTTCGGACTCTTCGATCAGCGTGCACACCCAGTACGCCTGGCGGCCTTCGGCACAGGCGCCGCGCACGCGTTCGATCACTTCGACGCGGCGGGTGTCGGTGACCAGCACGGTATTGACCGGGGTACGGCCGGGCGGCAGTTCGTCGAGAATCGAGGTGTCGAGGTCGGCGTAGGCGCTCATCGCCAGGGTGCGTGGGATCGGCGTGGCGGTCATGATCAGTTGATGCGGGTTCATGCGCCCGCCCACGCCCTTCTGGCGCAGGGCCAGGCGCTGTTGCACGCCGAAGCGGTGCTGTTCGTCGATGATCACCAGG
>JAFHKH010000945.1 GCA_016937595.1 Pseudomonas cedrina subsp. fulgida | reverse complement strand
GCGCCCGACCCGCGTGGCCTGGCGCGGGGTCTCTACAGGTTATCCACAGGCCCATGCAAGATTTCCATGCATAACCTTGTGGGTGGATCACTCCTCGTTGCGCAATTCCACCATCAGGTCGTCCGCCAAGGTCTCCAGGGAGGCCTGCAACGTCTCCAGGGATAACGTCGAAGGCACCTGCAGCAACGCTTCGGCGCTGAACAGCGGATCACCGCTCATGGGCGCTGGCCGCACATCGGTGCTCAAGCGCTCCAGGTTGACGCTCTGCTTGCTCAGCAGCGCCGTGATCTCACGCACGATGCCCGCACGGTCGTTACCCAGCAGCGTCATGACGATCGCTTTGGACGCGGATGCCTGGCCGGTGCTGCCCTCACCCACCAGCACACGAATGCCGTGTGTGGATAAATCCTCCAGTGCGCCCACCAGCGCCTGGCGGTGTTCGGCGGGCACACTGACACGCAAGATCCCGGCAAACTGCCCGGCCATATGCGCCATGCGGCTTTCCAGCCAGTTGCCACCGTGGGCGGCAATGTTCTGGGCGATGCGTTCAACCAGGCCGGGTTTGTCGGCGGCGATAATTGTGAGTACAAGATGGTCCATGGCACAGTCCCTCGGTTGGTTGATCATCGATTATAGGCACACACTTTGTGGGAGCGGGCAAACCGCCCCACATGAGCCTTCCGATAAATCGTGTACCATTTTTATATTTATCTGGAACAATCCAATAGTTTTTTGAGAACATCCGGTTCTCCACTGTGACCGTACGACCAAAGTGGGTCGCTAAACGACGTATTTAGTCTAATTTTCACAACCGCAAGTCATGATGTAGTATGCCCAACCGTGCACTACATAATGAAAATCCGAAACAGCGCATAAGCTCCGCAGAGTGAGGCAAGAGATGACTGAACACGTTCAAGTCGGTGGCCTGCAGGTCGCCAAAGTCCTGTTCGACTTCGTGAACAACGAAGCCATTCCCGGCACCGGCGTCACCGCCGAGCAGTTCTGGGCCG
>JAFHKH010000944.1 GCA_016937595.1 Pseudomonas cedrina subsp. fulgida | reverse complement strand
GGCAGGCCGGTGATCAACATGCCGTGGTGCAGCAACGGCAGCAGCATCGACATCAGCGTGGTTTCCTGGCCGCCGTGCAGGCTGGCGGTGGAGGTGAACACACCGGCCGGTTTGCCGACCAGGGCGCCGGTCAGCCACAGGTTGCTGGTGCCGTCCAGAAAGTACTTGAGCGGCGCCGCCATATTGCCGAAGCGGGTCGGGCTGCCCAGGGCCAGGCCCGAGCAGTTTTTCAGGTCCTCCAGGCTGGCATACAGCGCGCCTTCATCCGGAATGCTCGGCGCCACGGCTTCGCACTCGGTGGAGATCGCCGGCACGGTGCGCAAACGCGCTTCCATGCCGCCTTGCTCGATGCCCCGGGCAATCTGCCGGGCCATTTCGCTGACCGAGCCATTGCGGCTGTAATACAGCACCAGCACATACGGCGACGTCACGGCAGGATCTCCAGAATGTTTTCCGGTGGGCGGCCAATGATGGCTTTATCGGCGGTTTCCAGGATCGGGCGCTCCATCAGCTTGGGGTGTGCGGCGATGGCGGCAATCA
>JAFHKH010000943.1 GCA_016937595.1 Pseudomonas cedrina subsp. fulgida | reverse complement strand
CGCCGTGCTGCTGGTGATCGTGTCCCTGACCTGGCTGCTGCGCACCGCGCGCCCGGTGATCCACTTGCCGACACCCGACGAGCTGGAGCGCGCCAGCAAGATCCTGATGGCCTCCTCCCAGCCCGATGGCGGCCTGGCGCTGACCGGCGACAAAGCGCTGCTGTTTCACCCCAATGATGAAGCTTTCCTCATGTACGCCCGTCGCGGGCGCAGCCTGGTAGCCTTGTACGACCCGATCGGCCCGACCCAGCCACGGGCCGAGATGATCTGGCAGTTCCGCGACCTGTGCGACATTCACCACGCGCGCCCGGTGTTCTACCAGGTACGCGCCGAGAACCTGCCGTACTACATGGACATCGGCCTCACCGCGATCAAGCTGGGCGAAGAAGCCCGCGTCGACCTGAAACGCTTTGACCTGGAAGCCAAGGGCAAAGAGATGAAGGACCTGCGCTACACCTGGAACCGTGGCACCCGCGATGGCCTGTCGCTGGAAATCCATGAGCCGGGCACTGCGCCGATGGACGAGCTCAAGGTGATCTCCGACGCCTGGCTGACCGGCAAGAACGTGCGGGAAAAAGGCTTTTCACTGGGACGTTTCAGCGACGACTACCTCAAGCACTTTCGTATCGCGATCATTCGCTTCGAAGGACGCCCGGTGGCCTTCGCCAACTTGCTCGAGACCTACAATCACGACCTGGCCAGCCTCGACCTGATGCGCGCCCATCCGGACGCGCCCAAGCTGACCATGGAGTTCATGATGGTCGGCCTGATTCAACATTATAAGAGTCACGGCTACGCCCGCTTCAGCCTCGGCATGGTGCCGTTGTCGGGCCTGCAACCGCGACGCGGCGCCCCGCTGACCCAACGCCTGGGCTCGATGGTGTTCCGCCGTGGCGAGCAACTGTATAACTTCCAAGGCTTGCGCCGCTTCAAAGACAAGTTCCAGCCCGACTGGGAACCCCGTTACATGGCCGTGCCCGCGGGACTTGATCCGCTGGTGGCACTGGCCGATACCGCCGCCCTGATCGCGGGCGGCTTGACTGGATTGGTGAAACGCTGATGATTCGACGTTCCTGGCGGTATGTATTGGCCCTGATAGTGCTGCTCGCTCTGATCGCGGGTGGCGGCTTCTGGTACTGGAACCGCCCTGCCCCGCAGCCGGCCCTGGAGCAACTGCCCCAGGCCGATGGTTCGGTGATGACCCGCGTGACCCCGAACGGCACGCCCAAAGCCCGCGTGGCCGTGGCCGTGATGGCCGATGAACGCCTGACCGACAGCCAGCTGATTGCCTTGAGCCAAGGCGGCAAGGCGCAGATTGTGCAAGTGATCCTGCCCAAGGATGACTGCAAGCTGCAGGAACAGGCCCTGCAAAGCGCACTGGGCCAATTGAAAGGCCCGGCGACCCTGGTCAGCGGCATCGGCCCTGGCGCCGCGCTCGCCTGGCGCTGGCTCGCCAGCCAGAATGACGACAAGGCCAATGCCATTTCCGTCGGCTTCGCGCTGGTGCAGGAAGGCTGCAAGGACCCCCTGCCGAAAACCGCCGCCCATGGCAATTGGCTAGTGGCCTGGAACGACAACCCTGACGATGAAAGCGCCAGTTTCGTACGCGACACACCACGCGCCACCACCAGCATCAGCGACTACGACATTCATTACCCGCAAGTGCTGAACAACGAGCTGCGCAAGCAACTGGTGGGTTCGGACAACGGCGGCCTGGCGATTCCAGTGGTTGAAGTACCGGCCGGCCAAGCCAATGACACCGTCACCCTGTTCCTTTCCGGCGATGGCGGCTGGCGTGACCTGGACCGCGACGTAGCCGCGGAGATGGCCAAGATCGGCTACCCGGTGGTGGGTATCGACACCCTGCGCTACTACTGGCAGCACAAGACCCCGGAACAAAGCGCCAAGGACCTCACCGAACTGATGCAGCACTACCGGCAGAAATGGGGCACCAAGCGCTTCGTGCTGACCGGTTACTCGTTCGGCGCCGACGTGCTCCCGGCGATCTACAACCGCCTGCCGGAAAACGAGCAACAGCGGGTCGACGCGATCATCCTGCTGGCATTCGCACGCACGGGCAGCTTTGAAATCGAAGTGGAAGGCTGGCTGGGCAACGCCGGTAAAGAAGCCGCCACGGGCCCTGAAATGGCCAAGCTGCCGGCTGACAAAGTGGAATGTATCTACGGCGCCGAAGAAGTCGACGAGAGCGGCTGCACGGACAAGACAGCAGTGGGTGAGGCGGTGAAGTTGCCAGGCGGGCATCATTTCGACGAAAACTACCCGGCGCTGGCCAAGCGTTTGGTGGATATCATCGTCAAGCACCAGGCCAAGGATAAAGCCGAGTAATCCAGATTGCATGCAAGACCCGATGTGGGAGCGGGCTTG
>JAFHKH010000942.1 GCA_016937595.1 Pseudomonas cedrina subsp. fulgida | reverse complement strand
CGCCTGCAACACCAGGCCGACCCGCAACTCCGGGTGCTCGGCCAGCCAGGCGCGTTGCTGCGCATTGAGCTGCGCCTGGGGCGCGGCGGGCGCAGGGGCGGCACTTGCCATCAAGGCAAGGCACCAACAGCCGATAACCAGCAGACAGCGAAAACCCATGATCCACGTCTCACATCACTGACAAATACTGACCAACCCATTAGGCTGCTGGAATCATTTCTGGCCGGGAATTAACGATGCCCTTTCTCCACCGTTCAGCACTGCCAGCATTGTGCCTGTCGCTGCTTTTTACCAGTGCCTTTTCTGTACAGGCTGCAGACGCCCCCGCACCTGAAGCCGAAAAACCTGTCGAGCGCCAGCCCTTGCCCGAGCGTAGCCAGGAAGAAGCCAGTGCCCTGGAACGCAAAATCCCGCAACAGGAACAGCAACAATTGCAGGCCGGCAGCGATTCATTCCTCGCCCTCTGGAAACCGGCCAACAGCGCCGAGCCCGAAGGCGTGGTGATTATCGTGCCGGGCGCGGCGAGACTGCCGACTGGCCGCAAGCAATCAGCCCGTTGCGACATAAATTGCCGGATGCCAACTGGGCAGCCCTCAGCCTGTCCTTGCCGGATGCAAACGTGGATACCCTGCCGCCGCGCGTGATGGAAGCGCCCAAGGCCACGGTCGACACCAGCAGCAAGGAAGCCAGCACCGCCGACAAGCCCATCGAGCAGGCCGCCAGCGCCGAGGCCGAAGGGACTGACCCGGCGATGGTGCCGGGCGCCGATGAGCAGGACAAGACCGACGCGTCGCGCATCTTTGACCGCATCGACGCTGCTGTCGCTTTCGCCCAAACCCAGAGCGCGCGCAGTGTGGTGCTGCTCGGCCATGGCACCGGAGCCTGGTGGGCCGCGCGCTATGTGAGCGAGAAGCAACCGTCCCAGGTGCAGAGGTTCGTCATGGTCGCGGCAAAGACGCCCAACGCACGCCAGCCGGATATACAGCAACTGGCGCCGGGCCTGAAGTTGCCGACCGCTGACATCTACTATCTGGACGACCCTCAGTCACGCAAAAACGCCCTCGCCCGTGCCCAGGCGGCCAAGCGGTTGAAGAATGACGGCTACAAGCAAGTGTCGTTGAAGACCGTGCCCGGCAACAGCGCTGCCGAGCAGGAGCAGTTGTATCGCCGGGTTCGCGGCTGGTTGAGCCCGCAGGCGAACTCGGACTAAAGCAACACCGCCAATCCCCTGTGGGAGC
>JAFHKH010000941.1 GCA_016937595.1 Pseudomonas cedrina subsp. fulgida | reverse complement strand
ATTGAACTGCCCGCAGGCCTGGAGATTCTCGACCCGGACCTGATTCGCCAGCGCTATGTCGAACCGATGGTCGCGCTGCGCAAGAGCAAGAGCCTCAACGCGCCGATGGCCGAGCAGCAACTGGAAGACACCGTGGTGATCGCGACCATGATGCTCGCCCTGGATGAAGTGGACGGCCTGGTCTCCGGCGTCATCCACTCCACCGCCAACACCATCCGCCCCGCCCTGCAGCTGATCAAGACCGCGCCGGGCTGCACGCTGGTGTCGTCGGTGTTCTTCATGCTGTTCCCCGAACAGGTGCTGGTGTACGGCGACTGCGTGATGAACCCGCACCCGAGCGCTGCTGAACTGGCGGAAATCGCCCTGCAGAGCGCCGATTCCGCCGCCGCGTTCGGCATTACGCCACGTGTGGCGATGATCAGCTATTCCAGCGGCGACTCGGCCAGCGGCGAGGAAGTGGAAAAAGTCCGCGAAGCCACCCTGCTCGCCCATGAACAGCACAGTTCGCTATTGATCGACGGCCCGCTGCAATAC
>JAFHKH010000940.1 GCA_016937595.1 Pseudomonas cedrina subsp. fulgida | reverse complement strand
CGCTCCCACACAAGCTCGCGTAGCCCTTTCGCTAGCGGCGACGCTTTTCGATGTTGTACACGAACGGTGCAACGATCTCGATGCTGCCGCCCTTGAGCATGTGCGCCGGCGGCTTGGGCAGCGGTTGGGCACGACGGATCATGTCCAGTGTGGCGCGGTCGAGGTCGCCGTTGCCTGAACTGCCCACCAACTCGTAGGACAGCACGTTGCCTTCGCCATCCACCACGAACTTCAGGCGGTTCAGGCCTTCCTTGCCACGGGCCTGGGCACCTGGCGGATACTTCTTGTACTTCTGCAAGTGTGCCAGCAGCGTGCCTTCCCACGACGCTTTGGCGGCGACTTGTTGCGGCGATGGGCCAGGCACGGGCTGGGCCGATTTTTCAGCGGGCCCCTGGGTCGGTGGTGTTTCGCTCGGCGGGTCCTCGGACGGTTTCTCCTTGGGCGGCTCGACCTTTTTCTCCACCGGTTTGGGTGGCTGCGGTTTGGGCTTGGGCTTGACCGGCTTGGGCACCTGGATCGTCGGCTTGGGCGCCTCGGCCAGTTTCGGCAAAGGCAGCTCTTCCACCGGCGCGGGCGGTTGCGGCGGCGTTACGACCTTGGGCGGTGCCGGCGGCGGCGGTGCGGGCATCGGTGCCAGGTCGATGACCATGGCAGCCGGAGGCAACTGCACCGTGCGCGGCGCTGACCAATGAAGCGCGATGGCAATCGCGACGGCATGCACGCCCAGTACGACGGCGAGGCTGGTGCCATAACGCGTCAGTTTGTGGCGCGTCGTGATCATTTCTTGGCTGCCGTCTCAAGTCCGACCAGGCCTACCTTGAGGTAGCCGGCTGCCCGCAGGGCATCCATCACGCGCATCAGGTCGCCGTAGTCCACGCCCTTGTCGGCCTGGAAGAAGATTGTCGTGTCCTTCTTGCCTTGGGTCTTGGCGTCGAGCACCGGGCCCAGGGTTTCAGGCTTGACCTCTTCTTCGCCCAGGAACAGGCGTTGGTCCGCCTTGACGCTGAGGAAGATCGGTTTCTCGGGCCGCGGCGCCGGCTTGGCGCTGGACGCGGGCAGGTCAACCTTGATGTCCACGGTCGCCAGCGGCGCTGCCACCATGAAGATAATCAGCAGCACCAGCATCACGT
>JAFHKH010000094.1 GCA_016937595.1 Pseudomonas cedrina subsp. fulgida | reverse complement strand
GCGGTGTGTCAGTCGATACATGCATAACTGATCCACCGCATTCGCGAGCAAGCCCGCTCCCACAGGGGGATGAGGGTGAACGTCAGGCGGGTGGCTGTGTCTGCTGCATCGAAGGCCGCTGGCTGACCTCGGCGTACCAGGCGGCAAGCTGCGGGCTATCCGCGCGCCATTGCATGTCCGGATGCCGGAAATCCAGGTAACCCAGGGCGCAGGCCACGCTGATGGCGGCGATATCGAAGTGGCTGGCCAGTTCGGCAATCGCCTCGGCCTCCAGCTCGGCGAGGGTGCGACGGATCTTGTTGCGTTGCTCGGCGAGCCATTGATCCCAGTGCTTTTCCACCGGCCGCAGGGCGGTCTCGTAGCGCACCAGCACGGCGGCGTCCATGATGCCGTCGGCCATCGAGGCCAGGGTCAGACGGCGCCAGCGGGCGGAGCCGTCGCGAGGGATCAGCGGGTTGCCGACGTGCTGGTGGTCGAAATAATCGAGAATCACGCGGCTGTCATGCAGTACCGTGCCGTCGGCCAGGCGCAGGGCCGGGATCTTGCCCACGGGATTGTCCTCCACCAACTGCGTATCCGGGTTGACCGGGGTCGGCATGCAGGCGTGCAGGGCGACCCGATCCTGCTGGCCGGTTTCAGCCAGCAGCACGCGGACTTTGCGTACGAAGGGGGAGGCGGGGTTATGGAACAGGGTCATGCCAGGAGCGGACATTTACATTCCTTGAACAGGTGGGCGAAGTTCGGATGTCTGGACGGAATAATCCCGTGTGCTCTGGGATTTATAGCCGTGATCAAGCGAGGTTGGCGGATTTAGAGTGGCACTTCCAAACCCGTTATGAGTGGAGCCATTCAATGTCAATGACCGAAGGTGTTCTTCCAAGTGGCCAGATTGTTAGCAGGGACCCCGGGCCCGGTCAATTCACGGAGGTTCCTAAAGCCAGTAAAACGACACGCGGCAGAGGGAGCTGGGAGGCTGAACATGTCAAGACGCCCGTGGAGAAAGAACGCGCCGCGAATGTGCAGGATCCGCGTGCCTATCCGAAGTCCCACGATCAGTACGATCTCGCCGCAGTGAAGAAGGGGGGGCAGTGGCAACAAATCCTGACTCAGCAACGGATTTCAGGTTCCGCGCTTGGCGTGACACCTTTAACCAAAGCTTCAGACTTTTCTGATCGCCCCGCTGTGGATCGTTCGCTTAATGCAAGTGCGCCAAAGGTGTCATCCCATTCCGCGTCTAAGTACGACACGGCTGAGATTGGCCTGGTGGGGCCTGAGGCGATGAAAGAACGCATTGCTCGTTATGAAAATAAAAAAATCTTGCCCGATTTTATCCATGGCTTCTTCACCAATGAAAATGACCCGAAATATCAGGCATTCCTAAAGCACCCTGAGCAGTTCCCGGCGACAAGCTTTACCTCAACCGGTTCAATGCTGCTGATGCCCAATGTGAAGTACATCAAAGGTCATGCAGAGGCGTTTGACGATCCGGGCAAGGTGACAGGACAGACGCGTGACACGTCAGGTTTCGCGCTGGTGGGTTATTGGGTGCCGCCTAAAACGTTTGAGGGACGGGCGTCTTTTCAAAAGCTTTTTGGTACGGATGTTCAGGCAACAAAGGGTGTTGAAACGCGGGATACGGTGGGCGAGTACAACAAACGTACAGGTGAGCCTTTTATCGTCACCCCGCTGGATGTGCGAAAGGAACACTTGCCAATGCTCAAAGAGTTCCGAGAGATGAGCCTCAAGAACTTGCAGGATGTCTATGGGTTTGAGCCCGGCAAGGACAAGGTGGAAATGTATCTGCACTTTCCTATTTATGGCGATGCAACGGCAGGGTTGCATGTTCATGTCCGTGTTAATCAGGGGCTGCCTGCGGGAGAGGCTGACGCTAACTCGATATCGTTCGATAAATTGTTGAGTGTACTTGAAGACGACTCTATCCCCGCCAACGCGGTACACCAGCATTTGCTGGACAGTTCGGCGAAAACGCGCTCTGGTCAACACCTATCGTTCAGCGCTGCTTGGGGCAAGGATCAATTCGAGGGGCTGGGCGTAGGATATGCCCCCAATCCATGGAAGCGGCCATGATTTGCCGGCGCGCCTGACTCTAGGTCTGCCGTCACCCGGCAGGCCTCTTATCCCTTGCCGTCACCCACGCATCGGAGCAGTGCAGCGATCCCGATCATTGCCGGTATTCCCAGCCCGACCCAACTGATCGAGTCCCATAGCCCATCGCCGAGCAGTGCCGCAAACAGCCCGGCGGCGCTGAGCAGACCAATCCCCAGCGGAATCCCGAACACTTTCCAGAAACTCGACTGACGTGGCTTCATGTTTTACGCCTGACGATCCACAGGTAAACCCCGCTGCTCAGCACGATGATGGTCAGCACGTCCAGCGCCGCCCACAGAATCTTCATCGGCATGCCGCCGTAGTCGCCAAAATGCAGCGGCTGGGACATGCCCATGGCGTCCATGTACCACGGGCGTTCGCCGATGGCGGTGACCGCCAGGGTGCTGGCGTCGATCAGCACGGGCGTGAGCAAGTGCGAGGTGAGTTGGCTGCTGCCCTTCATGAACACGGCGTAATGGTGCTCACTGGAAAAGCGCGTGCCGGGGAAGGCGATGAAGTCCGGTTGCATGCCCGGCGCGGCCTTGGTGGCGATGTTCAACAAGTCGCTGGCCGGGGCGCGCCGGGTCAGGGGCGGCGCGTTCTTGTAGGGTTCGATCATGGCGCTGAGGCTGTCCTGGCGCCAGGCGTCGATGATCAGGTCGGCGCAGGCACTGATCACGCCGTCACGCCGACCACCAGCGCCCAGGTCAGGGTGACCACGCCGATCAGGTTATGCAGGTCGAGCCAGCGCAGGCGCGTGGATTTGTCCCGGCGCACGGTGGCGAACTTCAGGCGGCGCATGAACGGCAGGTACAACACCGTGCCCGAGATAATCGCCAGCACAAACAGCACGCCCATGAACGCCAGCAGCAACTTGCCCGGCAGGCCGGCGAACATGTCCACATGCAAGCGCAGCAGGAACAAGGTGAGCCCACCGTTGGCCGCCGGGGTTTCCACGGCATCACCGGTGCGCGCGTCGAGCATGAAGGTGTGCGACGCGTTGGGTTCGGTGCCGGCGGTGGCGGCCATGATTGCGATCACGCCGTTCGCGTCGTCTTCGTCCCAGGCCAGGTACTGCAGGGCTTCGCCGGGGCGATGGGCCTGGGCCTTGGCCACCAGTTGCTCCAGGTTGAGCCGCGGCGTATCGGCGGGCATTTGCGCCAGCTCGGGCGCGTTGCCCAGCAGGTGATCGATCTCGTGGTGGAACACCAGCGGCAGGCCGGTGAGGGCGAGCAGCAGCAGGAATACCGTGCAGATCAGGCTGGTCCAGGTGTGGATAAAGGACCAGCGGCGGATGGTTGTGCTTTTCATCTTCCAGCGATTACCACTGGTAGGTGGCGCTGGCGACTACGCTGCGTTGGTCGCCGTAGTAGCAGTAGAAGCTGTCGCAGGTCGAAATGTAGTCTTTGTTGAACAGGTTAGTGGCGTTCAGTTTCAGCGAGGCACCTTTGAGACTGTTGTCCAGGCGGCCGAGGTCGTAGTGCACTGCAGCATCGAACACGGTATAGGCATCGGCTTTGCCCAGCCAAGTATTGCCTTGGTCGCCGTACGTGTTGCCGGTGTAGCGAGCACCCAAACCAATGCCGAAACCGTCGAGTACACCGGTGTGCCATGTGTAGTCAGTCCACAGAGCGGCCTGCTGGTTTGGCATCAGTTGCAGGCGGTTGCCCTTGTAGTCGCCTTTTTGTACTTCAGACTTGGCCAGAGTGTAGGACGCGATAACCTTGAGGTTTTCGGTCACGTCAGAAACAGCTTCCAGTTCCAGGCCTTTTACTTTCACTTCACCGGTCTGGTCGGTGACTGGGATGCTGCCGGAAGTGGTGGTGGTTACTAGGACGTTCTTTTGGGTCAGGTTATATACCGCTGCACTGAGCAAGGTGTTTGAGCCCGGTGGTTGGTACTTGATGCCCAGTTCCCATTGTTTGCCCTCAGTGGGTTTGTATGACTGAGTCGCCGAGGCGCTGGCATTGCTTGCGGGCTGGAAGGATTCGGCATAGGAAATATACGGAACAAAGCCTGAATCAAATACGTAGCTCAGCGCGGCGTTGCCGCTGAAGTGTTTGATTCGGTCGGTATTAGTAGCGTCGTTCTGGTTGAAATAGGTAGTGCTCTGATGCACCCAATCTTCGCGACCGCCCAGGGTCAGGCGCCACTGGTCGAGGGCCATTTGGTCTTGAGCGTAGAGGCCCGTTTGCAGCGTTTTCTGGTTGTAGTCATAGAAGGCACCTGAGCGCGCGGGGCGAACGATGGGCTGCCCGTAGATCGGGTTGTTCACATTCGTCGTCAGCCCGTTACCGAAAATAGACAGGTATGAAGTGTCGGTACGTTGATGATCCAGGCCAAGCAGCAGCGTATGAGTGATGTCGCCGGTAGCGAAGTCGGCCTGAAAGTTGTTGTCGAGAGCGAATTGACCAATGTTCTCATCCACATTGGTCGAGGTACGGCCCACGTTGCCGTCGGCGTCTACCAAGGTAAACGGATAGGCGCCTACGGTTAGCGTCTGGAAGGACAGCTCAGACTTGGTATAGCGCAGGTTCTGGCGAAATTGCCACATATCGTTGAAGCGATGCTCAAACGAATAGCCCAGAGCGTAGTAAGTTCGGTCGTAGTATTCGTAATCAGGGTCGCCCAGGTTTTTATGATGGGAGATATCACCTAATGGCGATTTGATCTTGGTGCCCTGAATCGGCAGGAACTGGCTGGTAGCCCCCGTATCATCACGCGTGAACTGCGAAAGCAGTGTCAGCTTGGTATCCGGGTCGATGTTCCAGGTCAGACTCGGCGCAATGTTGTAGCGCTTGTTATCGATGTGGTCGACCTGGGTCCCGGCATCGCGCACCACGCCGCTGAGGCCATATAAAAACTGGCCTTCATCATCGAGCTTGCCGGTGCTGGCGAAGTTGATCTGGCGGTAGTTGTCGCTGCCGTATTGCACCTGGATGGCATGGCTGGACTCTTCGCTGGGACGGCGGCTGACCATATCCAGCAGACCGCCGGGCGGGGTCTGGCCATACACCGACGAAGCCGGGCCACGCAGCAAGGCGATGCGGTCGAGGTTCCAGGTTTCGGCCTTCGGGTTGGCGTAGACGCCGCGTGGCAACGGCAAGCCGTCGAGGAATTGGGTCGGTTCGAAGCCGCGCACGCGCATCCAGTCGTAGCGGGTGTCGCTGCCATAGCTGGCGGACACGATGCCCGGCATGTATTTGACCGCATCATCCAGGTTCTGCACGTTGCGGTCCTGCATCTGCGCGCGGGTGGCGACAGAGATCGAACGCGGTGCCTCGACCAGCGCGGTGTCGGTTTTGGTGCCGGCGGCGGTGCGCGTGGCCAGATAGCCCTGCACCGGGCCCCAGGCGCTTTCCTGGCCGCCGTCCTGGCCGGTGATATTCGTCACCGGCAGCGCCATCACCCCCTCCGGGACGGCCACCAGGGTGTAAGTCCCCGCGCTGCTCTGCTCCAGTTGCAGCCCGGTGCCACGCAGTGCTTCACGCAGCGCGCCCGGTGCATCGAACTGGCCCTGGACCGGCGCCGAGGTCTTGCCGGCGGCAAGCGCCGGGCTGAGGGTCAGCGCCAGGCCACCCTGGCTGGCGATCTGGTTCAGGGTGCCGGCCAGGGGCGCGCCGGCAGGTGCAGCTGCG
>JAFHKH010000939.1 GCA_016937595.1 Pseudomonas cedrina subsp. fulgida | reverse complement strand
GCGTGGTGATCTGCCAGATCATGAACATCCTCGAAGGCTACCCGATGGCCGACCTGGGCTACCACTCGGCCCAAGGCTTGCACTACCAGATCGAAGCGATGCGCCACGCCTATGTGGACCGTAACAGTTACCTGGGCGACCCGGACTTCGTGAAGAACCCGATCGAGCACCTGCTGGACAAAAATTACGCGGCCAAACTGCGCGACGCCATTGATCCGAAAAAGGCCGGTGACTCCCAGGCAATCAAGCCCGGCGTGTCGCCCCATGAAGGCAACAACACCACCCATTATTCCATCGTCGACAAGTGGGGCAATGCGGTCTCGGTCACCTACACCCTCAACGACTGGTTCGGCGCCGGCGTGATGGCGAGCAAGACCGGGGTGATTCTCAACGATGAAATGGACGACTTCACCGTCAAGGTCGGCGTGCCGAACATGTATGGCCTGGTCCAGGGTGAAGCCAACGCCATTGCGCCGGGCAAGGCGCCGCTGTCGTCGATGAGCCCGACCATCGTGACCAAGGATGGCAAGGCGGTGATGGTGGTCGGTACGCCCGGTG
>JAFHKH010000938.1 GCA_016937595.1 Pseudomonas cedrina subsp. fulgida | reverse complement strand
TGCCGTTGCCGGTCAGCACGCTGCTGGCCAGCAGTTGTTGCGGACGCGAACTCTCATCGATCACCAGCAAGGCCATCTCGACTTCGGCGCCGGCTGGCACGTTGGTCAGGCTGCCGTTAATTTCACGCTGGAAGGCGGGCAGGGGGCCAGGCTCTTCAATCCCGGGGACTTTTTTCTCTTGCGCCGGCGTAGGTTGAGGCGCGGCCGGCTTGGGGGCTTCGCTGCTGCAGGCGACCAGAAAACTGAACAAGGTGAGTAAAACAAGTGGTCGTAACTGCATATACGGCTCCAGAAAGGACAAAATCCGTGGTTTGAATAATATGAAACATATAAGCCTGCCTATATACCGTAAAGGCTATGGCTTGTCTTGCCACGGGGATGCGCTACCATGGCCCTCCCTTTATTTGTTGCCTGCCAACCATGCACTGTCCCTTCTGCGGTGCCAACGACACCAAGGTCATTGACTCACGTCTGGTCGCCGAGGGCGATCAAGTACGTCGCCGGCGCGAATGCCTGGCCTCTGGCTGCGGTGAACGTTTCACCACCTTCGAAACCGCCGAACTGGTGTTGCCACGTCTGATCAAATCCGACGGCAGCCGCCAGCCCTTCGACGAAGAAAAACTGCGCGCCGGTATGCAGCGTGCCCTGGAAAAACGCCCGGTGAGTGTCGAGCGGCTCGAGGCGGCGCTGGCGCATATCAAGCACAAGCTGCGTGCCACCGGCGAGCGCGAGGTCAAGAGCCTGGTGGTGGGAGAGCTGGTGATGGGCGAGCTGCAAAAGCTCGACGAAGTCGCCTACATCCGTTTCGCTTCGGTGTATCGACGCTTCCAGGACCTCA
>JAFHKH010000937.1 GCA_016937595.1 Pseudomonas cedrina subsp. fulgida | reverse complement strand
GACGCTTCCAGGACCTCAATGAGTTCCGCGAAGAGATCGACCGCCTGGCCCGTGAGCCGATCAAAGAATGAATCCACCTTCCATGGCAGAGCAGGCTGTGCTCGATGCCCATTACATGGCCCGCGCCCTCGAACTGGCGCGCAACGGCCTGTACACCACCCATCCCAACCCACGGGTAGGGTGTGTGATCGTGCGTGATGGGCAGATTGTCGGCGAAGGCTGGCACGAGCGCACCGGCCAGCCCCATGCCGAGCCCAATGCCCTGCGCGCCGCCGGTGCCAAGGCCCGTGGTGCCACGGTGTACGTGACCCTCGAACCGTGCAGTCATCATGGCATACGCCGCCCTGCGCCGATGCGCTGGTCACGGCCGGCGTCGCCCGCGTCGTGGCCGGCATGCAGGACCCGAACCCCGAGGTGGCCGGGCGCGGCATGCAGCGTCTGGCTCAAGCCGGAATCGAGGTGCGCAGCGGTGTGCTGGAAGCCGAAGCGCGGGCGCTCAACCCCCGGGTTTCTCAA
>JAFHKH010000936.1 GCA_016937595.1 Pseudomonas cedrina subsp. fulgida | reverse complement strand
TCATCATCGCCGACACCCCGCTACGCTGGCAGGACGTGGTCGCCGTTGCCCGCCACGGCGCCGTGCTCGAACTCTCGAGCCAGGCCTGGGCGCGTATCGACAATGCCCAAGCCATCGTGCAACGCATCGTCACCAGTGGCGAGCGTGCCTACGGCGTGAACACCGGCCTGGGCGCGCTGTGCAATGTGTCGCTCGAGGGCGAACAACTCAGCCAGCTTTCCCGCAACACATTGCTGAGTCATGCCTGCGGCGTCGGCCCGGTGCTCAGTGATGAGCAGACCCGCGCGATCATCTGCGCCGCCATCATCAATTACAGCCACGGCAAATCCGGGCTGCACCCGCAGGTGGTGCACGCGCTGTTGGCGCTGCTTAACCACGGCATTACGCCGCAGGTGCCGTCCCAGGGCTCGGTGGGTTACCTGATCCATATGGCTCATGTTGGCGTGGCGCTGCTCGGTGTCGGCAATGTCAGCTATCGCGGCCAGGTGGTGACGGCGCAAGCGGCATTGGCCGCCGAAGGTTTGCAGCCGGTGGTAGTGGGCGCCAAGGACGGCCTGTGCCTGGTCAACGGCACGCCGTGCATGACCGGCCTGAGCTGCCTGGCCCTGGCTGATGCGCATCATCTGCTGCAATGGGCCGACGTGATCGGCGCCATGAGCTTCGAAGCCCAGCGCGGCCAGATCGATGCCTTCGATGCAGAAATCATCGCGCTCAAGCCGCACCCTGGCATGCAACACGTGGGGATCAATCTGCGCGCCTTGCTCGACGGCAGCGAAGTGA
>JAFHKH010000935.1 GCA_016937595.1 Pseudomonas cedrina subsp. fulgida | reverse complement strand
CGCAGACCCTGCACCGCCTGCCCGAAATGATCGACGCCGCGCGCCTCACCAAGCTGCCACAGGTCGACGTGTCCTTCCCGGAGATCGAAAAATTCGACCATTTGCCCGAACCGCGCATCGACGGGCCAAGCGCCTACGTCTCGGTGATGGAAGGCTGCAGCAAGTACTGCACCTTTTGCGTGGTGCCTTACACCCGTGGCGAAGAAGTCAGCCGGCCGTTCGACGATGTCATGTCGGAAATCATCCACCTGGCCGAAAACGGCGTGCGCGAAGTGACCCTGCTGGGCCAGAACGTCAACGGCTATCGCGGCCTGACCCACGACGGCCGCCTGGCCGACCTGGCAGAGTTGATCCGCGTGGTCGCCGCCGTGGACGGGATCGAGCGCATTCGCTACACCACCTCGCACCCGCTGGAGTTTTCCGACAGCCTGATCCAGGCTCACGCCGAAGTGCCGGAGCTGGTCAAGCACCTGCACTTGCCCGTGCAATCGGGCTCGGACCGCATCCTGGCGGCCATGAAGCGCAACCACACGGCCCTGGAGTACAAGTCCAAGCTGCGCAAATTGCGCGCGGCGGTGCCGGGCATCTGCATCAGCTCGGACTTTATCGTCGGTTTCCCCGGTGAGACCGAGAAAGACTTCGAGCAGACCATGAAGCTGATCGAAGACGTCGGTTTCGACTTCTCCTACTCGTTCGTCTACAGCCAGCGCCCC
>JAFHKH010000934.1 GCA_016937595.1 Pseudomonas cedrina subsp. fulgida | reverse complement strand
ACCAGCACCGAGCCGGTATCGCAGAGTTTCCAGGCCACGTGGGTTTCCGGCACCTGGAAGCCGTGCCGCACCGCCAGGTCGTAGCCCTCGGCGGCCAGTGAACTCAGGGCGTCCGACACATCCAGCTGGATGCGCACTTGCGGGTACTGCTGCAAGAATGTCGACAAGTGCGGCACCAGTTGCTGGCGGGCAAATGCCACGGGGGCGGTGAGGCGTACCAGCCCGCGGACCTCGCCGACCGAGTCGCGTACCGACGAGAAGCTGCGCGCGATCTGTTCGTAGGCGCTGCGCACCTCACGGGTCAGCGACAGCCCCGCGTCGGTCAGCCGCACGCTGCGCGTGGTGCGCGTTACCAGGCGTGTGCCGGTGGCCTTTTCCAGGTCTGAAATGCGCTGGCTGACGGCGGATTTGCTCACGCCCAGGCGTGCGGCGGCGGCGGTGTAGGTGCCGTGTTCCTCCAGCACCGACAGCCAGTGGATGTGGCTCCACAGTCCCTCGATCTCAGTCTTTTCCATGGGGTGATTGTTCTTAATAGTGGACAATAAGTTCAGGATTCTGCTCTGGTTTGGAACAAAGCGAAAGCCTAAGGTGTGTGCCAACGCTACTCACCTGGATCGACTGCCATGACCCCTACCATTGAGCACTACATCAACGACCAGCGCGTGTCCCGCGATGATCGCTATCAGGACGTCTACAACCCGGCCACCGGCGAAAAGACCGGCCGCGTCGCCCTGGCCAGCCGCCAGACCGTGGCCGAAGCCGTCGCCGCTGCCCAGGCCGCGTTCGCCGGTTGGGCCGACACGCCGCCGATCCG
>JAFHKH010000933.1 GCA_016937595.1 Pseudomonas cedrina subsp. fulgida | reverse complement strand
GGGCGTTTTCGCCCACGGTGGCTTAAGAAATTTCGCGCCTGAACGGCGGCAAGGCGTTGAGGATGGCCTTGCCATAACGTTGGGTGACCAGGCGGCGGTCGAGCAAGGTGATGGTGCCCCGGTCTTGCTCGGTGCGCAGCAAGCGACCGCAGGCCTGGACCAGCTTCAATGACGCATCCGGCACTGAGATTTCCATGAACGGGTTGCCGCCCCGCGCTTCGATCCACTCGGCCAGCGCGGCCTCGACCGGATCATCCGGCACCGAAAACGGGATCTTGGCGATCACCACGTGTTCGCAGTAGGCGCCGGGCAAGTCCACACCTTCGGCGAAACTCGCCAGGCCGAACAGCACGCTGGAGTCCCCGCCATCGACGCGCGCCTTGTGCTTGTTGAGGGTTTCCTGCTTGGACAGGTTGCCCTGGATAAACACTTGCTTGCGCCAGTCGCGGTCGAGACCGTCGAACACGTCCTGCATCTGTTTGCGTGACGAAAACAGCACCAGGGTGCCACGCGAGCCTTCCACCAACCCCGGCAGGTCAC
>JAFHKH010000932.1 GCA_016937595.1 Pseudomonas cedrina subsp. fulgida | reverse complement strand
CCCGCTCCCACACTTGGCCCCAGTTTCGTCAGCTCGATACCTGTCGGCTTTGAGACCGTCCAGGCCATTTTCAGTCGTATCCGGGCGCGCTCATCGAATGAGCAAGTCCTTCCCGCCCGGCTTCTTCAAGCAGGATTCCAAAGCGCTCGGCCAGCGCCTTGCGGCCTGCGCAGGTCAAGGCAAGCGCGCGGCTGTCGAGGTCCTGGATAACCCATTCGCGGCGAATGACGGCCTGCAGAACAGCCGCGCCGAGCCGCGCCGGCAAGATGGGGGCGCCGCATGCTCCAGTCCAGGCACGGGCAGGCGAAACGACGTCGCTGCGCCCTGACCTTGTCTGTGTCGATACCGAGTTCGGCCATGGCGGTTTCGCCGGTCACCGTCAGTGTGTAGGCCCCCTTCCCGGCAACGCTCGGTGCCAACCAACCCGACGCCATGAAATGGTCGTGAAGCCGCACCGCCAAGGTGCTGCCATGTGGTCATAGCAGGTACGCGCGAACTGCAATCGGGTGGGTGTTGCGCACACAAACCGCGGGGCCACGTTGTGGCCGATGACCATAAGCGCCTCGATAGCCCCGGCCACCTGCGCGTCCGCCAGGCTGTAGTAGCGATGCCGACCCTGCGTGTGCAGCCTGATCAACCCATCTGCCTTGAGTCGTGCCAGGTGCGCGCTGGCCGTGGAGGCACTGACCTCGGCGATCACTGCCATTTCGGTACTGGTACGGGCGTGGCCGTCCATCAGCGAACAGAGCATTTTCGTCCGTGCAGGTTCGGCGATGGCGCCGGCTACCCGAGAAACCGCGCTGTCGTTGCCGAGGGCATCCATATTTCGTTCCTGAGCGAATCATCGGTATGCAAGGTGTTCGATAGTAGCGGTTCTTCGTTAACAGGACATGCGCAATGACGCCTTTTGAAGCGGTGACCCAGGCTGATCCCTACGTTTATTACGCGGGTCTCAGGCAGCAGAGCGGTCTGTTATTTGATCCCCATCTGGGCGTATGGATCGCGAGCAGTGCCAACGCGGTCGACGCCGTGCTGAGGCATCCCGACTGCCGGGTACGCCCATTGAACGAGCCTGTGCCATCGGCCATTGCGCAAAGCGCCGCAGGCCGGGTATTCGGTCGGTTGATGCGCATGAACGAGGGCGCGCGGCACCTGTGCGCGAAAATGGCGATCGAACCGGCGCTGGCCGCCGTCGACCCGCAAGGCTTTGCAGGCATTGTGTCACGCGTGGTCGAGGGCCTCGAGAATCCGGGCGATGACCTGGATGAACTGATGTTCACGTTACCGGTTTGCGTCATTGCATCCCTGATCGGCATCCGGTCCTGCCAGCGACGCGAGGTTGCCAGGCTGACGCGGGATTTCGTCGCCTGCCTGTCACCGCTGAGCGACGACAGTCAGCTCGGCAAGGCCAATAGCGCGGCCACGCGACTCAGCCAGGTATTCAGTGAGCTGCTCAATAACGATGCTGAAGCCAGCCGCTTGTTGAGCGCTGTGCGCAACAGCGATGAAACCCATGCCTGGGAAGATCGTGATGGCTTGATCGCTAACCTGATCGGCCTGCTGTCACAGACCTGCGAGGCCACCGCCGGCCTGATCGGTAACAGCCTGGTTGCACTCCAGCGCCTGCCTGAGCTGGTGGAAACCCTGCGCGCCACGCCACTGCTGGCGGCGGCGTTAGTGGCGGAAGTTGCGCGGTTTGACCCGGCGGTGCAGAACACGCGGCGGTTCGTGGCCAAGCGTTGCACGATCGAGGGCAGCGTGCTGGAAGCCGGTGACAGCGTTCTGGTGTTGCTCGCTTCAGCCAACAGAGACCCCGGCGCGAACCCGGATCCCGACAGTTTTTTGCTCAACCGCCCTGAACGGCGCACCTTCGGTTTCGGCTCGGGAAGACATGCATGTCCGGGCCGGCAACTGGCAATGTGCATCGCCGCCGAAGCGATGCTGGCTTGGCTGCACCGACAACCGGCCGTTTCTGCCCCTGTCTATCGCTGGCGCTACCGGCCCTCCTTGAATGGGCGCATCCCGCAGTTCGAGCAGGATCGGCGCCCCCAATCCTGATCACCGCCAGTGTTCACGCAGGGGCAAACACGCCACACTCCCAGCGTTGCGCTGACACCTGCCCAGACTCAATTGAACAACCAAACCGGAGTGCCCCATGCTCATCGTCTTCAGCGGCCTGCCCGGCACCGGCAAAACCACGATTGCCCGCGCACTGGCCCAGCAGATCGGCGCCGTTTACTTGCGCATCGACGTGATCGAACAGGCCATTCGCGATGCCGG
>JAFHKH010000931.1 GCA_016937595.1 Pseudomonas cedrina subsp. fulgida | reverse complement strand
CGTTGCGCACCAGGTCGCAGGCAATCTGCTCCTGCTCCACCAACGCCACCACCGTGTGCACCGCGCTTTCGTAGGCCTGGTAATAGGCCCGCGCCCGGTCCGCGCCGAGGCTGGCGTGCAACCCGGCGTAATCCTGGGCCACACCGGTGTTGCACTGCCCGCCGTTGCGCCCCGAGGCTTCGCCGACCACCCGCCCGGCATCCAGCACGACCACGCTGGCGCCGCGCATGGCCAATGCCCTGGCCGCCGACAGCCCGGTGAACCCGCCGCCGACCACCGCCACATCGACCTGCCGGGGCAGGTCGCCCAACTGTGCGCCGGTGAAGGCCGGTGCGGTGTCGAGCCAATAGGATTCACTGCCCATGTCTAACCTCGTGCGCCGTAGACGTTCGTTTTACAAGCCGCTTTACAAACCCACCAGGCCAGGCAAGCCGCCGATATCGGCAATCTGCTGGTAGCCATAGGCGGCATTGCCTGCCACTTCATGACCACGGGCGACGAACGCCTTGTGCTTGATTTTCATGTCATGGGCGGACATCAGGTCGTAACGGAAGCTGGACGACACATGCAAGATGTCTTCCGGCCCGCAGCCGAGGTTGTCGAACATGAACTCGAATGCCTGCAGGCGTGGCTTGTAGGCCTGGGCTTGTTGGGCGGTGAACACTTTATGGAAGGGCGCGC
>JAFHKH010000930.1 GCA_016937595.1 Pseudomonas cedrina subsp. fulgida | reverse complement strand
CGAGCTTGTCGACGTTGGACATGATCTGGCTGTCCATGGCGTTGGAGAGAATCACCAGGGGGATCTTGTCGGCGATCTTCGACAGGCCGGCCGGCACGTCGGCATGCGGGCCCCAGGTCGGCACGGCGTCGTAATACAGCTGGCCTTCTTCGCGGTAGTCGATACCCCAGCGCTTGCAGGTACGCGCCAGGGCGGTCTTGAGAATTTCGTCGTACGGGCGCCAGTCGCCCATCACCTGATCGAGGCGGTAGGCGGTGAAGTCCTTGACGAACTGATCCATCTGCCCCGGCGCGATGCGGTCGGCAAACAGCTCTCGGGTCATGGTGCCCATCTGGAAGTTGGTCAGCGTACCGTAGCAGTCGAACGTAATGTATTTGGGACGAAGAAAGCTCATGGAGTGCGGTCCTGGAGTCAGTGGAATATGGCCAGGCGTTCGCGGCTCTGGCGGCGCGACAGCCTCGTTGCAGCACAGCTTCATTACACCACTGTGAAATCAGCAGATGGCGTCAAAAACGCTCCCACCTCAATACAAAGCACCGTTTTTGGCGC
>JAFHKH010000093.1 GCA_016937595.1 Pseudomonas cedrina subsp. fulgida | reverse complement strand
TATCAGATACACATTCCTCAACTGACACACCGCTTTCGCGAGCAAGCCCGCTCCCACATTTGATCTTCGTTGCTTTGAGCATTGCGTTCGCTTAACCGAACGGCATTAGGGCAAGCCCGCTCGCCACAACGAGTCGTTCAGCCCCTTACGCTTTTGCCATTACGCCAATGAACAGCGGCGAATTCAAAAACCACTCCAGCCATCGCTGCAACCGTGGATACGGCGCAGCGGCAAACCATCCCCGATCCACATGGGCAAACTGCCGCACAAACGGCGCCAGGGCCATGTCCGCCAGGCTCGGGTGATCGGCCAGCAGGTACGTGCGCGTGGCCAGCCGTTGCTCCAATGTGCGCAAGAAAATTTCGCCCGCGGCCCGATAAACTTCCATGGCTGTTCGGGATGGCGTTCAGCGTACTTGTATCGATCCAATTGATACTTGAAGCCGTGGTCGTTCTCGGCAATCAGCGCCAACACCGCTGGCTCGCCTTGCAGCAGCCAATCATCCGGATCGTGCCGCGCCAGCGCCCACTGCATGATCGCCAGGCTTTCATCGATCACCTCGCCATTCACACTCAACACCGGCACCGTGCCCTTGGGTGACAGCGCCAGCATTTCGGCCGGCTTGGCTTTCAAGCTGACCTCAATGATGCGCACGGGCACGCCGCTGTAGCGCAACGCCAGGCGCGCCCGCATCGCATACGGGCAGCGCCGGAACGAATACAGCAGTACCTCGCTCACGTGACCTCCAGGGTGCTCAAGCCGTTGCCTTGGCGCTTGACCTGGATCTGCACCGGAATGCGTTCGTGCATTTCCTGCACGTGGGAGATCACCGCCACCTTGCGCCCCTGGGCCTGCAGACCGTCCAGCGCGTCCATGGCCAGTTGCAGCGATTCGGGGTCGAGGCTGCCGAAGCCTTCGTCGATAAACAGCGACTCGATCTTCAATGTGCTCGAGGCCATCGACGCCAGGCCCAGGGCCAGCGCCAACGACACCAGGAAGGTTTCGCCGCCGGACAACGAATGCACCGAACGCAGTTCGTCGCCCATTTCGGTGTCCATCACCAGCAGCCCAAGCATGCTGCCGCCACGCTTGAGGCGGTAGCGCCGCACCAGTTGGCGCAGTTGCACGTTGGCGTGGTGCACCAGCAAGTCGAGGTTGTAGGCCTGGGCGATCTTGCGGAAGGTGTCGCCGGTGGCCGAGCCGATCAGCGCATTCAAGCGTGCCCAACGCTGCCATTCGTCATAGGCCTGGGCGATCTGCGCGGCGAAGGCCTGGTTGGCCGCCTGGCGACGCTGGTCTTCGGCTTGGCGCGCGCGCAGTTCGGCGCAGGTTTTTTCAGCCTCGGCCAATTGCTGATTGAGCGTGGCCAGGGCGCTGTCCAGTGCCGGAGCGTCAAGGTTGCCGTTGTGCAGGGCCTGGTGTTCGGCGAGCCGCTGTTCGCGTTCTTGCAGCAGGACCTTGGCTTGTTCGACGGCTTTTTCGCTGTGCTGCAACTGCTGGCGCAATTGGCTGACCTGGGCCTCATCAACGGCCAGCAAGCGGCTGAGGCCTTCGTCGTCGAGTTCCGGGTGCAGGCCGCGCCATTCGCTGAGGCGCGTGTCGAGGGTCTGATGCTCGGCCTGTAGCGCCTGCTGGCGTTCCTGCAGGGCCTTGAGATCGGCGGCGAGTTGGACCCGTGCGTTGTGAATCGCCTGCAACTGCTGGTTGGCGTCCGTTTCACTGTGACGTGATTGGGTGACGGCCTGGTCCAACTGTTGTTGCCACTGTTCGGCACTGCTGTGTTCGCCGAGCAACGCGCTGAGCGTGTGCTGGCCCGCCTGTTGTTGGGTGGCCAGTTCGGTGACTTGTTGCACCAACGCGTCGAGCTGTTGTTGACGGTGCTGCTGGTGGGTTTGTTCCTTCTCGATTGCCTGTTGGCGCGTGTGTTGCTCGGTGAGCTCCTCGCGCTGATGGCCGAGCTGTTCAAGGCGCTGACTGACCTGCTGGTCCAACTGCATGAAGGTGGCGGCAGGTTCGGCGCGCAAACCTTCCAGGGTGTCGGCCGGCAACAGGTTGGCGAAGGCGTTCAGTTCCTGGGCCAGGCGTTCGCGGTCGGTGGCCAACTGGCGTTGCTGGTCCACCAGCAATTGACGGGCCTGCTGGCTCGCTTCCTGGGCAGCTTGCACTTGCTGCTGCAGGCGCCCGGCGTTTTGTTGCAGGTTGAGCAGGGCACCCTGGCGTTGTTCATCCTGGGCGATGCTCTGGGTCAGTTGGCCGAGTTGCTGGGCCAACCAGCCGCTGCGTTTTTCGGCCGCCTGATTTAACAATGACGTGCTGAGTGCATGAGCCTGCAGGTTCGAGGTTGAGGTTGCCTGGGCCGCGATCAGGTGTTCTTGCTGGCTCAGAAACTCCTTGATCTGCGCATTGACCCCGCCCAGTTCACCGCGCAGCTCGATCAGGGTTTGATTCAAGGCATCGACGGCTTTTTGCGCGGTCTGTTCTTCACTCTCATCATGGCGCCCAAGGCTTTGCAGCAATGCTTCAGGCTGGTGATAGGGGTGTTCCTGGCTGCCGCACACCGGGCAGGGCTGATCGTCTTGAAGTTTTGCGCGTAACTCTTCAACGCTTTCACTGCGCAGCGTGCGTTGACGCTCCAGCAATTGTTTGGTGACGGTCAACGTGTGTTCGGCGGTAGACAGTTCAGCTTTTGCCTGTTGGCCCGATTGGATCAGGCTCTCGCGTTGCTGCTGGGCAGCGGCAAGCTTGTGCGTCAGCGCGGCGGCTTGCTGGTCCAGCTGTAGCTGGCTGTCCCACAGGCGCGCCAGCTCTTCGAAGGCGCGCTGCTGTTTGCGATTGTCCTGCAGCAGGCTGGCCAGCAACTGGATTTGTTCGGCACGGCGTGGGGCTCGGCGCCGGCCTCTTGGTACAGCAGGTCCAGGGCTGCGCGTTGCTGGGTGAACTGCTCGGCAGCGTGGGTGGCGCGTTGTTCCAGTTGCGGCAGTTCTTGCTGGCCTTTGTTCAGGCGGTTGCCGGTCAGCATCAGCTGTTGCAGGCGGTCGCGGTAGGCGTTCCAGGCATCGCTCAACGGCGCGAGCGCGGCGCTGCGCTCAAGCTCGGTGGCCAGGTGTTGCAGGCGCTCGGCGACGTGTTGCTGCTTTTGCAGCAAGCCATCGAGTTGAGCCTGGCCTTCGCGGCAGGCGTTTTCGTGCTGATGTTTGTCTTCGGTGCGCTTGGCCAGTTCTTTGGTCAAGTGGGCGAGGGTGCTTTGCTCTTCATACGCCTGGCGCAGCAACGGCACGGCATCGCCCTGGTGTTGCAGGGCCTGGGCCAATGCGGCTTGCGCCATGGCTTGTTGTTGCGTGGCCTGTTCCTGGCGTGCGTGCAGTTCGCCTTGTTGCTCGATGTGCTGCTGAATCTGCACGGCGAGCGGGGACAGCAATGCCTCGAGTTCTGCCCGCCGCGCGAAGTGGTGGCGCTGCGGCGCGAGCTGCTCCAGTCGGCTCAAGTCCTGGCGTTGCTGGGCCTGGCTGTCCCAGTCGGCCTGCGCGCGCTGTAGCTCTTGGGCTGCACTGAGCTGGCGTTCCTGCCATTCACGCAGTTCCTTGAGCCAGGTGTGCTGCAATTCCAACTGCTTGAGCTGGGCTTGCTGAGTCTTGAGCTGGGCTTGCGCCGTCTGCAATTGCTGGTCCAGTTCGGCGCGGGCCTCGGGGGCGAGGGGCACCACGCCGGTGGCCTGGTCCTGCAACTGCTTGTGCACCTCCCGGGCGTCTTTGGCCTTGTCGAAGGCCCGTCGGCCGAGCTGGGTGTAGAGCGCGGTATCGGTGAGCTTCTCCAGCAGTTCGCTGCGCTCGTTGTCGTTGGCCTTGAGGAAGGCGCTGAACTCGCTTTGCGCCAGCAGCACGGCACGGGTGAACTGTTCGAAGTTCAGGCCCAGGGCCAGTTCCAGTTGGGTTTTGTATTCGGTTTTCTGGCTGGCCAGCAGTTGGTCGCTGTCCAGGTCGATCAGGCTCTGGCGGCTGTTCTGCAACTTGCCGCTGGCCTTGTCGCGGGCGCGGTTGGCTTCCCAGCGTGCACGGTAGCGGCGGCCACTGACACCGACAAAATCCACTTCGGCATAACCGCCACCGGTGCCGCGCCGCAACAATGTGCGGGGGTCACCGATGGAAATATCGCTGTCGGCGTCCGGCATCTTGGCCTGGCCGGTATCGCCCAGGCGCGGTACCGCGCCAAACAGCGCCAGGCACAGCGCATCGAGCAAGGTGCTCTTGCCGGCACCGGTCGGCCGGTAATCGCGAACAACCCGGCGCTGGCCAGGGGCTCGGCGGTAAAGTCGATCTCGAACGGGCCGGCCAGGGAGGCGAGGTTCTTCAGGCGGATGGCGAGGATCTTCATGGCTGTTCGCTCTCCTGTTGCACTTCCTGGAGCAGCACGGCGAAATCCTTCAAGGTCTGTTCATCCACTTCACTGCCGTAGCTGTCTTGCCAGGCGCGGCTGAACAGCTCCTGGGGCGTGAGCTGGTCGAGTTCGATCAAGCGCTCTTCGTCCGTAGCGTCGCTGCCGCGTTTGCCGGCGTATTCAGCGGCGATGCGCACCAGCCGCACGGCCTTGCCTTCCAGGGCGTTTTCGATTTGCTGGCGCAGGTCGGGTTGCGGTTCGTCGAGGCGTACGCGCACTTCCAGCCACGGCTGACGCTGGGTGTCGGCCAGCAGGTCGACGTCGGGCAGGTCGGCCAGTTGTTTAAGGATATCGGCCAGGGGCGCGGCTTCCAGGCGTTGCAGGTTGACGGCGCGGGGGATCAGCAGCGGTTCGACGCTGACCAGGGCTTGACCCTGGAACGTCAAGTCGAGAATCTGGTGTTTGTAGTTAATTTCTGAAAACGACAGCGGAATCGGTGAGCCACTGTAGCGGATGCGCTCTTCGCCATTGACCTTTTGCGGCTTGTGCAAATGGCCGAGCGCTACATAGGCGACACTTCTATCGAACAGACTGGCCGGCAGCGCTTCGGCATTGCCGATGATCAGGCTGCGCTCGGAGTCTTCCGACACCGAACCACCGGCCATGTGCGCATGACTGATGGCAATCAGCGCCTGGCCTTTTTTGCGCTTGGCGTTGGCGGCAGCGATCAGCCATTCATGCACCTGGCCAATGCCGCGCAAGTAATCGTCACCCAACTGCGCGCCGGTGACTTCCGCCGGGCGCAGGAAGGGCAGCGCCAGGCACCACGCGGCGATCTTGCCCTTGGCATCCGGCAGCGGAATCAACAAACGCTCGGCATCCAGTTGGCCATCGTCCAGCCACAGCACGCGGCCGAGGGCATGGGTGCGCAAGCGCCGCATCAACGGCGCGGGCAATTCGATGCGCGAGCCGGAATCGTGGTTGCGGCGATCATCACGATGGTCAGGTTGGGGTTTTGTTCATGGGCACTGATGATGAAATCGTACAGCCGCTCCTGGGCCTTGAGCGGCGGGTTGACCGTGTCGAAGATATCGCCGGCGATCAGCAGCGCGTCCGGACAATGGGCCTTGAGCTGGCCCAGCAGCCACGCCAGGAAATAGGCATGTTCGAAGTCGCGTTCCTGGCCGTGGAGATTTTGGCCCAGGTGCCAGTCGGAGGTGTGGAACAGACGCAAGGCGGACTCCGTGGAAGAGATGAAAAGGAGGGGAGTTTACCTGTAAAAGCACATGCGGACGTACGGACGATGCAGATCAACGGTGGGAGCTGGCTTGCCTGCGATGGCGGTCGGTCAGTTGAAAATGTGCTGGCTGACACACTGCCATCGCGGGCAAGCCCGCTCCCACAGGGGTTAGGCGGTGTGGGTGGGTTTGGTGAGCAGGCAGTCCAGCGCTCGATCGGCCAGGGTTTTGGCGTTGTTGATCAAGTGCTCGGTGGCGCCGGCCATGTGGCGCTGTTCGCCGCTCAGCCCTTGGCTGGTGACGGCTGCGGTCGCGGCTGCGCAACGCAGCAGGTCGCAGATTTGCGCGAGGGCGTCTTCGAAGCTGAGGTCTTGGTGCACGGTGAAGGGTGGCGCTGAGGCGGGTTGCAGGTAGTGGCTCAGGGCGCGTTCGAAGATTTTGCGGTCGGGGGTGAAGTGGGGTGGGTCGGGGACGATTTTGTTCATCTAATGAAACTCCTGTAGTCCTGGGAGCCATTCTTTTGCCGATCTCACTCGTCAAAAGGTGGCAGCTATGTGCGGGGTGAGATTACCGGGACAGGAGAACCCGGTCAGACCGAAGTCTGCCCGCACACAGCCGCCATAGAGCATGTTGCTCGCGGTTGTGACACTTGCTCTCCCGAACACAGGATCTCACCCCTGATCGCTGATAGGCAGCGACGGAGCGAAGGCTAGCCAGTGAACTGAACAGGCGCAAGGCCGTGGGATTGTCTAGGAAACTTCCTGCAAATTAAAGGGATATGGATTGCTGGCCTTTAACAACCCATGTCGGGCAGGCGACACGGTCAACTGTGGGGCTCGCCTGCGATGGCGCTCGGTCAGTTGGACATGTGCTGGTTGACACACCGCCATCGCGGGCAAGCCCGCTCCCACAGGTATCGCTGAGGTTTTTAAATCTGGGTCTTTCGCCAATAGCAGAAGCCACGCGTGCTGTATTAGCAAGTTTCAGCCATATTTTTTGAGAGCGCTCGCTGTAAATGAAGCGCCTCAAATCCGCAGTTTTAATCGCCAGTAAGCGGGACTAGGAAATGCCCGACTATTTCCTACTGCGAAGTATGACAGAACAGTCCTTACTGATTTTAGGAAACAGCTGGCTTACTTTGCTCAACAAATCATGCAATGTCGAGCACGTGGGGCGATCAAGTGACACGCTCTACATGTTATGCGCTTTAGTACTTTCTCAATGATATGGAGAATATTATGAAAAGCCTTATTGCTTTACCTCTTGCAGCGTTGATGTTGGTTTCTGCTCAAGTGTCTGCCTTATGCTTGAGCATTACAGAGAGTTATTCAGGGATCATGGCGCCCGGCGATGAAATTACTGCGCATGGTCCGTTCACTATAACTTCTTCCGGGGGCTGTTCTGGCGCAAGTATCGACGCAATGGTTTCAGCGGGCGGCACGGGTCGGGCGCCGGATATATTTATTGAGCGCGAAGTGGGATCGTCATGGCGTAGGGTATCGTTCAGTATTGGCAGTAACGCTTCATACGTCGGGCCTTTCGGTAATTATCGGGTGAGGTTGAAAAACAATGATGCAGTATCCAGGTCCTATTCGGGTACGGTGAGGTACGGTCGGTAGATCAATGGGCAGTGCGCCAGGTAGGCCCCTGGCGCACCGCGCTTCAGTAACCAGGATCAGGCATGCTCGTTTATTGAAAAGTCGTTATTGGACGATTTTACAAAGTAAGCAAGTGCGGCCACAGCCTGATTTGCATCAATCATTCCTTGCAAATGATCCATTGCTCCGTCTTGTCTGGCCACGGCTGGTTCACTTTTGAAAAAAGCCTTAGTGTCCCCAAGCTTTTCATTGAAGAGCGCTATAGCGTTGAACTTTACATGGGTGTTTGTCTGGCGCCCATTAGCGTCAGATGCTCCGTCACCCGAAATAAACATGCCAAACGCTCGCTCACTGATCATTCCCTCATCCAAGAGTCGTCTACCGACTTTCTTAAGTTCAGCAGTGCTGATTGACGTCATGTCATAGTCTTTCAAAAAATCTTTGAGCTGGCTGATTTTTTCCTGATCGCCGGTCTTCAACGCATCCACCGCCTCGGAGGCTTCGGTAATTGTGAATGCATTGGTGACTTGATGCGGATTTTTGATGACATAAGCATCGGTCTGCTTGCTCATCGGTGCGTATGAAACATTCAGAGTAATGGCCATTGGATAATCTCCATTAGTAGGGCTACATCGCTCTATCGGCCTCTGATGTTTTAACTTAAGTAACGGGCCACGTTACTTGGGATATAACGGCGGCAGGCTGGTGGTATCCGTCACTGTGTCTAGTTCACGCTCGGCCATCGGAATTGCCTTGACCGCGCGCCAAAGATCTTCCCCCAGCCAATAGTGGCCACCTTCGCTGTAGAGTGCACCGTTCAACCCATCCAACGCATCCGACAGCGGCACAAACCGCGCCGCCATATCCGCCAGCGTTTCCGGCTGTTGCCGCGCCCACGCATCCAGCGCCTGGCGGGTGGCGTGGGGGTCGTTGGCCTGGGTGGCGCGCTTGAGGTCGTCGAGCAGGGTGCGCGGGCTTGGGCGGTTTGCGCGGCGCGCAGCACGGCAGGTTGCCAGCGCGCGCGCCACCACAGGCCAAAGCCCAGCAAGGTAGTGCAGGCGAGGAGCAGGGTGCTCAGTTGCCACAGCCACAGCTGGTTGTCATCGGGGGGCGGCGATGATGGTG
>JAFHKH010000929.1 GCA_016937595.1 Pseudomonas cedrina subsp. fulgida | reverse complement strand
CAGCACCGCCAGCAGCAAGTCGAGCACCGACATGCCGCCACACGCGGACAGACGGTCACGGTCCCAGTCAAACAAGTGGCTGGTGGCGATGACCTTGGGGAAACGCTCGGCGAAATCGTCCTGCCAGCGCCAGTGCACGGCGGCGCGGTAGCCGTCGAGCAGGCCAAGCTGGGCCAGCGGGTAGACCCCGGCCGACAAGCCGCCGATCACGCAGCCGGCGCGCACCAGTTGCTTGAGGGCGGAGCTCAGTTGGGACCCGATGACGGTCGGCGGTTCGTCCGCCAGCAGGAACAGTTTCTGGAAGCCTTCCAGCTTGCCGGCCCACGGTTCACCCGGCAGTTGCCAGGCGCCGTCGGTGGCCGGTTCGGCGAGCAAAAACGACAGCTCGTAGACCACGTCCGGATGCACCCGCTGGGCAACGCGCAAGGCCTCCTCAGCCAGCGCAAGCGTCAGAGCCTTTGTGCTGGGCCAAATCAGGAAACCAATTTTGTGGGCGGTCATGGCGTGCTATCCGAAGCGAAAACGGTAATGAAGACAAAGGCCAATGCTAGCCGGTAAACCCGCACAAATCTCAAAACAGATGAAGATCCAAGTGTGGGAG
>JAFHKH010000928.1 GCA_016937595.1 Pseudomonas cedrina subsp. fulgida | reverse complement strand
CGATTCCATCGACCGGCCACTGTTCAACCGTGTCCTCAGAGGCCTTTACGCCCCTGGCTCGACCATCAAGCCGGAAGTCGCCATCGCCGGTCTCGACAGCGGTGTCGTCACACCGCAAACCCGGGTGTTCGACCCTGGTTACTACCAACTGCCGGATTTCGACCATAAATACCGCAACTGGAACCACAGCGGCGACGGCTGGGTGGACATGGACGCGGCCATCATGCGCTCCAACGACACCTACTTTTACGACTTGGCCCACAAACTCGGCATTGACCGCCTGCACGACTACCTGGCGGAATTCGGCCTGGGCCAGAAAGTGTCGCTGGATATGTTCGAAGAGTCGGCCGGCCTGATGCCCTCCCAGGCCTGGAAGCGCGCGACACGCCGTCAGCCCTGGTTCCCGGGCGAAACCGTGATCCTTGGCATCGGCCAGGGCTACATGCAGGTGACACCGCTGCAGTTGGCACAGGCCACCGCATTGATTGCCAACAAAGGCGTGTGGAACCGACCTCACTTGGCCAAGACCATCAATGGCGTGCCGCCAGTCGATGAAAACCCCATGCCCAACGT
>JAFHKH010000927.1 GCA_016937595.1 Pseudomonas cedrina subsp. fulgida | reverse complement strand
GCAGAGCGCGGGAACGATCTGATGAACGAGAGGACACCGTTTTGCGCTCGACCGAAGTTGTGATCATTGGCGCCGGCGCCGCAGGCTTGATGTGCGCACTGACCGCCGCCGGGCGTGGGCGCAAGGTGATGTTGATCGACCACGCGAACAAGGCCGGCAAAAAGATCCTGATGTCCGGCGGCGGCCGCTGCAATTTCACCAATCTGTACACCGAGCCGGCCAACTTCCTCTCGCACAACGCACACTTCTGCAAGTCGGCCCTGGCGCGCTATACCCAGTGGGACTTTATCGGGCTGGTGGCCAAGCACGGCGTGCCGTATCACGAGAAGAAACTCGGCCAGTTGTTCTGCGACAATAAGTCCAGCGACATCCTCGGCCTGTTGCTCGATGAGTGCATCCAGACCGGCGTGAGCCTGCATCTGGATACGTCCATCCAGGAAATCGCCAAGCTCGAAACGGGCTACCAGTTACAGACCACCTTGGGTGAGCTGCGCTGCGAGTCCCTGGTGATCGCCACCGGCGGTTTGTCGATTCCCACCCTGGGCGCGACCGGCTTTGGCTACCAGGTGGCCAGGCAGTTCGGCCATGAACTGCTGCCGACCCGGGCCGGGCTGGTGCCGTTTACCATCACCGACCAGCTCAAGGACCTGTGCGTTGAGCTGTCCGGCACCTCGGTGGACTGCCTGGTCAGCTGCAACGGCCAGAGCTTTCGCGAGAACCTCCTGTTTACCCACCGCGGCCTGAGCGGGCCGGCGATTTTGCAGATTTCCTCCTACTGGGAAGCTGGCGACACGGTGGAAATCAACCTGCTGCCCGACCACGATGCCCACGCCTGGTTGCAACAGCAACAGGCCGAACGCCCCAACAGCGAGCTGAAGACGCTGCTCGGTGAGCTCTTCACCAAGAAGATGGCCAACCTGCTGGCGGAAACCTGGTTCGTGTCCAAACCGATGAAGCAATACACCCATGCCGAAATCGCCGACCTCGCAGAGAAGCTCGGCAACTGGCAACTGGTGCCGGCGGGGACCGAGGGCTATCGCACGGCCGAGGTGACATTGGGCGGGGTGGACACGCGGGAAGTGTCGTCCAAGACCATGGAGTCGCTGAAAAGCCCTGGCCTGTACTTTATTGGTGAAGTGCTGGATGTGACCGGCCATCTGGGCGGGTTCAATTTCCAGTGGGCGTGGGCTTCGGGCTATGCGGCCGCGCAATTTGTCTGACTGAACCGGATCAAAACTGTGGGAGCGGGCTTGCTCGCGAATGCGGTGGATCAG
>JAFHKH010000926.1 GCA_016937595.1 Pseudomonas cedrina subsp. fulgida | reverse complement strand
GCAGATGAGCCGTTAAAGCGCGACATCAAGACCTTGGCCGCGCAACTGGCGACGAAATCAGTCGCGACCTGAGCGGCCCCTATGGCCCTGTTCGGCCACAGCCTGGGCGGCCTGCTTGCCTTCGAGCTGGCCCACGCGCTGAATGCGCGCAAGGTGCCGGCGCCGCTGGCGCTGTTTGCCTCCGGCGCGGCCGGGCCGGCGTGTCGCGATGTCAGTGAATACGCCATCGAAAAGACCGACGAACAACTGATCGCCCGCCTGCGCGAACTGCAAGGCACCGCCGAAGAAGCCCTGGCCAACCCCGAGTTGATGCAATTGATGCTGCCGATCCTGCGCGCCGACTTCCTCTTGTGCGGCAGCTTCGTCTATGGCGAGCGCGCGCCGCTGGCACTGCCGATCCACGTGTTCGGCGGCAAGCAGGACAGCGTGCGCGCCGACCAGTTGCTCGACTGGCAGCTCGACACGGCCAGTGGCTTTTCGCTGGACATGTTCGACGGCCATCACTTCTTCCTCATGCAGCACGAAAGCGCCGTACTGCGCTGCGTGCGGCGCTACGCCGAGGAACACCTGGCCCGCTGGCGCAACGGCGCGGCGCGGCAACTGGCCGCCGGCTGAAAGCCCCCCAATTCCCGAATTTCCCGCAAGCCGATTTCAGGCAGGAACCCCATGATGGACGCCTTCGAACTTCCCCTCACGCTGGTCCAGTCCCTTCAGCGCCGCGCCGCGCAGACCCCGGACCAGGTGGCCCTGCGCTTCCTGGCCGAGTCCGCCGAACACAGCGTGGTGCTCAGTTACCGCGACCTGGACCAACGCGCCCGTCGCATCGCCGCCGCCTTGCAGGCCAATGCGGACCTGGGCGACCGTGCGGTGTTGCTGTTCCCCAGCGGCCCGGATTACGTCGCGGCGTTCTTTGGTTGCCTCTACGCCGGGGTCATCGCAGTGCCGGCCTATCCGCCGGAGTCGACCCGCCGTCATCACCAGGAGCGCCTGCTGTCGATCATCAACGATGCCGAGCCGCGGCTGCTGCTGACGATCGCCAGCCTTGCCGACGGCCTGGCGCAGATCGAAAACGCGCCGCCGGTCATGAGCGTCGATCGCCTGGAAAGTGCAGGCGACTGGATCGCCCCTGATCTACACCCCGACGACATTGCCTTCCTGCAATACACGTCCGGTTCGACCGCATTGCCCAAGGGGGTGCAGGTCAGCCACGGCAACCTGGTGGCCAACGAAATGCTGATCCGTCGCGGCTTCGGCATCGACCTCAACCCGGATGACGTGATCGTCAGCTGGCTGCCGCTGTACCACGACATGGGCCTGATCGGCGGCCTGCTGCAACCGATCTTCAGCGGCGTGCCCTGTGTGCTGATGTCGCCGGCGTACTTTCTCGGCCGGCCATTGCGCTGGCTTGAAGCGATCAGCGAATACGGCGGCACCATCAGCGGCGGGCCGGATTTCGCGTATCGCCTGTGCAGCGAGCGGGTCAGCGAGTCGGCCCTGGAACGCCTGGACTTGAGCCAATGGCGCGTGGCGTATTCCGGCTCCGAACCGATCCGCCTCGACACCCTGGAACGCTTCGCCGAGAAGTTCGCCGCCTGCGGTTTCACCCCGGACAATTTCTTCGCCTCCTATGGCCTGGCCGAGGCGACCCTGTTTGTCGCCGGTGGCAAACGTGGCCACGGCATCCCGGCGCTGCGGGTCGATGAGCCCGCATTGGCCGCCAACCGTGCCGAGCCTGGGCAGGGCAGCGCGATCATGAGCTGCGGTACGAGCCAGCCCGAACACGCCGTACTGATCGCCGACCCACACACCCTGACCGAACTGGCCGACAACCGCGTCGGCGAACTCTGGGCCAGCGGCCCGAGCATCGCCCACGGCTACTGGCGCAACCCCGAAGCCACGGCCAGGACTTTCGTGCAACACGCCGGGCGTACCTGGCTGCGCACCGGCGACCTGGGCTTTATCCGTGACGGTGAGGTGTACATCACCGGCCGCCTCAAAG
>JAFHKH010000925.1 GCA_016937595.1 Pseudomonas cedrina subsp. fulgida | reverse complement strand
AAAAACAAAATGAAAAACAGCATCCAACACATTCAGGCCTTTCTTGCGGTGGCGCGCACCGGCAGTTTCACCAAGGCGGCCCATGAGCTGCACCTGTCGCCCTCGGCGCTCACTGTCCAAGTGCAGCAACTGGAAGACTGGCTCGGCGTCGCCCTGCTCGACCGCAGCCCCGCGCCATGTCAGCATTACCGCCGCCGGCCAGGAAGCTCGCGGGCCCATGGAAAAACTGCTGCTGGACCTGGACATATTGTCACCGGCTCCCGCGACCTGGCCGCGCTGCGCCGGGGCGTGGTCACCCTCGCCGCCCTGCCCTCGGTCTGCGCCGGCACGCTGCCGCCGGTCCTGCGCTTGTTTCGCGAGCGTTTTGCCGGCATCGAAGTGCGCCTGCATGACGTGGTGGCCCATCGCATTCATGCCCAAGTACGCGCCGGCGAGGTGGATTTCGGCATCGGTGTGCGCGCGCGGCTCAGCCATGGCCTGGCGTTTTGGCCGGTGCTGAACGATCGGTTATGTGTGTTTGTGCCGCTGGATCATCCTCTCGCCGACTATTCACAGCTGACCCTGGAACAACTGGCGGACCAGCCGATTATCCTCACCGGGCGCGACAGCAGTGTGCGTGAACAGGTGGATGCCTTATTCGATGAGACACGGCTGACGATGAATGCCGGCATGCAAGCCAACTACATGTCGACGGTGTTGGCACTGGTGCGCCAGGGGCTGGGGATCAGTGTGCTGCCGGAGTCGGCGGCGGACAGCCTGGAGGGGTTGAAGCGCATCCACATCGATCATCCGGGTGTGAACAGGGAGATCGGGTTGATCAGTCGCAGTGGGGTTGCACTGAGCCCCGGGCCGCAGAGCGCTGCTTTGATCTACTTAAAGACGAACTATCTGACACAACGCAGGGCTAATGTGGAGCGCTGTCGCGAAAGCAGAGTGTCAGTCACCGGATGTCGCCACTGACACTGCCG
>JAFHKH010000924.1 GCA_016937595.1 Pseudomonas cedrina subsp. fulgida | reverse complement strand
CCTTCGCAGCCTCGCCAGGGCTCGACAGCCCCACACTCGATCCTCGTTGCTACTGAAGTTGGGCATTGCAGGTGCACTCCAATCTCACCAGGCTCAGCAGATCATCGAGTGATTTCAGCAAGTGCCACGGCTCGTATTTCGGATATCGCCCCTCCAAGGAGACGCGGTTGGTCAAGTAAAGTGTCGGCTGACTCATGAACTGTTCAAGGAAGCCTCATGTCTCTCACTCTTTTGGATCGTTATCGCGGTAGTTTACTGGGCCTCGCCTGTGGCGATGCGGTCGGCACCACCGTTGAATTCATGCCACGGGGCACTTTCACACCGCTCACCGATATGGTCGGAGGAGGACCATTCAACCTGAAACCGGGCCAATGGACGGACGACACGTCAATGGCATTGTGCCTGGCCGAAAGCCTGATACATAAAGGCGGGTTCGATGCCGCCGACCAGATGGGGCGCTACCTGAACTGGTGGAAGTGGGGCTACTTGAGCTCCACGGGGGATTGCTTTGATATCGGCATGACCGTACGTACGGCGCTGGCGGAGTTTGAGGCGCAGGGTGAGCCGTTTGCGGGCTCAATAGACCCTTTTTCCGCGGGCAATGGGTCGATGATGCGACTGGCGCCGGTCGTACTGTTTTACTTTCCAGACCTTGAACAGGTCGACGATTTTGCCCGTCAGAGCTCCCGTACCACCCATGGCGCCCAAGAGGCAATCGAATGCTGCGTCGTGCTGGCGCGGGCAATCGGCAACGCATTGAAGGGGGCGACCAAGGAACAACTGCTGAACGTCTCATGCACCGGCCTGACCGCACCCAACGTCGTGGCGATTGCCCAGGGGGCTTATTCCCATAAGCCTCGCGCACAGATCACCGGCAGCGGTTACGCCGTGGCCTCATTGGAGGCCGCGCTGTGGTGCGTGCAGCACACGGACAGCTTCGCCGACGCCGTGTTGACGGCCGCGAACCTGGGCGATGACGCGGACACCACGGCAGCGATTGTCGGTCAACTGGCCGGTGCGCATTATGGTGTGCAAGGTATTCCCCAAGGCTGGCTGGAGAAGCTGTGCATGCGTGATGACATTGAAGAAATGGCCGATGCACTGTTCAACTTCAACGGTAGGAACGCGCTTGCTCGCGAAAAACCTCAACGATAACGCGTCCTTCCTGAGCGAACGCGCTGCCTGTGGATTTTTTCGCGAGCAAGCGCGCGCCTACAGGTCAATAGAACCGGTCCAGGCGATACGGCCTGAGCGCCTGGCCGCCATTTGCCAACTCCGCAACCCACTCCGCCGTCACCGCCGCCTGCGTCAACCCCAGGTGCTGATGCCCGAACGCAAGCAGCACCCTGGCGTCACACACCCGGTCAATCACCGGCAACGAATCCGGCAGCGACGGCCGGAACCCCATCCACGGCGTTGCCCCTTGCGTGCTGAGGTCCTTGCGAAACAGCCCCTGGCTCAACCGGTGCAACTGCCAGGCGCGTTGCATGTTCGCCGGGCGGTCGAGGCCGGCGAATTCCACCGTGCCGGCCAGACGCAGGCCGCCGGATAAAGGCGTCATGATGAATTTTCGTTCCAGGGAGGTAACGGCAAACGGCAGGCGATGCTGCTCGTGGGGCAGCATGAGGTGGTAGCCGCGCTCGGTGTCCAAGGGCACAGCCTTGCCGGTCAGTGCGGCGGTGAGTTTGGCCGAGTGGGCGCCGCAGGCAATCAGCACCTGGCGAGCGGTCAGGGCGCCCTGGTCGGTGGTGAGTGAGACGCCATGTTCTTCCTGGCAAGCATCCAGCACCTGGCGCTTGAGAAATTGCACGCCATTGGCCTCTGCGGCCCGGACCAGCTCGCGCACCACTTGGTAAGGGTCGAGGAAGTGACCGGTGCCGGGGAAAAACAGTCCGCCCTGGATCTGCTCGCTCAACTGCGGTGCAGCCTTGCGTATGGCCTCAGCGGACCAGAACGCCACGGGCACCTGCTGCTGTTGCATGCGTTGTTGCAAGGCCTCCAGGGCGGCCGTGATTGCGCGCGCTCAAACACCAGCAGCGAGCCCTCCTCACGCAGCAAGTCGGCGCGGCCGATGCTGTGCAGCAGGCGTTGCCATGCGCCCAGGCTGCCTTCGTTGAGCGTGCGCAGACCGGCGACTGTGCGCTGGTAGCTTGCCGGGCGCAGGTTCATGAGCAGGCGCAGGAACCACGGCAGGGCGCGCGGCAGGTAGCGCCAGTCCAGGCGCAGCGGGCCCATGGGGTCGAGCAGCATGCGGGGCAAGCGCTTGAGGATCGACAAGTCGGCAATCGGGAACACCTGCTCGGTCGCCAGATGCCCCGCGTTGCCATAGGACGCGCCCATGCCGGGTTCCTGCCGGTCGAGCACCACCACCTGCCGGCCCTGGCGCGCCAGTTGCAACGCGCAGGCCACGCCAATAATGCCGGCGCCCACCACGACGATATCGTGATCGGGCACGGCCTAGGCCTCTGTGTGGCTGTGCTGTTGCGCCGACCAGTGGGCATACCACTGGCGGAACAGCGCGTACTGGCTCTCGGCGTAACGGCGCTGCGCCTCGCTGAGCACGTCGGTTTCGTTGAAATGCAAGGCGTAGCCCAGGTCGCCGTTAAGCACCATCAGGTACTTGTAATACAGCACCAGGTCGCAGCCTTCATCGAAGGACGACAGCACTGCCAGCGCGGCCTCCAGCTCACGGGCCTGGCGCCGGGCGTTGGCATCGCCCTTGGCGGCTTGCGTGCTCAACGCCACCAGTTGCAGGACTTCGCGGGGCAGTGCGTTGCCGACACCGGTGATAGCCCCCGTGGCATTGCAATTGACGAAACCGTGCACCACCTGGGTGTCGACGCCGACCATCAGGGTGACGCTGTCGTCCTGGGAGGTGATGTGTTCCGCTGCGTAGCGCAGGTCGGCGGCACCGCCGAACTCCTTGAAGCCCACCAGGTTCGGGTGTTCGCGGCGCAGTTCAAAGAACAGGTCGGCGCGGGTGGCGAAGCCGTAATAGGGGCTGTTGTAAATCACCGCCGGCAAATTCGGGGCGGCCTTGAGGATCGCCGAGAAGTGAGCCTTTTGCGCTGTGGCGGATGCGCCACGGGACAGCACGCGCGGAATCACCATCAAGCCGTGGGCGCCCACCTGGGCGGCGTGGGCCGCATGCGCAATCGCTTCCCGGCTGTTGACCGCCCCGGTACCGACGATGGTCGGCACACCGGCCGCCACCAGGCGCGCGACGCCTTCCTGGCGCTCGGCTTCGGTGAGCAGCGGCCAGTCGCCCATGGAGCCGCAGTACACCACGGCGTTCATGCCGAGATCGACCAACTCGCGGCCCTTGGCGACCAATGCGTCAAAGTCCGGCTTGCGCGCGACGGTGCACGGGGTCATCAGCGCGGGGATGCAGCCGGCGAAAATGTTCTCGCTCATTGTGCTTGCTCCTGGAGTCAGTTAAGTAGAGCCGGGGCGCCGATGCCCCAGGCGAACGGGTCGCGTTCATCGATCAGCAACGTGCTGTCGGCGGTCATGTAGGCGCTGCCGGTAATGAAGGGCCGTACGCGCTCGCCGTCCCATTCATAACGGCCGGTGAACTGGCTGCCGGTGATGCTGGCCTGGACCCAGGTGGCACCGGGCGCCAGTTTTCCATCCGCCGCCAGGCAGGCCAGCTTGGCGCTGGTGCCGGTGCCGCAGGGCGAGCGGTCATAGGCCTTGCCGGGGCACATCACGAAGTTGCGGCTGTCGGCCAGGTCGTCGTCGGCGAACAGTTCGATATGGTCGATCAGCGCGCCGTCTTCACCGTGGATGCCTTGGGCTTCGAGGGCCCGGAGCATGGCCCAGGTGTACTCGGTCAGGGCGTCGACGTTGGCCATCTGCACGGCCTGGCCGTGCTCCGACACCAGGAAAAACCAGTTGCCGCCCCAGGCGATGTCGCCGTGGACCACGCCATGGCCCGGCACGTCCACCGGCACCTGTTGGCGAAAGCGGTAGGCCGGCACGTTGCGCAAGGTCACGCTGGCGTCTTCGTGCAGCGTCGCCACCACCGGGCCGACGGGCGTGTCGATGGTGTGCACGCCAGGCTGGATGAGACCCAGGTAGTGCAAGGACGCCACCAGGCCGATGGTGCCGTGACCGCACATGCCGAGGTAGCCGGCGTTGTTAAAGAAAATCACGCCGCACACCGCGCCGGGGGTGACAGGCTCGCAGTACAGCGCGCCAACCAGTACGTCGTTGCCACGCGGTTCCAGCAGGCACGCGCGACGCCACGGGTCGTGCTCGCTGCGCAGGTACACCAGTCGCTCGGCAAGGGTGACGCCGTGCAGGGCCGGGAAGCCGGTCATCACCAGGCGCGTGGGTTCGCCGCCGGTGTGGGAGTCGATCACGTGCAGCCGTTTCATAAGACGCTCACTTGTGAGTGATTGGATAGGCACACAGTGAACCCGTGGAGGGCCGTACGATTGATGCTTTTTACCTGCATCGATGACGAAATCAGCACAGCCGTCGCCGCTCGACAGTGTCATGGGTATCGGGCAATCTGCTGCGCAACGAGGCCATGCGTGGGGATCAACCGTGATGATGCAGAGCGCGTTTGCGAGCCTTTGCCAAGGAAACGAGGCGAATCGTCCTTACACCTTCGAGCAGCTGCTGGCCGGGGTCATGCAGCTATTGCCGATGCTGGATGTGATTCCCAATGCGACGATTTTCATCAAGGACACCCAGGCGCGTTATGCCCTCGCCAACCGCACCCTGGTGCAGCGTTGCGGCCTCAAGCACCTGCAACCGCTGCTGGGCAAGACCAGCGCCGACGTGTTCCCTGCGCAACTGGGGCCGGGCTATACCGAGCAGGACCGCCGTGTGCTGGAGCAGGGTGTTGTGCTGGAGAATCAGTTGGAACTGCACCTCTACGGCAGCCGCGAACCGGGCTGGTGCCTGACCCACAAATGGCCGCTGTACAACCGCGCGGGGACGATCATCGGCCTGGCCGGCATCTCCGTGGACCTGCAAACCGCCAGCGAAAGCCACCCGGCGTACCAACGCCTGGCTGCGGTGGATGCGCACATCCGCGCGCACTTCAACCGTCGCGTCTCCTTGGCGGAATTGACACGCATCGCCGGGATTTCCGTGGCGCAACTTGAGCGTTACTGCAAGCGCGTCTTTCACCTGACGCCCCGGCAGATGATCCAGAAAGTGCGCCTGGAACACGCCCATCGGTTATTGCAGACCGACCTGCCGATCACCGAAGTCGCGTTGCAGTGCGGCTATACCGACCACAGCGCGTTCAGCCGCCAGTTCAAGGCGTCGACGGGGTTTACGCCCAGGCAATACCGGGACACCTGACCTCCCGTTGTTTGAATAGAATCAGTGTTTCCAACGCCAGGCCGGCTGGCTGAGATGCTCGGCAAAAAAATCCGAGAGGGCCTTGACCTTCATCGGCCGGCTGCGCGCTGATGGCGTCACGAAGTAGAGGCCGCCCCGCGCCATGTTCCAGCCGGGCAGGAGCACTTCCAGGCGCCCATCGGCCAGGTATTCGCTGGCGATGAACTCCGGCAACTCGGCGATGGCCAGCCCATCGAGCAAGACCGGCAGCAACGCTTCGGAGTTGGTGACACGCAACGGTCCGACAGGCACCACGTCTTCCTCGGTGCCGTTGTCATGGGTGAAACGCCATACCTGGCTGCGTGCGCGGTAGGCGTAGCTCAGGCAGGGGCGGGCACTCAACTCGCTGGGGTGCGCGGGGCGGCCGTGGGCTCGCAGGTACGCGGGGGCCGCGACCAGGTATTGGGTGACGCTGCAGAGTCGGCGCGCGACCAGGGAAGAGTCGGGCAGGGCCGCGATGCGCAAGGCGGCATCGAAGCCTTCGGC
>JAFHKH010000923.1 GCA_016937595.1 Pseudomonas cedrina subsp. fulgida | reverse complement strand
GCGGTCGGCGCGCATGGCCTCTGCGACCGCCGCCAATTGGCCCAGGGCCGACAGGTTGCTTGAGCGAAAGAGTACCTGGTTCAAGGCCTGCCAGCCGGTGACGGCAATGACAAGGCTGAGGATCAGCACCTGACCGAAGCCCAAGGCGAGTTTGATGCGAACGCTGACGTTGGCCAGCAAGCGGGTCAGTCGAGGAAACATGGTGAACCTCCAGATCTGAAAAAGCGCGTTGACCAACGCTAAATCGATTCGGAGTGATGGCGGGCTGATAACTGCGTAGGAAATTTCACAAGATGCGGCGGCCTGGAGTGGCGCGCGTAGGAGTGTTCAGATGCGGAAGCGCCCGACCAGGGTCTGCAGGTAGATGCCCAGGCGCGCCAGCTCGGCGCTGGACGCGGCGGTTTCTTCACTGGCCGCCGAGGTTTGCTCCGATACATCGCGCACGTTCAGCACGCTACGGTTGATCTCCTCGGCCACCGCGCTTTGCTGTTCGGCGGCGGTGGCGATCTGCGAGTTCATCGCCTGGATGGTCGAGACCGTGCGGGTGATGTTCGCCAGAGCGTTGCCGGCACGGCGGGTCAGCTCGACGCTGCTGTCGGTCAGGCCACGGCTGTTGTCCATGATGGTTGCGACTTGCTGGGTGCCATTTTGCAGACCGACGATCAGCTCTTCGATCTCTTCGGTGGACTTCTGCGTACGCTGGGCCAGGCTGCGCACTTCATCGGCCACCACCGC
>JAFHKH010000922.1 GCA_016937595.1 Pseudomonas cedrina subsp. fulgida | reverse complement strand
CCGCCGTGCCTGCGCTGCAGATACAACGTCGGTGACCTTCGGCAAGGCCGCGCGAACCTGGTGTCGACCCTGAACATCGGCGCCTTCAACATCGGCAATGCCCTCGGCGCCTGGGTTGGCGGCAGTGTGATTGCCCACGGTTTCGGCCTGGCCAGCGTGCCGTTGGCCGCAGCGGCCCTGGCGATTCTGGCGCTGGTGGTGACCCTGATTACTTTCCGTCAGGGCGGCGATGCCGACCTGGCCCCTGTGACTAACTGATCAAACTCAAAGAAAGGTGCATCCCATGACGACTATTTTCGATCCAATCACACTGGGCGACCTGCAACTGTCGAACCGCATCATCATGGCGCCGCTGACCCGCTGCCGTGCCGACGCCGGTCGCGTGCCCAATGCGCTGATGGCCGAGTACTACGTGCAACGCGCGTCCGCCGGGCTGATCCTCAGCGAAGCCACCTCGGTAGCGCCAATGGGCGTGGGTTACCCCGACACCCCCGGCATCTGGTCCAACGACCAGGTACGCGGCTGGGCCAACATCACCAAGGCGGTGCATGGCGCGGGCGGCAAGATCTTCCTGCAACTGTGGCATGTGGGCCGCATCTCCCACGAGTCCTACCTGAACGGCGAAACCCCGGTGGCGCCGAGCGCGATCCAGCCGAAAGGCCACGTCAGCCTGGTTCGCCCACTGGCCGACTACCCGACTCCGCGCGCC
>JAFHKH010000921.1 GCA_016937595.1 Pseudomonas cedrina subsp. fulgida | reverse complement strand
CCCAGCGCGGGGCAAGCCCGCTCACTACAGGTTGCGTAAGATACCGCTGGGTCAGTGAAGCGCTGATGACCCTGCATCACGCTCAATCCCCTGCCTGCGACAACGGCCTGGCCACGCTCTCCAACGCCTGCCGCTCCGCCGCCACACCCCAAATCGCTTGCACCAGCGCCGCGCCACACATCAACGCGGCGCCGATCAAGTACCCGATCAGCAAACTCCCGCGCTGTTGCGTCTGGATCAATTGCCCGAACAACAGCGGCCCGATGATCCCGCCCAGGCCGGTGCCGAACGCGTAGAACACCGCAATCGCCAGCGCACGGATTTCCAGCGGGAACGTCTCCGCCACGGTCAGGTACGCCGAACTGGCCGCCGCCGAGGCGAAAAAGAAGATCACCATCCACGCCACCGCCTGCTGGGTCACATCGAACCAGCCTTGCTGGAACGCGTAGCCGCTCAGCGCCAGCAACACGCCGGAGATCGCGTAGGTGGCGCTGATCATGATGCGGCGGCCGATCACATCGAACAGCCGTCCCAGCAACAGCGGGCCGCAGAAGTTACCGAGGGCCAGCGGCAGGACGTACCAGCCGACTTTCTCGGCGGGCACTTGGTAGAAGTCGGTGAGCACCAGCGCGTAGGTGAAGAAAATCGCGTTGTAGAAGAACGCCTGGGCAGTGAGCAGGGTCATGCCGACCAGGGCGCGGCGGCGGAAGCTGACGAACAGGGTGTGGAAGATTTCGCGCAGCGGCGTGTGGTCGCGGGCATGCAGGCGCAGGGCTGGGCTGCTGACGGCGCGCAGGTCATGGCCCTGGGCGCGCAGGCGGGCTTCGATGCCTTCGACAATGCGCCGCGCTTCGTCGTGCTGGCGTGGATCATTAGCCAGCGCGGGCTTTCCGGCAACCATAGACGCATGATCAGGATGATCAGGCCAAGCGCCGCACCGATACCGAAGCACAGGCGCCAGCCGAGGTCGCCGCCGACAACGTGCGGGTCGAGCAGCACAATGGCACCGCCGGCGCCGAGGGCCGCACCGAGCCAGAAGGTGCCGTTGATGGTCAGGTCGACCCAGCCGCGATAGCGCGCCGGGGTGAATTCCTGGATGGTCGAGTTGATCGCGGTGTATTCGCCGCCGATGCCCATGCCGGTGAGGAAGCGGAACAGCAGGAAGGTTTCCAGGTTGAAGGACAACGCGGTGGCCGCCGTGGCGCCGATGTAGAGCCACAAGGTGATGAAGAACAACTTGCGTCGGCCCAGGCGGTCGGTGAGCCAGCCAAACAGCAAGGCGCCGAGTACGGCGCCGGCAATGTAGACGCCGCCGGCCAGGCCGATGTCGAGGTTGCTCATCCGCAGGCCCGGGCTGTCTTTCAGCGCGCCGGACACCGAGCCGGCCAGGGTCACCTCCAGGCCGTCGAGCAGCCAGGTGATGCCCAGCGCGAAGACCAGCAGCGTGTGAAATCGGCCCCAGGGCAGACGGTCCAGGCGCGCCGGCAGGTCGGTTTCGAAGACAACGCCGGGTTTGCGGGAGTGAAGCGGCTGATTGACCATCGCTGCGTCCTTGTCCTGTGCCGGGCCGTGTGAGTTAGGAGTGGGGATCAGGATCGGGAGTTCAATGCGCCCGTAGTGAACAAGGCGTCTCATGAACCATCAAGGGTGACTGTGCCGCCGCCTTCGCAGC
>JAFHKH010000920.1 GCA_016937595.1 Pseudomonas cedrina subsp. fulgida | reverse complement strand
GCCCGCTCCCACATTGACTGTGTTGTGTCAGTGCAGGTGGGTTATTCCAGGTGCTCAGGCTTGATCGGGTCGCCTGATTTCACATCCAACTGATGCCGCACATCCTCGAACATCAAGTCGTACTGCTTGTGCATCGAGCCATTCAACACGGCCATCTTCGGCATGCCGTATTTTTGCGCGATGTTCATCGCATGCCGCGCAAAGTCGAACGCCTGGTCCTTGGGCAGGAAGAACTCCTCCTTGAGGTCCTTGTCCTGCACCGAACCGTGCAGTTTGAACAACATGCCCTTGCCCTCCTTGGGGTCCTGGCTGACTTCGTAGTCGATGTGCAGGTTGTAGCTGTAGTCATCCTTGTTCAACGCGTGACGTTCAACGTGCAAGTGACCGGGTTCAAAGGTGGCCATGGGCGTTTCTCCTCTACTGACGATGGCTGTGTTGTCCGAGAGTGGACCGCTGACGGCGGTTTTGCCAGTCTGGCTGACCGAGTACATCCCTTGGAACGCGGTCACATATGGGAGCGGGCTTGCT
>JAFHKH010000092.1 GCA_016937595.1 Pseudomonas cedrina subsp. fulgida | reverse complement strand
GGGACGCCATTTGCGGGAATAGCTCAGTTGGTAGAGCACGACCTTGCCAAGGTCGGGGTCGCGAGTTCGAGTCTCGTTTCCCGCTCCATATTCAAAAAAACGCCGATCAGAGATGATCGGCGTTTTTTTTGTGCGAGCGAAAAGTTCGCAGCTGATAGCTCGTAACGCTTTTGGTTTTTTCTGTCATTAATGCGCCTTGCTCAAGAGCGCCTGCTCGCGCACCTTGAAACTCAACAGGAGCGAACGTAGTTCGGCTGGCCGTACCGGCTTGGCAAGCACCGGAATCTGCGGGTCGTTCAGCGATTTTTGTACATGCTGGATTTCATGCCCGGTCATCACGATAGCCGGTATCCGGCGCCCGTGGAGTTCGTTCAGGTAGGCAATGCAATCGGCGCCAGTGGCGCTGCGATCAAGGTCGAAGTCAGTTATGACCAAGTCGCAGTCGACGCGAGTCTGGGGGATGGCTGACGCGGTCTGCACCTCGCATCCCCATTTACTCAGCAACATGGCGGTGGCTTGCAGCACGTTGTCGTTATCTTCGATCAGCAATATGCGCAACCCGCCGAGCAAGTGTTTATTCCAATCAATATCGGGTTCAGGCGCAGTGAGATCGGCCGCGACCGGATGAAAACCGCTGATGATGACTGCGGTGCCTCGCCCCAAGCGAGACTTGATCTTAACGTCAAGCTTCAAGAGCGCCGCAATGCGATTAACAATACTCAACCCCAGGCCAACCCCTTCGATGTCTTGATCCCGCTCCTCGCGCACCCGGTAAAACTCCTTGCCCAGTTGCGGCAGATGTTCCGCCGAAATGCCGCGGCCCCTATCGTAGACGCCAATGCTCAATTTACCCTTGTGCAGCCTGCAACCGATCAGCATGGGTTTGCCAGGGGCGTATTTGAAAGCATTGGATAGCAGGTTTTGTAGCAGTGTACGTATCAGTACCGGATCGCTTTGCACATGTCGATGGCAGGGACGTATGCGAATGTCGACCCCTGCCCAGTTCGCCGCTTCGCCATTCTGGCTGGCCAGGCTGTTCAGCAATGCGTCCACGTCGATCGTTTTCAGGCGCGGTGTCAACTCACCTTGATTGAGTGTGTACATATCCAACAATGAGCGGAACAACTGCTCCACTGCACTCAATGCGCGATCAATGTTGTCCACCAAACGGCGTTCGTCAGCACCCAATGTTGCGTCACGCAGGCATGCGGTAAATAGACTGATGGAGTGGATCGGCTGTCGCAAATCATGGCTGGCCTGGGCCAGAAACCGCGACTTTTGCTCATTGGCGACGCGTGTTTCCTGCAGGGCCACTTGCAGGCGCGAGAGTAGGAAATACACAAATATCGGCAATACCAGCATGGTCAGGATCATCAGCAGAGCAACCGCAAAGTGCTCCTGCAAAAACGGTGTGAAGCTGATGATCAGCGCCAGCGAAGCCAACGAGAAACCGGTCGCCAGCAACAGGTAAGTCCGACCGTAACGCATCCCGTAACCGACCGTCATGCTCAGCATCACCGAATACACCGGCAGCATCGGTTCACCTCCCACCGTAATGGAGACGATACCGGCGAGGTTGTCGAACACCAGCGCGAACAGCCGACGACGCGTGGACACGCCCGGCCGCTTGGCAATGCGTATGATCAAGCCAATGCCTAGAATCGCGAAGAGTGTGCAATACGCTAAGATGCCCCACATTCTGGTTTCGGACATACTGCCCAGCGCATACGCCATCAGCGTATAAAATGTGCAGGTAGCCACGACCGCCATGCGTAACAAGGCCTGGATCATTTCCAGGTCTCTGCTTTTGGACAGCGTTGACAGTATCGGCATCAAAACTCCTGAAACGGATAATTGAAGAAGATGGCGAGCGTAAATTGACAAGCTTGTTGGCAGCCTGAACCTGGCCGAGTGAATGCCTGATCGTTGCCAGTTTATGAGCTGGTCGTAGCGCTGTCATGCTGAGGCAGAGCGATTGGCATACTCAAGACCTTTAGCATACAGAAAACATGTAGGTGCACTGTGAAGGGGCAATGGCCTCGCCGGCATAAGACGCTTAGTTGTGAGACTCCACACTAATGCTTAGTCAATAGCACGCATGCTCTATATAAAAATTTTGAATGGTCAATTAACGTTTATAAGTAATTGCCAACTTCCGGCGCTGTTCCATAGGCGGTGGGTTGGCCTGGTGCCATTCTTATTTAATAGATGGAGAGCGACCGAATGCTTAAAGCCCGTGTGAAAAAACGCTTTCAGGTACACTTGCTTCGGCCGCGGACTATTGGATCCAGGCATGAATAAATACAGTTTCGTGGCACTGATCGCGATCCTCGCCATCGGCGGCTTCAGCCTTTTCGGCGGAACCGTTCGCAGCCACAACTCCGCTTCAGTGCTTGAGCCGTCGAGCAAGCAGGGCAGTAGCCAGTTGAATGCAGCCGAAGCCGTCATTGATGATACTTCAGCGTCCGATAGCGGCGCCAAGTCACTCCCCGCTCTGCACGTTATCCTTGCTTGGGAGTCGCTACAAAATGGAGAGAATTGGGAGCGCAAAAACTATCGAGCGAGACTGGACGCTTGCCAGGGATCGGGTTGGCCTACCCGCGCGCTATCCGCGGAGGAGGAAGCCAAACTGGGGACCGGTGAAGTGGAGATCTTGATCGATGCCCGGCGCCAGTTCGCGCAGCAGACCATTTGGACGCTCGGCGATGAGGGCGATGGAGTACAAAGCGCATGCCTCATCAGGCTTGAGAAGCACATGGATCATGATGTGATTGAAGACGATGCCGGTCTGTATGAAGCGATCGACAGCGACTCGCGTATTCAACAACGTCAGAGCTTACAGTCTAGTGGCTGGAGGCTGATGGGCGAAGAGCAGATCAAGGGTCAGCCCTGTACGCGCTGGCAGAACGACCGTCAAAGCGTCTGCATGTGGTCCGGCGGCATGAAGTGGGGCTTTGCGGAATCGCCCAGCGATGCGGCTGGCTGCACCGTGGACGGTGCCGGTACCTACCTGGACGCCATCCCGCTGGACGCCGAGCCACTTGAGGGTGGCAGCGGCTGCCGGATGCAGCTCAAGTCTTTCAGCCTTGGCGAAGGGCTGCTTCCCTCAAACAACCCGAGCGAATAAGCAAGGAAGGATATCAAGTTCAATAAGCCGTTAAACGGCACGTGTCATGATTTGGCTGTAGCACACTTGCGCTATAGCTTCGATGCAAAGCGTCATTCTAAACTGCGAACAGCCCCCCGATACTTCTTGTTAAGTTGCCCCAGTGTGTGATGAATAGGCTATTTAAACGCTTGTCCGGATCAATAGGCTCTTTGAGTGCCAACCGCTGCCGGTGCTTGCTCCTCGCAACGCTGTTGTTGCTAAGTGCCTGTGATAAGCCTGATAACAATGGCCGAAACAACACCCGTGACAACATGCCATCTATTCACTTCGATCAGACCGTAGAACTTATTCTTGAAGGTGGTCATTCGGCGCGCGAAACCTATCAGAGCACGCTTCGTCATTGTCGAGCGGCGGGGATGCAAACCAGGGAACTGGCGGAGCATGACGTCGCGTTGGTCGGCATTACTCGTTATGAAGGCTGGTTTGAACCGAATCGGGAGGTGATTCGGGAGCACAGTTGGGAGGTCGCTAACGACGGTCCGGCCGGCACCTGTTTGTTCCGGCTGGATATGACAGGTTTGCAAGAAACCACCACCGCTGAACGCTACGAGCAACTTGATCTTGCGACGGGTGAACGCAGCGCACAACCCTCAGCGCCTGACGCTTTGTTGCGTCTACCTATCGGGAAAAACGAAGAGCAGACGAGCGCGGGCTTCGAGGGGCCTCAACGAAAAACGGTGGCGGGTCAGCCTTGTAATGAATGGATCAATCGGTCGAGTGGGTTCAGGCAGTGTGTATGGTCGGGGGGCACTGCATGGGGCTTCACGCCGAGAGGGTTGAACGACTATCGCCCGCGCCGTGATTTTATCGTGTTGGAACAGACGCCATTAAATGGCCAAGGTTTCAAGGTCACGACCTCCACTATTACGATCGGCCAGACATTTGATTCCACTACGTTGAAGGCTCCTTAGTCAGACGGCGTTTTGGTTTGCGTTTGATTTATGCAAGCTGAAAAAAGCCCGCCATCATCACGGCGGGCTCTTTGGCTGTCAGAGCTTCGGCAACTGCCCGATTCGCCCCATCATTTCGGTGACGATCTGCAAGTCCAGCAGGAACTGGTCGACGGTCTTGAACTCATTGTCGGTATGCCCGGTGTATTTCACTTCCGGGCGCGCCAGGCCGAATTGCACGCCGTTGGGCAGTTCATGCACCGAGGTGGCGCCGGCTGAAGTGCCGAATTTGTGCTCCATGCCCAGGTTTTCGCTGGCCACCGCCAACAGGGCCTTGACCCATTCACCTTCCGGGTTGCGGTACATCGGCTCGGCCACGGAGTAGGTGAAGTCCACCTTGACCTTGGATTTCTTGTCCCAGGCGCTCAGCTTGCCGGCGATTTCAGCCTTGAGTTTTTCCGGCGACTTGCCCTTCGGTACGCGCAGGTTCACCGCCAGCTTGAAGGCTTTGTCATCCAGGCCGACAAAGGTCAACGAGGTGGTCAGTGGCCCCATGAACGCATCGGAGAAGCCCACGCCCAGCTTGCCGCCCAGGTAATCCAGGCCCCAATTGTCGGAGGCATAACGCGCGGCGTCGGTGATGTGGTTGTGCTTGAGGGCGATCTTGCCGTCGACGCTGTGGATCAATTCCAGCATGCGCGATACCGGGTTGATCCCGGATTGCGGCTCGGACGAATGGGCGGACACGCCAGTGACTGTCAGCTTGACGTCTTTGCCGTCGACGTTGGCGGTGACTGCAAAATCGCCACCGTTGCGCTTGGCGTATTCAGTGCCGGCTTTTTGCAGGCTGGCAGCCAACTCGGCAGGTTTGTCGCTGACGAACGTAGCCACCGACGCCGAAGGAATCTGGTTGGTCGCCATGCCGCCGGTCATCGAGACGATTTCCGCGCCTTTGCCTTCACCCTTGCGCCGCGGGAAGGTTGCCATCACCGTGCCGTAGCCTTTCTCGGCAATCACCACCGGGTAGCCGCCATCCAGCGCGAGGTTGTACTGCGGTGTCGGGTTCTTTTCGAAGTAATAGGGAATCGCGTCGCCGGAGGTTTCTTCGGTGGTGTCCACCAGCAGCTTGAAGTTGCGCGCCAGCGGCAGCTTCTCTTCCTTGATCACCTTCATCGCATACAGGGCCACTACGATGCCGTTCTTGTCATCCTCGGTGCCACGGCCGTACATGCGGTCGCCGATCAGCGTGACTTTGAACGGGTCGAGCTTGGTGCCATCTTTGAGCACCCAGTTTTCCGGTGTCACCGGCACCACGTCGGCGTGGGCGTGAATGCCGACCACTTCATCGCCGCTGCCTTCCAGGGTGATTTCGTACACACGGTTATCAATGTTGCGGAAATTCAGGTTAAAGGCCTTTGCCAAGTCCTGGATTTTGCCGGCGATCTTGATGAACTCCGGGTTCTTGTACTGCGGCAGGCCGTCGACGTTAAACGTCGGGATCTCCACCAACTCGCGCAGGGTCTCGGTGGCCGCCTTGCCGTACTTGACTCGGGTATAGATGCCGAGCAGGCGATTGATCTCGTTCTGCTGATCGGCGCTCAGGGTTTGGTCACCGAGGAAGGCGCTGATCGCGGGGCCGACATCGCCGGTCTTGCCCAGGTCACCCTTGGCCAAGGTGTCGAGAAATCCGCGAAAATCGGTAACGGAGGTTTCGTTGAAACGCATGAGAATCGCCGTGCTTTGATCCGGCGTGACGTTGGCGAAAGCGGGGGTGGTAAAGCTTGAAAAACTGGCTGCGAGCAGGGTCGCAGCGGCCAGATGCTTGAGTGGAAAGTGCATGGGCAGACGCATTCCTTTGCTGTTAGTAAGTAGGAGGTTTCTGGCTGAGGTATCAGAAACATCTCTACACATTAGCATTACTCAGGTGAGATCCATGGAGGATTTTGTGACGTAACAGAATCGAAACCCGGCAGGGGCATTCTCAAAAATTTACATTGAGAGCCTCGAAGATGAGTAGCCAATTGCCACAGGCCTCGCGACTCGCTGTGAATGGCGAAGTCGATCATGGCCGGCGTCGTGTGCTTGCCGGGTTGGCGGTCGCCACCACCTTTTCAATCCTTAGCCCGTTTGCCCGCAGCGCCGGCGTGGACTACCCGTTCACCTTGGGCGTGGCCTCCGGAGACCCGGTGCCGGATGGCTTTGTGATCTGGACGCGCCTGGCGCCGCTGTTCAATGCGGCGGATGGCCGGGGTGGCTTGACGCGTGCGGTGGCGGTGCGTTGGCGGGTTGCCGGTGACGCGGCGATGACCCGCGTGGTGCGCCAGGGAGAGGTCATGGCCAGCGAGCGCTGGGGGCATTCGGTGCATGTGGCCGTGGCGGGGCTGGAGCCGGGCAGGCCGTACTGGTATCAGTTCGAAGCGCTCGGCGCGCAAAGTCCGGTGGGCCAGTCCCGAACGGCGCCCGCCTTGCATGCCATGGCGTCGGCGCGTCTGGGGTTTGTCTCGTGCTCCCACTGGGAACGCGGTTATTTCAGTGCATATCGCCATCTGGCGCAGGAGCATCCCGACCTGGTGTTCTTTCTTGGCGACTATATCTACGACAGTTCCTATGCGGCGGACTCAGGCAAGATCATTCGCCCCCATGGCAGCGGCAATGCGGTGAGCCTGGCGGACTATCGCAACCGCTATGCCCTGTACAAAACCGATCCGGACCTGCAAGCCTTGCACGCCGCAGCACCGAGCGTGGTGACTTGGGACGATCACGAGGTCCAGAACGACTACGCCAACCGCTGGTCCCAGGACCCGAAGATTGCGGTCACGCAATTCCTGCAGCAGCGGGCGGCGGCCTACCAGGCCTATTACGAACATATGCCGCTGCGTGCCAGTAGCTTGCCGAAAGGGCCGGACATGCGTATTTATCGGCGCCTGGACTACGGCCGATTGGCCCGTTTCCATGTGCTGGACGGCCGGCAATACCGTTCCGAACAGCCGTGCATCGCTGCCAATGGCAATCATCAGGGGCATATCGCCGATGCGCTTTGCCACGATTTGCGCGACCCTGGCCGCACTATGCTCGGCTGGCAGCAAGAGGCCTGGCTGGACCAGGGGTTTGCCCAGTCGCAAGCACAGTGGAACATCATCGCCCAGGATTTGCTGGTAGCGCCGCTGGCCCAACGCGACCTCACCCACCACAAACCGGGGCGCTGGACCGATGGATGGGATGGTTACATGGCCAACCGCTCACGGATGCTGGCCTCTCTCAAGCGCAACCGGGTCAACAACCCCGTGTTCTGGGGCGGCGATATTCATTCGTTCTGGGTGACAGACCTGCATGCCGATGGCGACGATCCGGATTCGCCTCTGGTCGCCACCGAGTTTGTCGGCACCTCGGTCACCTCCGACGGGCCACCGTTCGACGCGTTCAGCAAGATTCTGCCGTTTAACCCTCACGTGAAGTTTTTCGACAGCCGTCAGCGGGGGTATGTATCGGTGCAGGTGCAGGAGGACAAGATGCTCACGAACCTGCGTGTGATTACCGACCCGCGCGACCCGGCGGCCACGGTGTCGACCCTCAAGTCGTTTGTCGTGGAGTCGGGTCGGGCGGGTGCGATTGCTTTGTCGTGAGCAGGCTGGTCAGGTGATTTCGTAGCGCACCGACAGCGCGCCCTTTTTCTCCGCCAGGGCCAGGATGCTTACCTGGCCCAGCTCGCCCAATGTCGGCACATGGGTACCGCCGCAGGCATAGGCGGGCAAGGGGCCGAAGCCGACTGTGCGGGTGCCGTCTTCCAGGGTCATATGGCGTGGGTAGTCCGCCGCGATCCATTGGTTGAGCTGTTGCTGGAGTGCCTCAGCCTCCATGGCTTGCGCCGCTTCGCCACGGATAAAAGTGATCTTGCCTTCGCCTGGCCAGTGATGGGCCTTGATCGGCATCCAACCCAGGGACTCGCCAGCGTTGCCGATCAAATGTCCGGCCGAATGCAGCCGAGTGTGCGCCGCGCGGCGCGGTTCATCGACCTGCGCGGTGACCGGGCCCGGCGCCAGTGGCCGGTCAACATAGTGCACCACCCGGTCGGCTTCCTGGACGACCCGCAGCACAATGCTTGCGCCGAGCCAACCGGTGTCGCAAGGTTGCCCACCGCCCTGCGGGTGGAAAATCGTCGATTGCAGGACGACCGCAAACTGCTGCTCGTGAGGGGTGCAACTCAGCACCTCAAGCTCCGCCGTCAGGTGATCGTGGGTGAAAAACAGGCGTTCGGTCATGGTCTGCATCCGCATCAGGGGTCTGCGGGCAGTATAAGTTGTGCGTAGATGGGTGATAATCCACCCCTCTATCAATGGACCTGTGCACCATGAGCATCAATCTACCGTTGCCATTGCTGGGCGAAATGGCGATTTTCGTCAAGGTGGTGGAAGCCGGCAGTTTCTCCGAAGCCGCTCGGCAGATGGGCGCTTCGCCGTCCTCGGTGAGCCGCAGTATCTCGCGTCTGGAAAAAGCCCTGGCGACGCGTTTGCTGCAGCGCACGACGCGCAAGTTGCGCTTGAGTGAAGGCGGTGAAGAGGTGTTCACGCGTTGCCGGGAGATGGTCAACGCGGCGCGCTCGGTGATGGAGATCAGCGGCCAGTTCACCCATGAAGCCGAAGGGCTGGTGCGGGTCAGTGTGCCCAAGGCCGTGGGGCGGTTTGTGGTGCATCCGCATATGCCGGAGTTCCTGCGGCGCTATCCCAAGGTGGACGTGCAGTTGATGCTTGAGGATCGGCAGGTGGACCTGATCGATGACAATGTCGACCTGAGTATCCGCATCACCGACAGCCCGCCGCCAGGCTTGGTCGGCCGGCAGCTATTGCCCATCGAGCACTTGCTGTGTGCAACGCCGGAGTATCTGGCCGAGCACGGTTCGCCGGTTCATCCCCATGATCTGCTGGAGCACAGTTGCATCTACCTGGGGGAAACGCCCGGTGACTCGCGCTGGAAATTTCGTCAGGCCGGCAAGTCGGTGACGGTGGCCGTGCGCGGGCGTTATGCGGCCAACCATACCGGGGTGCGGTTGGATGCGGTGTTGCAGCACGTGGGAATTGGCAGCTTGCCGTATTTCACGGCGCGTCATGCGCTGGAGGCGGGGCGATTGGTGCAGGTGTTGCCCGCGTGGGACTTTATCGCGTCCTACCATGGCGAGGCCTGGTTGCTGCATTCGCCCACGCGTTACCTGCCGCCGAAGTTGCGGGTGTTTATTGATTATCTGGTGGAGTGCATGGCGAAGGAGCCAACACTGCGCCGTCGGTAGAGGTCGCGCTGGGTTGTGTGGGGGTCCCCACTAAGTCTTCGACCT
>JAFHKH010000919.1 GCA_016937595.1 Pseudomonas cedrina subsp. fulgida | reverse complement strand
CGCTGCGCTGTTCTCCAGCAAAGGCAAGGTGTACCTGGCTCAAGACCCTACGAGATTCCGGAAGCCTCCCGCGCCGCCCGTGGTCGCCCACTGGTCAACCTGCTGCCGCTGGACAGTGATGAATACATCACCACCATGCTGCCGGTCGAGGAATACACCGAAGGTCACTTCATCTTCATGGCCACCGCCAAGGGCACCGTGAAGAAGACCCCGCTGGAATCCTTCAGCCGCCAGCGCAGCGTGGGCCTGATCGCCCTGGAACTGGACGAGGGCGACGTACTGATCAGCGCCGCGATCACCGATGGCGAGCGTGAAGTCATGCTGTTCTCCGACGGCGGCAAGGTCACGCGCTTCAAGGAATCCGACGTTCGCGCCATGGGCCGTACCGCCCGCGGTGTGCGCGGCATGCGCCTGCCGGAAGGACAGAAGCTGATTTCGATGCTGATCCCGGAAGAAGGCAGCCAGATCCTCACCGCTTCCGAGCGTGGTTATGGCAAGCGCACCGCTATCAGCGAGTTCCCGGAGTACAAGCGTGGCGGCCAGGGCGTGATCGCCATGGTCAGCAACGATCGCAACGGCCGTCTGGTCGGCGCGGTCCAGGTGCTCGACGGCGAGGAAATCATGCTGATTTC
>JAFHKH010000918.1 GCA_016937595.1 Pseudomonas cedrina subsp. fulgida | reverse complement strand
CAGCGCCCCCGCGATCACCGCCGCCGGGTAGGCGCCGATGGACAGGCCCGCGACGAAATCCGGCGTGTGTTGCAACAGACGCGCGTGAGCCACGCCGGCGATCAGCAGGCAGAGTTGCACCGCACGGGTGCTTGCAAGCGCCTCGGCCGAATCCAACATTCGAACGTCTTCACCCAGCGCCTCACTGGCTTGTTCCAGCACATCGCCGGGCAAGGCGCTGAGCATGCCCGGCCGTTGCGCGCCCTGCCCTGGGAACACCAAAAGGCTGCTCATGCCGCCGCCCGCCAAGGATCAAGCACCAGACGCGCACCGCTGGCGGTTTTCAACAGCACCTGGCGCGACGGGCCGGCCCATTCACGCAACGCGACGGCGCCCAACGGTGTTTGCAGTTGCATGTCCACCACGCACACGGCCTTGTCCAAGGTGGCCAGCAGGTCGCGGGCATCACTGCGGTCAAGGGGCCTGGGCACGCGCAGAATCAAATCCAGATCGCTTTGGGCATGCAGCGCTTCAATGCCCGTGCCAACTCGAAACCCGCGCTGCCCGTGACGCCCCAGGTACAAGGGCGCCAGCACGGCCGCAGTTGATCGAGGCGTGCAGTGCCGGCAGATCCCGTGTCGAGACAACCTCACGCAACGCTTCCGGGCGACTCGCCGCTGCACGGC
>JAFHKH010000917.1 GCA_016937595.1 Pseudomonas cedrina subsp. fulgida | reverse complement strand
CCGCTCCCACATTGGTTATTTAGGGGCAGTTAAAGCGTGGTCAGAACTTGTAGCCAATCCCCACCATGTAAACCATCGGGTCCACGTCCACATTCACCTTGGCGCGCGTGCCCGGCGCCACGCCGTTGTTTTCCACGGTGGCCTTGGTGCTGATGTCGATGTAGCGCGCCTGGGCGTTGATCATCCACTTGTCGTTGATCATGTAGTCCGCACCGATCTGCGCGGCCCAGCCCCAGGAGTTTTCAGCCTTGAAGTTGCTGAAACCGGCGCCTTGGGCACGGCTGCCGACGTGTTCGTCGTAGATCCAGGTGTAGTTGATACCGGCGCCTACGTAGGGTTGGAAGGCCGACGTGTTGTCCAGTGGGTAGTAGACGACGCTCAGGGTCGGCGGCAGGTGTTTGAGGGTACCGAGCTTGCCGTTGGCCGGGCTCAGGGCGGTGCCCTTGATCTTCACATCGTGCTCGAACGGTGTGGCGGCCAGCAGTTCGATACCGACGTGATGGGTCAGCATGTAGGCGAAGTTCAGGCCCAGTTGGGTGTCGCTGCTCATGGTCGCCTTGCCGCCCAGGTTGGCGCCGGCCAAGGGGCCTGATCGACCTTGACGGTGCTGCTGTCGGCCTTCGGGTTCACCGTAATTGCACCGGCGCGCACCAGAATGTCGCCCGCTTCGTGAGCGTGTGCGACAGGGGCGACGAGGGCGAGCGCGACGAGGGACGCGCCGAGCAGAGACTTGTTCATGGGAGCTCCAAAGGACGTTTAAAAGGTGTACGTCCCATGGTAAAGATCGTCCCGCACTGTCTTTTGACTCAGCTCAATGAAAGGCCAATCAGCTCTATTCCGGCAGTTCGTACAGGTAAATTTTCTCGGCGTCCATCTGGTAACCGGCGTCGGCCAGTTCGCTGCTGGACGGCTTGACCTGCATTGCGCCTTCGATCCAGTAAGGTTGATACAGCTCATCGAGCTTCACGCCGACTTCGCTTTTGACATGCACGATCTGGTTCGACGGGGGCGGCGGCACATGGATGCAGGCGCCGAAATACGGCACCAGCAAAAACTCGGTGGTGCGCCCGTTCTCGCCGACCTCCAGCGGCACGATATAACCGGGCAGGCGGATGTGCTGGCCGTCCAGACTCGGCACGACGGGGGCGTGGGGCATTTCCTGCTTGGCCGCCGGCGCCGATTCCAGTGCACCGGCAATACCGGACAGGTTGTGCAACGGCTGCATGTTCGGCACTTCCGGCTCGGCGTCCGGCGGGATCAACTCCGACCAGGTCAGCTCTTTGGGCTCGGCGGCCCAGGCCGGCAGGGCGATCAGCAGCAACAGGGCGAACAGGGCACGGCGCATCGAAACCTTCCTCATAAACGTATGGACAGGCCATCGGCCAACGACTGCCGGTAGGCGCGCCACGCGGGCACGCTGCCCATCAACAGCGCGGCGGCCAGGATACCGGCGAGCAGCGTCCATTCATATTCGCTGGGCCACGACATTGGCAGGTCCAGGCCGTAATTGGCCTGCAGATACCCGCGCGACGCGGCGATGCACACGTACAGCAAAGCCACGCCCGCGATCACACCGGACAACGCCAAGGCAAACGCCTCAAAGATCAGCAACGTCGCGATATGCCACGGGCGGGCGCCCACCGAACGCAGAATTGCCATTTCGCGGCGGCGCTCGTTGAGGCTGGTGAGGATCGCCGTGAGCATGCCGATCAAGCCGGTGAGCACCACGAACAGCGAGATCACAAACAGCGCCTTTTCAGCGGTGCCCATCATGCTCCACAACTCTTGCAGCGCCACGCCGGGCAGGATCGCCAGCATCGGCTCGCCACGGAATTCGTTGATCTCCCGCTGCAGGGCAAAGGTGGAAATCTTGTTGTTCAGGCCCAGCATGAACGCGGTGATGGCCTGCGGCGTGAGGTCCATGTTGCGCGCCTGGTCGGCACTGATACGGCCTTTGCCCTGGGCCGGCACGCCGTTGTGCCAGTCGATATGGATCGCTTCCATGCCGCCGAGGCTGATGTGCAACGTGCGGTCCACTGGCGTGCCGGTGCGCTTGAGAATGCGACCACGGTGAAGGGTTTGTCATCGTGCTTCACCAGGCTGACCGCCGCCACGCCGTGGGCCAGCACCAGTTTGTCACCGAGCGTGTAATGCAGCGCGTCGGCCACTTCGGCGCCGAGCACCACTTCGAACGGGTCGGTGGCAAAGGTGCGGCCGCTGGCCAGCTCAAGGTTTTGCTTGCGGCCGTACTGGTAGTGTTCGAAGTAGGAGGCGTTGGTGCCCATCACGCGGTAGCCACGGTGGGAGTCGCCGAGGGAAATCGGGATCGCCCACTTAACTTGTGGGCTGGCGGCGAAATGCTCGTAGCTGTCCCAGCGGATGTTGTTGGTGGCGTTGCCGATGCGAAACACCGAGTACAGCAGCAGGTTCACCGAGCCCGAGCGGGCGCCGACGATCAGGTCGGTGCCGCTGATGGTGCTGGCAAAACTGTTGCGCGCCTCGACCCGCACGCGCTCCGCCGCGAGCAACAGGCACACTGACAGGGCGATGGCGAAGGCGGTGAGGATCGCGGTAAAGCGGCGGTTAGCCAGGCTGGCCATGGCTAGACGGAACAGATACATCTCAAACCTCTGCGGGCGTGGCGGCGCGATTGAGTTCGGCCAGTGACACGTTACGGTCGAACAGGGCGGCCAGGCTTTGGTCATGGCTGACAAACAACAGGCTGGCGCCGGCCTCGCGGCATTCGGCGAACAACAGCTGAAGGAAGGCTTCGCGGGCGTCGTAGTCCAGGGCCGAGGTGGGCTCGTCGGCGATCACCAGTTCCGGCTGGCCGATCAACGCGCGGGCGGCGGCCACCCGTTGTTGCTGGCCGATGGACAGTGAGTCGGCGCGGCGCTCAAGCAGGTCTTTGTCTTTCAAACCCAGGTGCGCGAGCAAGGTAGCGGCGGCCTGGTCGACACTGCCGTGACGCTGCTTGGCGCGTTGCGCGCGCAGCCGGGAAAAGTGGCAGGGCAATTCGACGTTTTCGCGCACCGATAAAAACGGCAGCAGGTTGAACTGCTGGAAGATATAGCCGGTGTGGTCGACGCGAAAACGGTCGCGGGCCCCGGCCGAAAGGTCGGTCAGCTCCTGGCCAAGCAGGCGAATGCTGCCCTGGCTGGGTTTCTGCACCCCGCCGAGCAGGCCCAGCAGCGTGGTTTTGCCGCTGCCGCTGGGGCCCTTGAGGAACAGGGTTTCGCCCGCTTCCAGGCGGAACGCGGGGATGTCCAGCAACTGCGGGTGACCGGGCCAGTTGAAGCCCAGGTTGGACAGTTCGATTAAGGCATGGGTCATGGGAAATCAATGTCACCGGGTTTTAGAACTTCACGCCGATCTTCTGTGGGAGCTG
>JAFHKH010000916.1 GCA_016937595.1 Pseudomonas cedrina subsp. fulgida | reverse complement strand
TCCACCAGGGCCTTGGCGACCCAACCTTTATAGAAGCCGTCGCTGCCCTTGGCCGAGATCTCCTTGAGGGTCTTGGCCAGGTCCTTCTGCACCAGTTTCTGGCCGACCTGCATCGGCTGGCCGTTGTGCAGGAAGATCCCGCGCATGTCCTGGTCTTTCTCGAATTCGCCGGTAGCGGTGTGCAGCAGGTCGATATCCCCCTGCTCCAGGGCGAAGCCGTTTTCCGCCAGCTTGATCGCCGGGGCAATCACCTGGGCGCGCTTGAGCGTGCCGTATTTGCTCAGGGCCAGCTCCATGCCCGACACGGTGCCCGGTACGCCGACGGCCAGGTGGCCCTTGGCGCTGAGGCCTTCGACGACGTTGCCGTCCTTGTCCAGGTACATATTGGCGGTGGCTGCCAATGGGGCTTTTTCGCGGAAGTCGAGGAAGGTCTTGCGCCCGTCCGCCAACTGCACGGTCATGAAACCGCCGCCGCCCAGGTTACCCGCCGCCGGGTATACCACTGCCAGCGCATAGCCCACGGCCACGGCCGCATCGACGGCATTGCCGCCGGCCTTGAGCACGTCGACGCCCACGTGAGTGGCCAAGTGCTGGGCCGTTACCACCATGCCGTTTTCACCGGCCACCGGGGCCTGGGAAGCGGCTTGCACACCACTGACCGTCAACACCAGGGCGGTGGCAATCAAGGTACGGCTGAAGGGTTGGTATTTCATCCATGGCTACTCTAGTTATTGAGATGCACCAAAATAGCCCGTTGCGAATCCGATCCCCAGTACCATGGCGTTTTTATTACAGAACCTGTCGGTCATAGAACGGCGTCGAAACCCGCACCGCGCTGCGCCTGGAGATCGATCCGGTGTTTATGTTTTGCGCCTGGCGGCGCTAGAATCATCGCCCTCGCCTGCCTCCCTTGATACGAGCCCCCCATGA
>JAFHKH010000915.1 GCA_016937595.1 Pseudomonas cedrina subsp. fulgida | reverse complement strand
CCGCTCGCCACAACAAGCCGGCTCGCCACAAGAAGCACGCTCATCCCGAAATGCGCGCTCACAGTCTGATCTCCCTACATCAGATAGACCTCAAAGCGGTGGCGCACAGCGCGGCAGCCTCACTGCCTGGCGTGTTTGGCCTGGGCTTCAGGCATCGCCGAGGAGTGATGGTTGAGAATCTTCCACTGCCCACCGACCTGTTCGTAGACGAAGGTATAGCGGGCCTGAACATGGCGTACCTGGCCGTTGGACTCGGTCAGGGTGAAGGTGTAGACGCCGCTGTCCATGGCCACGTTGCTGCCCAGCTGGCGGATCTCACGGTAGTTGATCTGCCCCACCGGCTTGAGCACCAGGAAGTGATCGAAGTAATCGCTGATCTGCTCGGGCGTGGTGCGCACCTGGTTGGATACGGTGGGCTGCAGCACCGCGCCGGGTGCATACAGGTCCACCACCGACTTGACGTTACCGCTCTGCAAGGCGCTGTTCCAACGGTCGAACAGGCCGGCAATCTCGCGGTCCTTAACATTCGCCGGGGCCTGGGCCACTTCGCGGTAGACATAAGGGCTGGTATCGGCGGCCTGGACAAAGGGTACGCTCAGGGCAAACATCAGGGCGATTGCGGCGGGCTTGAATTGCATGGCGAAACTCCAGTGGTGATCGGTGAGCCCACTTTGCCAAGCTGCTCGCCTCGCGCCATCGGCCAACTGGAGTCATTTGCCTATGCCATATGGCAGATAGCGCCCAGGGTGCCTGGCAAGGTCTAATAAGCGTCCTCGCGACCGGAACGTTCACCATGCACAACACGCCTCTAGATCCTGGCAGCGCCTTGGCCATGCGCGCGCACTTTCGCCAATCGCAAAGCCGCACGGCACGTCTGCGGCTCTTGGTGGACACCGGGCAGGAACTGGCCCAACTGGCGCCCCAGGCCATGCGCGACTGCGTGCTCGCCAGGGCTTGCGCGTTCCTCGCGATGGACCACGGCCTGCTGCAGGAATGGGATGCCGAGGGCGGCGCAATTGTCACCGCCCGCCATGGCAGCTCCGCGCGCATGGCCAGCCTGGCCGCCCTCGCCGACCGCGACCTGCGTGCGCCACACTGGCACGGGCCGCCGCACAGCGTGCTGCAAGTGCCATTGCGCGGCAGTGACGGCCAGGCCTTTGGCGTGCTGGTGCTGGGCAATAGCGTCAACCTGCGCGCGCCGGAGCATGAAGACAGTGAATCCCTGCAACTGCTCGCCACGCTGCTGGCCGCGCACCTGGAAAACCACCGGCTGTTGACCACCCTCAAGGCCCGCGATCGCGCGCTGTCCGACCTGGTCAACCGGTTGCTGCGCGCCCAGGAAGATGAACGCAAACGCGTGGCCTACGACCTGCACGATGGCCTGGCGCAGACCCTCGCCGGCCTGCATCAACGGCTGCAAGGGTTCGCCGGCCGCTGCCGACCCTGCCGGACGCCCTGGCCGCGGACCTGCAGG
>JAFHKH010000914.1 GCA_016937595.1 Pseudomonas cedrina subsp. fulgida | reverse complement strand
CCTGCGATAGCGGTCTGACATTCAGCATCCATGTCAACTGATACACCGCCATCGCAGGCAAGCCAGCTCCCACATTTGATCCGGTTCCACGTTGAAATCGAGTCGAACCCATTGTTGCGGAGCGCCAGCCCCCATGAAGCACACTGTCATCCTTGTGGTGCTCGACGGCCTCAATTTCGAGGTTGCGAGGCTCGCCATGGGGCATTTGCAGGCCTACGTCGGCGCAGGACGCGCAGCCCTCTACACATTGGAATGTGAACTGCCCGCCCTGTCCCGCCCGCTGTACGAGTGCATCCTGACCGGCGTGCCTCCGATCCAGAGCGGCATTGTGCACAACAATGTTTCGCGCCTGTCCAACCAGCGCAGCATTTTCCATTACGCCACCGACGCAGGCCTTACCACGGCGGCGGCGGCTTATCACTGGATCAGCGAGCTGTATAACCGCACGCCCTTCATCGCCGCACGCGACCGTCATACCGACGACACGGCGCTGACGATCCAGCACGGGCATTTCTACTGGAATGACCACTACCCCGATTCCCACCTGTTTGCCGATGCCGAAAGCCTGCGCCTCAAGCACGCGCCGGACTTCCTGCTGGTGCATCCGATGAACATCGACGACGCCGGCCACAAGCACGGCCTCGACACCCCGCAGTACCGCAACAGCGCACGCTCGGCCGACATCATCCTGGCCGACTACCTGCAAGCCTGGCTCGACGCCGGCTACCAGGTACTGGTCACGGCCGACCACGGCATGAACAACGACCGCTCCCACAACGGCCTGCTGCCGGAAGAACGCGAAGTGCCGCTGTTCGTGCTCGGTGATGCCTTCAGCCTGGACCCCAACGCCGCGCCGAAACAGACCGAACTCTGCGGTACCGTCTGCGACCTGCTGGGCGTGCCCCACGACAAACCTGTGTGCCGGGAGCTGTTGAAATGATCCGAGGCAAATGGCTGGCGCTGCTGTGCCTGGTGCCTTTCGCACTGTTCTTTATCGTGTTCGAAATCGCCCCGCTGACGTGGGTGCTGATCAACAGCCTGCAAACCGAAGAAGCCGGCTGGGGCGTGGAAAACTTCGTACGTATTTTCAGTTCGAAGTTTTACCT
>JAFHKH010000913.1 GCA_016937595.1 Pseudomonas cedrina subsp. fulgida | reverse complement strand
AAAAAACCGATGGTCTTGAGGTACTCGCAGCCTTTGCTCAACAGCGCCGAATCTTTTTCAGGATAATGTGCGCCCATCTGCCGGACTCCCTCGCGCGCGTTTTCGTGGCGAATTCTCGACGTGTCGCCGATATCTTCATCCAGGCGGCCGAGGTAAAAACCCAGCACGCCAAACAGGGCGTTGTCCTGGCTGACCGTTCGTAGCGCCTGTTGCCAGCGCGTGATGCTTACCCGCTTGAAACGGTGGCCGGCTCGGCTGAAAGCATCCAGATAGCGGTCCCAGCTCAAAGGTTGCGGGTTGTGCAGGTTGAATACACGTTTGTCAGCTTTAAAGCGGGCGCAGTGGAACGCAATGAAACGCGCCAGGAAGTCCACCGGCATCAGGTCGAAGTTCAAGCCCAGCCGCGGTAGCAGACCCAGTTGCAATGATCCTTTGAGCATCAGCATCAGGCGATTTTTTTGTGGCTGGCACACACCCGTAACGCTGTTGAAGCTGACATTGCCCGGGCGATGGATATTCACCCAGGCGC
>JAFHKH010000912.1 GCA_016937595.1 Pseudomonas cedrina subsp. fulgida | reverse complement strand
GCCGAACACGCCGGCGCCGCCGATCAGTACGGCTCCGATCACCGGCAGCAGCAACAGCCAGGGGTGAGGGTGCCAGGCCAGGTCAAACGCGTAGCGGTACAGCACGAACGTCACCAGTTCGGTCCCCAGTGCCGCCAATAGCCCGCTGGCGCGCCGAGCAAGCCGAACTCGATGCGCCTGGCCTTGACCAGCAGCTTGCGTTCGGCGCCCAGCGCACGCAGTAGCGCGCCTTGGCGGATACGTTCGTCCAAGGTGGCTTGCAGGCCCGAGAACAGCACCGCCATGCCCGCCGCCAGGACGAACAGCAGCACATATTCCACCGCCAGGGTCACTTGGGCGAGGATGCTGCGCAACTGCTCCAGCAGCGCCTCCACCTGCAGGATGGTCACGGCCGGAAAGGTCCGAGCCAGGTCGACGATTTGCTGATCATGCCCAGGCGCCAGGTAGAAGCTGGTCAGGTAGGTGGCCGGTAAATTCTGCAAGGTGCCCGGCTGGAAATCATGAAGAAGTTGGGCTGGAAGTTATCCCAGTTGATGGTCCGCAGGCTGGTTACCCGCGCTTCACGATTTTCCCCGGCGATGGTGAACACCAGGTGATCGTCGAGCTTGAGCTTGAGGCTCTGCGCGACCTTGGCCTCCACCGAAACCCCAGGGATTTGCTCGGTGGGTTGCTGCGTCCACCACGAGCCCTCGGTCAAGGCATTGCCCGGTGGCAGGTCGGCGGCCCAGGTCAGGCTCAGGTCGCGCTGGATCGCACGGTCGCCGCTGGAATCCTTGCTGACGATCTCTTGCACCGGCTCGCCGTTGATGCTGATCAACCGGCCGGGCACCACTGGGTAGAGCGGCGCGGACTGCGCCTGTATCTCCAGCAGACGGGCGCCGAAGGCGTCTTTGTCGGCGTGCAGGATATTCAAGGCGAAGTAGTTGGGCGCGTCCTTGGGCAATTGGTTCTGCCAGGTGTCGAGCAGCTCGCCGCGCAACAGCGCGATCAAGCCCATGGACAACAGGATCAGGCCAAACGCCAGGGACTGGCCGGCCGCCGCCAATGGATGGCGCAGCAGTTGGCCCAGGCCCAGGCGCCAGGGCAGGGAGGCGCGGGCCAGCAGGCGGCGCAGGCTTTGCAGCAGCAACAGGAGCAGGCCGCCCAGCACCAGCGCCGCCACCACGCCACCGCCGAGCAGGGCGAAGGTCAGCACCAGGTCGAGGCTCAGGCGCCACATGATCAAGCCCAAGGCGAACAGCGCCG
>JAFHKH010000911.1 GCA_016937595.1 Pseudomonas cedrina subsp. fulgida | reverse complement strand
GTGCTGGATCAGGTGCTGCAATTGGGGCAGATCATCGAAGGCAAAAGCACGGGGTGTGTACATGGAAATAGTCCTTGGCGTATGCCCGCATCCTAGGCAGGCTAATGGCCTGTTGTAAGAGCCATCTGGGTCCCATTTGATAGGTCCAATATGTCGTCTATGTCGCCGCCACTCTCATTCAACCCCGCCGGCATTGAGCTGGATCGCCGTCAGGGCCTCACGCGCCAGCTGTATAACGCCTTGCGCCAGCGAGTGCTGGATGGGCGGCTGGTAAGCGGGACGCGCTTGCCCGCCAGCCGGGACCTGGCTACGACCTTGTCGATCTCGCGCAACAGCGTCGTGCGCGCCTACGATCAGCTGTACGCGGAAGGGTTTATCGAAAGCCGAGTGGGTGACGGCACTTACGTAGCCAAGCTACCCGACGCAAAAAAACTATCCACAAAAGTATCCACAGGGTTTTCAACAGGCTTATCCCCAGCCTTATCCACAAATTGGCTGGATTTACCGGTGAAATTGTCCGACGAAGTTATCCACAGCCCAGCCCTGGGTCGACTGGACAATAACCATCTGCCTGCACCGCCGACGGGGCCGCCACGGGCATTTCGAGTCGGTGTACCGGCGTTCGATCTGTTCCCTTTTGAGGTGTGGGCCAAGCTGAACGGGGCTTTCTGGCGTAAACCCGACCTGGCAAAGCTCTGTTACGGCGACCCGGCGG
>JAFHKH010000910.1 GCA_016937595.1 Pseudomonas cedrina subsp. fulgida | reverse complement strand
CGTCGAGGGTCTGCAGCTGGAAGGCCAGGTCTTTGTCACCCAGTTGCTGCTGGAAGGCAGGATTGGTGCGGCTGGCTTTGCCCATCATCAGGCCAAGCACCCACAACAGAAGACGAAATTTCATGCACACGGCCTCGGTGTAATTATTGAGTGGCCGCAGCAGTTTAACGATTTGCAAAAAGAACGCCACCGATCTCGCACATTAGCGGGAGATCGGCTGGCGTTTGACGCTTATAGCCGCATGTTACTTAAACGCTGGGGCACGGGACGGGTGCCCAGTCGGCCAGGTTTGGGTTGGTGCAGTTGAGTTTGAGCTGCGAATCACCGGCGCTGGCAACCTGTTTGCTTTCAGCTTGCTTGGCCTGCACGGTTTGCAGGCTCTTCTCGGTGGTCACGGCTTCCTGTGGCACCACTGGCAGTACTTTCTTTTTCGGCGGTTTGACGACTTTCTTGCCTTTGGTCGGCGGAGTCACCGGTGTGGTGTCGGCAGTGGCAACAGTGACCACATCGGCACGTTGCACACCGACTTGTTGCAGGTCTTTCTCGTAGGCCTGGGTGTAGTTGTTGAGGTCTTCGGCGGCTTTGCCGTTGACCGCGACGATCAGGTCATTGGATTCCTTCAGGCCCGCAACGATTTCCGCCAGGCGCTTGCGGCCTTCGGTGTCGTTGACAGTCTTGGCCTGGCGGTCGGCCACCAGCTTGGTGAATGCACTCTGGTAGCACTGCTGCGACGCCCGGGCGTACGCGGTGCTGCGGTCGATGTCGGAGGCACGTTTGTTCACGTCCGTCGCGTAGGACGCAATGCGCTGGTTGTCATCGGCGATCTGCTTCTGACGCTCGGTGTAGTAACCCGCCGCGCCACCCGCCAAGGCACCGCCGGCGGCACCGATGGCGGCGTTACGGCCACGTTTTTCTTTGTCGCCGGTCAACGCACCGAGCAATGCACCGCCCGCCGCGCCAATGGCCGCGCCGGTCACGACCGACTGGGTCATGTTCGAATCGGTCGCGCGCAAGTGCTGCACCGGCTCGTAGCAGTTGGGGTAGTACTCGACCTTGGTGCTCGACGCGACCTTGGAGGCCGGCGACGTGGCGCAACCGGTCAGCACCGTGCTGAAGCCGGCCGCGATCAGCAGCAAGTGACGCTTGGAAACCGCCTTACGGGAAAAAAGC
>JAFHKH010000091.1 GCA_016937595.1 Pseudomonas cedrina subsp. fulgida | reverse complement strand
AAGCCCGCTCGCCACAATATCTTCGCTCGCCACAGAATGATCAGCGCAAGACGTCGACGATATCGGCGACGCTGCTCAATACGTCCTTGGCCAACTGCATCGAGCGTTTACCTGACCACCCGGTGTGCGGGTTGGGGGCGTCGTCGTTGTCCTTGAAAGGCATTTCCAGGGTCAGGGACAGGCAGTCGTATTGCTCGCCTACCGCGTTGCAAGCCAGGGTCATGTTGGCTTCGCCCGGCAAGTCGCGGGTATAGCCGTGGGTGGTCTGGAAGTCGCGGGTCAGGCTGCTCAAGTGGCTGCGAAAGTGTTTTTCCAGGGCCTCGATGCGCGGGGTGTAGCCGGGGTTGCCTTCGCAGCCGGCGGTGAAGACGTAGGGGATTTCCTCATCGCCGTGGATATCGAGGAACAGGTCAACACCGTACTTTTCCATCTGTTGTTGGCACGAACAGCACTTCGGGACTGGTTTCCTGGCTGGCGCTCTGCCAGGCGCGGTTAAGGTCCTGGCCCATGGCGTTGGTGCGCAGATGGCCATGGAAGGCGCCGTCCGGGTTCATATTGGGCACCAGGTACAGATCGGCCACTTTCAGCAGTTTTTTCAGCTCGGCGTCGCCGTCCTGCTGCAGGCGTTCGATGATGCCTTCCATAAACCACTCGGCCATATGTTCGCCGGGGTGCTGCTGGGCAATGATCCAGATATTGCGGCGGCCCTCACCGCCTTTGCCACGGCGCAGCAGTTGGATATCCCGTCCTTCGACACTTTTACCGGTAGCCAGCAACTGCGTGCCGGCGCGGTTCAGGGCCTGGTCGATCAACCAGTCGTGGCGCTCGCGGCTGTAGGGTTCGAAATAGGCGAACCAGGCGTGCCTTTCGCGGGTTTCGAGGCTGATGTGCAGGATCTCGCCGTCAAACCGCGTGGGCACGCGAAACCAGTTGATATGGTCGTAGGACGCAACGGCGTTGTAGCCGCTCCAGGCATGGCGGTAGGACGACTTGCCCGCGTTGCTCAGGCGAAAGGTGTGGGTGTGGCCCACGTGCATGCCTTCGGCCTTGAAGTGAAACCATTGGAAATGGTGGCTACGGGTATCGGGTTTGATTGCCAGCAATAGCTGATAGGCATCGTGGGCATCCAGGACCTGGATATTGCCACTGTCGAAGTCGGTGCTGATTTTGATGGAGGTCAAGGCCACGGTCATAGTCGGGTTGCCTGGATAGGAGTGTCGTGGCGGCTATATTACACAGGAGTCTGGTAAAGGCTGGATGCAAAATTGTTGCGAGGGGAGGGGGCATCATGCTTGAAGCGGCCGCAGTTTGGGTATCTATGAGATTGATTCTCAAGCGCTATTTCGCAATGATCCGGGCCGGAGCGTTCGACTGGCTTTCATTCGGCGATAGTCTTTTGCTACCATGCGCGCCATCGAGCAACACACAGTCTTCATTAGCCTGAAGCCATGCCAGGGAAACTGGCAAAAAAAAGACCCGGCCAAAGAGCCGGGTCAAAAACCGTGATTAGCCTGATGAGGAGATATTCCAAGAGTCCGACCTAAGGTCCCTTGGTCTATCGACTGATCTCGCGATCAGCTGGTCCAATAATAATCATTATCATTTGCAAGTCAAATGTTTTTATCCTCGAGATAGAAATATTTTTCTCCGTGCCTGTCAGGCGTTCGCTTGACCCTGCGGCGCCTGCAACGAGCGCTCCACCATCGCCTTCGCCATATCGATCAAATACACCACTGAAAACGCCAGGTCGCGATGACTGCCCTGATGGCTGTTCGCTGATTCATAGGCGGTGGCCGCGGCGCTGCGCAGCAGGTCCGAGGCATGCACCAGGGCTTCTTCATGGCTGATGCCCGGCTTGATGGCAAACAGGGCGCCATCCGTAGCGGATGCCGACATATCTTCTTTCAAGTAAAAGTCGAGGGCGCGCTTGGCGGCACCGCTGCTGCGCAGGTCGTGCAGTTCAGTGTCTTCAGGGATTTCGGGCAGGAGGTACGGGCTTGTCGTCATAAGGGGGCTACTCTTGGATGGGTGTCGAAAACCTTATGCCTGATGATAGTACGTATCGTATTTATGTCGTTTTATGGATTACTACAAACTGTTTATTGCCCTGAAAATCCTGTGACGTATTGTCGGCGCCATGGATAAATGGATCGCGTTGGTCAGGACCAACATGGAAGACCGCAAGGTCACGCAGGGTGAACTGGCAGAACGCTTGGGCATGTCCCAGGGCGGGGTGGGCCACTGGCTCAACAAGCGTCGTGCGCCAAGCCTGGCGGACATGAACCGGGTACTGGCGGCGCTGGGCCTGGGGTACCTGGAGGTCGCGCTGGACATTCGCGAACGGGCCGATGCCGTGACCCCGCAGAAACACTACAACCCGTATTTCCGCTACCCGGTCAGCGATTGGAAAGGGCTGTGCGAAATCCGCGAGGAGCGCGCCCCCTATGGCACGGCCCGCTTCGAGCTGACGGATTACCACGCCCAGGGCGACGCGTTCTGGCTGCCGGTCACGGGCGACGCCATGACTGCCCCCAGCGGCCTGAGCATCAGTGCGGGAATGATGATCCTGGTCGATCCGGCCATCGCCGCCGAACCCGGCAAACTGGTGGTCGCGCAATGGGCCAAGCGTCCCCAGGCGACCTTCCGCCAGTTGCTGGAAGAGAGCGGCCAGCGCTACCTGGTACCGCTCAATCCGACGTACCCGAAACAGCTGTTGACCGACGAGTGCCGCATCCTCGGCGTTGTCGTCCAAGCCACGGCAAAGTTCTAGCCAGTTGCTTCGAGTTCCACCAGCGCGCAACCTTCTGCAACCATTTCGCCTTCCTGGCAAAACAGCGCCTTGACCACCCCGGCCAGGGGCGCGCGGATGCTGTGTTCCATTTTCATGGCTTCCAGCACCACCAGTTGCGCCCCGGCCTCGACCTGTTGGCCCACCTCGACCAGCACCCGAACGATGCTGCCATTCATCGGCGCCGTCAGGCCGCCCTGATGGGATTGATTAGCCCCGGCCGCCGCAATCGGGTCGAACAGCGTGACGCCCTGCATTTCGCCGTCCCAGCGCAGATACAGCGTACGGTCATGGCGTATCGCCAGATGACGACGACGCACGCCCTGTTGCTCGATCAGCAGTTGTTCGCCCTGCAGTTGCGGTGCGTCCGCAGCCAGGCTCACCAGACGATCCTGGCCGTTGCAGCTCAGGTGCAGGGATACCTCGGCAGGCAATCCGGCGCGAAACCCTCGTGTGTCCGCCCACGGCCCGTCCCCGGCCGGCAAGCTCTGCATGAAGGCTGCGCCCGCGGCCTGCCAGAATGCATCACTCAGCTCTCCGGCGGCCGGCAGCAACTCATCCTGGTAACGCGGAATAAACCCGGTATCCAACTCAGCGGCGGCGAACGCCGGGTGCCCGATAATGCGCCGCAAAAAGCCCAGGTTGGTCTTGAGGCCGCCAATGGCAAACTCATCAAGCATGCCCAATAACCGCAGTCGCGCCTGTTCACGGTCTTCGCCCCAGGCAATCAGCTTGCCGAGCATGGGGTCGTAGAAGGGCGACACGCTGTCGCCTTGCCCGACCCCGCTGTCTACCCGACGGCCCGGGCCCGGCGCGGACTCGCTGTACAGCGTCAGATGGCCGGTGGCGGGCAGGAAATCAGTGGCCGGGTCCTCGGCATACAGCCGCACCTCGATGGCATGGCCGATCAGCGGCACTTGCTCCTGAGTGATCGGCAGCGCCTCGCCCTGGGCGACACGGATCTGCCAGGCGACCAGGTCCAGCCCGGTAATCGCCTCGGTCACCGGGTGTTCCACCTGCAGCCGCGTATTCATCTCCATGAAGAAGAATTCGCCGCGCGCGTCCAGCAAAAACTCCACCGTGCCCGCGCCGACATAACCAATGGCCTGGGCCGCACGCACGGCGGCTTCGCCCATGGCCCTGCGCTGTTCAACGCTCACGCCCGGAGCCGGCGCTTCCTCGACGACTTTTTGGTGGCGACGCTGGATCGAACAATCGCGCTCATTGAGGTACAGGCAATGCCCATGCTGGTCAGCGAACACCTGGATCTCCACGTGACGTGGCTTGAGCAGGTATTTTTCCACCAGCATCTGCCCATTGCCGAAAGACGACAGCGCCTCACGCTGGGCAGAGGCGAGTGCCTCGGCCAGTTGGCTGACGTCCTCGACCACCTTCATGCCCTTGCCACCGCCACCGGCCGTGGCCTTGAGCAGCACCGGATAACCGATGCGCTCGCAGGCCGCGCGGAAGGTTTCCAGGTCCTGGGCTTCGCCGTGATAACCGGGCACCAGGGGGACGCCGGCGGTTTCCATCAGCGCCTTGGCGGCCGACTTGCTGCCCATGGCGTCGATGGCCGAGGCGGGCGGGCCGAGGAAGATCAAGCCTGCCGCTTCGATCGCACGGGCAAACCCGGCATTCTCCGACAAAAACCCATAACCCGGATGGATCGCCTGGGCGCCCGTGGCCTGGGCGGCGGCGATCAGCTTGTCGATCTGCAGGTAACTGTCAGTGGCCTTGCTACCGCCCAGGTCGACACAAATGTCCGCCTCGCGGCTATGGCGGGCATCGCGGTCGATGGCGCTGTGCACGGCCACGGTGGTCAGGCCCATGGCCTTGGCGGTGCGCATCACCCGGCAAGCGATCTCGCCCCGGTTGGCCACCAACAGCGTGGTCAATGTGCTCATGAACGAGGCTCCTGGGGCTGCCAATTGGGGGGACGCTTTTGCAGGAAGGCGCGCAGGCCTTCCTGGCCCTCGGCGCTGACGCGAATGCGGGCAATGGCGTTCTCGCAGTAACGGCGCAGGGCTGGCGTGAGCGCGCCGTTGCCCACTTCGCGCAGCAAGTCCTTGCTGGCGCGCATCGCCGCCGGGCTGTTTTGCAACAGGTTGGCGATCCACTGTTCCACGTGTTGATCCAGCTCGTCGGTGGGATAGCTTTCCGCCAGCAACCCGATGTCGCGGGCGCGCTGTCCACCAAAGCGCTCGGCGGTCAGTGCATAGCGCCGCGCCGCGCGTTCACCGATGGCCTGCACCACAAACGGACTGATCACCGCCGGCGCCAGGCCGATGCGCACTTCCGACAGGCAAAATTGCGCGTCATCCGCGCCTATTGCCATGTCACAGCAACTGATCAAGCCCAACGCGCCGCCATAGGCCGCGCCTTGCACCACCGCCAGGGTCGGGATTTTCAACTTGGCCAGGTTGTACATCAGCTCCGCCAGTTCGCGCGCGTCGTCCAGGTTGGTGTGGTAATCCAGCTCGGCCGATTGCTGCATCCACGCCAGGTCGGCGCCGGCGCTGAAATGTTTGCCACGCCCGCGCAGTACCAGGAAACGCAGGGAGGGATCGCCCTGCACCTGGTCGAGGGCGATGATCAGTTCGCGGATCATCTCGGCGTTGAACGCGTTGTTCTTGGCTTCACGGCTGAGCCACAGCGTGGCGAAGCCACGGCTGTCGGTGATCAGTTCGAGGGTGTTGAAATCGCTCATGCAAGGAAACTCCATGATGATGAAAGGCCTCCTGTAGGAGCGAGCTTGCTCGCGAAGAACGTACAGGCAACAGGTTCATCCAGAATGCCCGCGTTATCGTTAACGACCTTCGCGAGCAAGCTCGCTCCTACAAGTTACATGCGGAACACGCCGAAGCGGCTCGGCTCGACAGGGGCGTTCAGCGCAGCGGACAAGGCCAGGGCCAGCACGTCGCGAGTCTGCAGCGGGTCGATGACACCGTCGTCCCACAGGCGCGCGCTGGAGTAGTAGGGGTGGCCCTGGGTTTCGTACTGGTCGAGGATCGGTTGCTTGATCGCCGCTTCTGCCTCGGCGCTGAAACCTGTGCCCGCGCGTTCAGCCTGCTCGCGCTTGACCTGCACCAGCACGCCGGCCGCCTGTTCGGCACCCATCACGCCAATGCGGGCATTGGGCCACATCCACAAAAACCGCGGGTCATAGGCGCGGCCGCACATGCCGTAATTACCCGCACCAAAACTGCCGCCGATGATCACCGTGAACTTCGGCACCTTGGCGCAGGCTACGGCGGTGACCAGCTTGGCGCCGTGCTTGGCGATGCCGCCGGCCTCGTATTTCTGGCCGACCATGAAACCGGTGATGTTTTGCAGGAACAGCAGCGGGATTCCACGCTGGCAGGCCAGTTCGATAAAGTGCGCGCCTTTCTGCGCCGCTTCGGCGAACAGGATGCCGTTGTTGGCCAGGATCGCAATCGGATAGCCCTGCAGGTGCGCAAAGCCGCACACCAGTGTGGTACCGAACAACGCCTTGAACTCATCGAACACCGAACCGTCCACCAGCCGGGCGATCACTTCGCGCACGTCAAAAGGCTGTTTGGCGTCGGCCGGGATCACGCCGTACAGCTCTTCGCTGCTGTACAACGGGGCCACGGGCGTGCGTTGCACCACCTCACCCTGCTTGCGCCAATTGAGGTTGGCCACGCTGCGTCGCGCCAGGGCCAACGCGTGTTCATCGCTGTCGGCATAGTGGTCGGCCACACCGGAGATTTTGCAGTGCACATCGGCGCCGCCGAGGTCTTCGGCGCTGACCACTTCACCGGTTGCCGCCTTCACCAGCGGCGGGCCGGCGAGAAAGATAGTGGCTTGCTGGCGCACCATGATCGCTTCGTCCGCCATGGCCGGCACATAGGCGCCGCCGG
>JAFHKH010000909.1 GCA_016937595.1 Pseudomonas cedrina subsp. fulgida | reverse complement strand
CTGACCCACCGCCTTCGCGAGCAAGCCCGCTCCCACATTGGAACAGTGGTGCTTTATAGGCGGGTGATGGCCTGTAGTAGCGTCGCCGCAGTAGTGAATTCTTGATCCACCCTCGCCAGCACCGGGCGTTTCAATACAAGCACCGGCACGCCTCGCTCCCTTGCCACTTCCAGCTTCGGCTCGGTGGCCGTGCTGCCGCTGTTCTTGCTGATCAGCACATCAATCGCGCGCCGTTCAAACAACGCCCGCTCGTCTTCGATCAAAAACGGCCCACGTGCCCCGATCACTTTGCAGCGTTCATTTCCCGGATACACATCCAGCGCACGCAACGTCCAGAATTGGTCGGCGGGGATTTCGTCGAGATGCTGCAACGGCTCGCGGCCCAAGGTGAAGAGGGGGCGTTTGAAGGGTTTCAACGCTTCAATCAACGAGGCCCAATCATCCACTTCACGCCAATCATCCCCCGCCTGCGGCTGCCACGCCGGGCGGCGCAGTGCCCAGCACGGCACACCGCATAACTGCGCAGCCTGGGCTGCGTTCTGGCTGATCTGCGCCGCATACGGGTGGGTCGCGTCGAGGATCAAACTGATCCGCTCATCGCGAACAAATTGCGCCAAGCCTTCAGCGCCACCATAACCGCCGACACGCACTTGGCAAGCGAGGTCGGTAGGCACGCGGCCCACTCCGGCCAAGCTATAGATATGCTCCGGCCCCAAGGTTCGGGCGATGGCCAGCGCTTCGGTCACGCCGCCCAGCAGAAGAATTCTTTTCATAGCGGCTTGACCACCTCCAGCAAGGTGATCGGCAGCGCCTGGCGCCAGGTATCAAACTCCCCCAATGGCTGCGCCTGGGCCACATGAATGCGGGTCAGTTCGCCGCCATGCTGCGCGCGCCAGTTCATCAGGGTCATTTCGCTTTGCAGGGTCACGGCGTTGGCGACCAGTCGGCCGCCGGGGCGCAGGTGCTGCCAGCAGGTGTCGAGCACGCCGTCGCGGGTGACGCCGCCGCCGATGAAGATGGCGTCCGGTGCTTCCAGGCCTTGCAACGCATCGGGGGCCTTACCGCGAATCAATTGCAGGCCGGGCACGCCAAGAACGTCGCGGTTGTGTTCGATCAGGCCCTGGCGCCCCGCGTCGGCTTCAATCGCCAGCGCGCGGCAGCTCGGATGCGCCCGCATCCACTCGATACCGATGGAACCGCTGCCCGCGCCCAC
>JAFHKH010000908.1 GCA_016937595.1 Pseudomonas cedrina subsp. fulgida | reverse complement strand
CTGCGATGGCGCCAGTGCAAACACCGCTTATTTCGAGAGAAAGCGCATGCCTTCCTCAAGCCCGCGCAGCGTCAACGGATACATCTGGTCCTCCACCAACTCCCGCACAATCCCCGTCGACGCCGTGTACCCCCAGGTGTCCTTCGGGTACGGGTTAATCCAGATCAGCTTCTTGTACTTGGCCATGAAGCGCTGCATCCACACATACCCGGCTTCTTCGTTCCAATGCTCGACGCTGCCGCCGGCCTGGGTAATCTCGTACGGCGCCATCGACGCATCGCCGATAAAGATCACTTTGTAATCGGCGCCGTACTTGTGCAACAGGTCCTGGGTCGAGGTGCGCTCCGAGGTGCGGCGCTGGTTGTTCTTCCACACCGACTCATAGACGAAGTTGTGGAAGTAGAAGTACTCCAGGTGCTTGAACTCGGTCTTGCACGCCGAGAACAGCTCTTCGCAGATCTTCACGTGGGCGTCCATCGAGCCGCCGATATCGAACAGCAGCAACAGCTTGATGGTGTTACGCCGCTCCGGGCGCATCTGGATATTCAGCAAGCCCGCATCGCGGGCGGTGTGGTCGATG
>JAFHKH010000907.1 GCA_016937595.1 Pseudomonas cedrina subsp. fulgida | reverse complement strand
CCACAGAGGTCCAGTTTGCTGCGTGACAGCGCTAGGTGGAAGACTTAGTGGGGACTCCCACATTTAGAACTCTATTTATCGGGTAGCTATCAATCTGCTTTTGATCTGCCCCACCAGAGCCAACACCCGGTTGGCTCACAAGCTCCTTCGGTTCAGTAGCGGATGATCACCGATTTCAGCTCGGTGTAATCGTCGATAAACGCACTGCCGAACTCACGTCCGATACCCGACGCCTTCATCCCGCCAAACGGCACGCTGGGATCGACGAAGGTGTGCATATTGACCCACACCGTGCCCGCTTCGATTTGCGGGATCAGGCGCAAAGCCTTGGACAGGTCGTTGGTCCAGATACTGGCGGTGAGGCCGAACGGGCTGTCGTTCATCAGCTCGACCAATTCTTCTTCATCGTCGAAGGCCAGCACGCACACCACCGGGCCGAACGTTTCCTCGTGCAGCAGCGGGTCGTCCTTGCCGGTGGCCACGATCAGCGTCGGTTCCACGTAGTAGCCGGCGCGGTCCACGGCACGTGCGCCGCACACCACTTGGTTGCCCTGCAGGGCACGGTCGAAAAAGCCGAGGATTTTGTCGAAGTGCGGCTTGTTCGACAGCGGGCCGAACTGGGCGTGTTCGTCCAGGGGCGAACCGATGACCATCTGCGACAGCATCGCGGCCATCTTCTGCGTCACTTGCTCGACGAGGGAGCGGTGCACGAACAAGCGCTCCGGGGAGGCGCACACTTGACCCTGATGCACATAGGCCGACTGTACGAAGCGCGCCACGGCGTCATCGACATTGGCATCGGCCAGCAGTGCTGCCGCGTTCTTGCCGCCCAGCTCCAGAGTCACGCGGGTCAGGTCGGCGGCCATGGCGGCCTTGCCCACGGCAATGCCGGTGGGCACCGAGCCGGTGAACGACACCTTGCGCACCTGCGGGTGTGCAATCAGTTGCTGACCGACCTGACCGCGGCCGTTGACCACGTTGATCACGCCCGCCGGAATCCCGGCTTCGATCGCCAGTTCCGCCAGGCGCAGCAGGGACAGCGGCGTGTATTCGCTGGGTTTGAGCACGACGGTGCAGCCGGTGGTCAGCGCGGCGCCGAGCTTCCATACCCCGATCATCAACGAGAAGTTCCACGGCACAATGGCCGCCACCACGCCGACCGGCTCGCGCAGGGTGTAGGCGCTGTAGTGCTCGCCGTCCATGGACGGAAATGACGGGGTCATGGTCTGGCCGCCGATTTTGGTGGCCAGCCGGCGAAGTAGCGCAGGAACACTGCGCTCTGGCCCACTTCGATATGCCGCGACAAGTTGATCGATTTGCCGGAACTCACGGTTTCCAGTTGCGCCAGTTCTTCGCCGTTGGCCTCGATCAGATCGGCCAGGCGGTTGAGCAGCACGCCGCGTTGGTAAGGCGTGACCTGTGCCCAGGCGCCCTTGAAGGCGCTGGCGGCGCTGTCGACGGCCAGGTTCACATCCTCGGCCTGGGCGTCACGCAACTGCGCGACGGTCTCGCCGGTACCGGGGTCGACAACGCCGATGCGCTGCGCCGACGCGCTGGTGTGCACGGCGCCATCGATGAAGTTGGAATGGTCGCGGCCCAGGAAAGCAACGACTGAGGGCAATAAGGCAATGTGCATGGCGGCGCTCCAATGAAGGGGTCGTCGCGCCCGTCGGGCGCTCGAAAGACCTCTGCATTAAAAGCCGATACGCGCCTGGCTGCTTGTTCGAGCCTGCCAGGCAGTTGGCGATGCGCGACAGATGTGTCGCGGCTGGCCTAGGGTTCGCCGAGGTTGTCGAACACCGTTTCGAGCAAGCGGCTCAGGCGCTGGATCTGCGCTTCGGTCATGCCGGTGAAGCTGCGTTTGAATACGTCGCTGGTCGCCACCTGGATGCGTTCGATCGCTGCGCGGCCCTCAGGGGTGATTCGCACCTGGGTGACCCGGCCGTCGTCCTCGCAGGGCGCGGTGTCCACCAGGCCATCTTCCTTCATGCGATAGACCGTCTTGGTGATGGTCGACAGCTTGGCGATCGCATGGGTGGAAATCTCGGAAATGCTCGACTGGCCGTTCTCCTTGAGGATCAGCAGTACGCGCCAACGCGGGATATCCAGGCCGATTTTCTTCAGCGCTTTTTCCATGTACTGGCTATAGCGGCCGTGCACCATGGCCAGCCAGTAGAACGGAAAGTCTTCCTTGTGAAAGTTTTCGCTGGCGGGGTCATAGCGGTTGGCGGTTTTTTTTGTGGAAGTCATGGCGTGCTCATGTCGGTGGAGACGGGCAATCATAGACTTTTCTCGTGAAATCGGCACGGTTATTGGCGGGGCGTGGTCAGGCCGAGGTTGCAGAAATATAATTGACAATTCACGTGATATTCGGTGAGTGTGAAAAAGGAATGGACGCATCGGGCGTCCCCATTGCGCAATTCGCACTGAAGGTGACGTGACATGACCCTGGTGATTGAACAGCTTTCTCTTGGCGGCGACGGCCCGACCGTAATGGTCAAGGACACCATCGATATCGCCGGCCTGCCAACGCGTGCGTCGAGCCAGGCCCTGGCGGATGCCGCACCGGCCACCGCGCACGCCGATGTGGTGCAGGCCTTGCTGGACAAGGGCTGTCGCCTGGTGGCGAAAACCAGTCTGCACGAGCTGGCGTTCGGCACCACGGGCATCAATCACTGGGCCGGCACCGCGCCGAACCCGCGTTTTCCTGGGCGTATTCCAGGCGGCTCCTCCAGCGGCTCGGCCGCCGCCGTGGCCGCCGGGCTGGCGGATTTTTCCCTGGGCACGGACACCGGCGGTTCGGTGCGCATCCCCGCGTGTTGCTGTGGGGTGTTCGGCTTTAAGCCGACGTTCGGGAGGGTCAGCCGCCGTGGCGTGATGCCGACGCACAGCAGCCTCGACTGCGTTGGCCCGTTTGCCGCGAGCCTGCCGATGCTGGTCACGGCCATGCAGGCGATCGACACGACCTTCAAGCCCATGCCGGCACCCACCGCGCCGCGCTTGGGTATTGTGACGGTGCAGGCCAGCGCGGCAGTACAGCGCGTGATCGACGCGGCCATCGCCGGCAGCCAATTGCCCAATGAGCCCCTCACGTTGCCCAGCCTCAAGGCGGCCTATGACGCCGGCATGGTGGTGATCAACCGCGAGACCTTCGATGCCTGCGGGCATTTGCTGGACACCGGCAAGGTCGGCCGACATCGCCGCACGCCTGGCGGCCGCGGCAACACCACGGCCACTGCGCTGGCCGAAGCCGAGCAGGTGCGCCTGCGCTTCACTGCCGAAGTCGATGCGGCCCTGCAACAGGTCGACGTGCTGGTGCTGCCAACCATGCCGGACTTCCCCTTGACCCTGGCCGAGGCGACCGACACCCAGGCAGTGTTGGCATGACCGCCTTC
>JAFHKH010000906.1 GCA_016937595.1 Pseudomonas cedrina subsp. fulgida | reverse complement strand
TTGGCCATGCTGGCGGTGCGTTTCCAGGTGTCGGCCGCGACGTTGCGCAGCGCCAACAATCTGCGCACGGATGAGTTGAAAGTCGGCCAGGTGTTGACCATCCCTGGCACTGAATTGGCGGCGCAGTAATGAGCGAATCAGCCCTGAACAGCAGCTCGCGTATCGAACTGCTCAGCCCGCGCCTCGCGAACCAGATCGCGGCGGGCGAGGTGGTCGAGCGCCCGGCATCGGTGATCAAGGAACTGCTGGAAAACAGCATTGACTCCGGCGCCAAGCGTATCGATGTCGATGTGGAGCAGGGCGGCGTCAAGCTGTTGCGCGTACGCGACGACGGTAGCGGTATTTCCGCCGATGACCTGCCGCTGGCCCTGGCGCGTCACGCCACCAGCAAGATCCGCGACCTGGAAGACCTTGAACGCGTGATGAGCCTGGGCTTTCGTGGTGAAGCCCTGGCCTCCATCAGCTCCGTCGCGCGCCTGACCCTGACGTCCCGCACCCGCGGCCCCCAAGCAGGCCTGGCAAG
>JAFHKH010000905.1 GCA_016937595.1 Pseudomonas cedrina subsp. fulgida | reverse complement strand
GCGTGGGAACGATCATTACAGGTTAATCGGCGGAGAATTTGAAGACGGTGTTCTGGGTGTAGGTCTGCCCAGGATTCAGGCGGGTCGAGGCAAACTTGGGCTGGTTAGGCGCATCTGGATAATGCTGGGTCTCCAGGGTGAAACCACTCCAGTGCAGGTAAGTCTTGCCGGCCTTGCCCTTCACCGAACCATCAAGGAAGTTACTGGTATAGAACTGCACGCCCGGCTCCGTGGTGTAGAGCTGCAAGCGCCGGCCCGACTCAGGATCATGCACCTCGGCCGCCAGTTTCTTCACATCGCCCTGGGTGTCCAGCGCCCAGTTGAAGTCGAACCCGCCTTGTTTCGGCTCGGCAAACTTGAGCTGCGGATGATCGTCCTTGATGTGCTGGCCGATTGGCGTCGGTTTGAGGAAGTCCATCGGCGTGCCCTTGACGGGTGCCACTTCGCCGGTCGGAATCAAGGTGGCATTCACCGGCGTGTAATGGCTGGCGTGCAAGGTAGCGACTTGCTTGAGAATGTCGCCATTGCGCGCCGGCCAGGTTCGTAAGTAGCTGTGGTTGGTGAGGTTGTAGCACCGTGGGTTTGTCGGTGGTGGCCTTGTAGGCGATGTGCAGTTCGTTTTTCTC
>JAFHKH010000904.1 GCA_016937595.1 Pseudomonas cedrina subsp. fulgida | reverse complement strand
AGTACGACCTGGTCGTCTGCGCGGGTGTGCCGGAACCCATCAGTTATTTCGGCTACGAAGGCATACCGTCGCGCCTCGCCGAGCGTGAGCGTCTGCTGTCGTTGGCCGACGTGGGTGACGATATCGCCGCTGCGCTGACGGCACTGGCCGATACCCTGAACGCACCGGCCTATGTGCCGACCCCGCAGGGCATTGAACTGCCGCCCGGCCACGCCGAGCTCACGCCGCAGTCCATTGGCCAGGTGTTGGCCGCGTCACTGCCGCACGACAGCATTGTCTCGGTCGAAGGCGGCACCTGCGGTTATCCATTTTTCACCGCCTCCGCCCGCGCGGCGCGGCATCGGGTCTTGACCAATACCGGCGGCGCCATCGGCCAGGGCATTCCGGTGGGCTTCGGTGCCGCCTTGGCCGAGCGCGGCAATCGGGTGTTCTGCCTGCAATCGGACGGCAGTGCCCAATACACCATTCAAACCCTGTGGAGCATCGCTCGCGAGCAGTTGCCGGTGGTAATCCTGATTGCCGCCAACCATCGCTACGCGATTTTGCAGAATGAGCTGCGTCGTTTCGGCATGACCGAGATGGACCCGCAAGCCCTGCGCCTGACCGTGCTCGATAACCCGCGCATCGACTGGAAGGCCCTGGCCAAAGGCTACGGTGTGCCGGCCTGCACGGTGCACACCAATGCCGATCTGCAACGGGCGCTGGCCAATGCCGCCGCTGACGCCGGGCCTTGCCTGATCGAAATGGCACTGTGAAGGAGTCGACCATGAACCTGCTCCAATTATTACCTGCCGTCCAGGCGTTCCTGGACCAGCCCGGTCGCCTGTTCATCGGCGGTACCTGGCAGGACGCCGCCAGCGGGCGCCGCTTTGCCGTGGAAAACCCGGCCACCGAACAGACCCTGACCGAAGTCGCCCAAGGCGATGAGCGCGATGTGAATGCGGCCGTTTCCGCCGCCCGCGCCGCCTTTACCGGCGCCTGGGCCTTGCAGTCACCGGCTCAGCGCGGCCTGTTGCTGTTTCGCCTGGCCGATCTGCTGGACCAGCACCGTGAAGAACTGGCGCAACTGATCACCCTGGAGAACGGCAAGCCCATCGCCAACGCGCGCGGTGAAGCGGCCAGCGCGGCGAACATCATTCGCTACTTCGCCGGCTGGCCCACCAAGATCGAAGGCAGCACGTTGCCCGTCTCGCCGGCCAGCGGCGCGCCGATGCTCAACTACACCCTGCGCGAGCCGGTGGGCGTGTGTGCGCTGATCGTGCCCTGGAATTTCCCGCTGACCATGTGCGTGTGGAAGCTCGGTCCGGCACTGGCCACCGGTTGCGTGGCGGTGCTCAAGCCCGCCGAGCAGACGCCGCTGGTGGCGATTCGCTTGGTGCAGCTGATTGAAGCAGCAGGCTTCCCGGCGGGCGTGGTCAACCTGATCACCGGCCTGGGCGCGGACACCGGCGCACCGCTGGCGCAGCACCCGGACGTGGACAAAATCGCCTTTACCGGCTCGACCCAGGTTGGGCGGCTTATCGCCCAGTCGGCTACCGGCAACATGAAAAAGGTCTCGCTGGAACTGGGCGGCAAGTCGCCG
>JAFHKH010000903.1 GCA_016937595.1 Pseudomonas cedrina subsp. fulgida | reverse complement strand
TGCGAAGAGGGCGAAGCGCGCGCGGATACGTGGAAGTCCGGCATATCGGTGACCAAGTGCGCAACATGGTGCGCGATGCCCTCGACGCATTTGCGCGCTTCGACGCCGAACTCGCGCTGTCGGTGGCCCAGTACGACAAAGTCATCGACCGCGAATACAAGACCGCCCTGCGTGAACTGGCCCACCTACATGATGGAAGACCCGCGCTCTATCTCGCGGGTCTTGAGCATTATCTGGGTGCTGCGCTCGTTGGAGCGTATCGGTGACCATGCACGCAATATCTCGGAGCTGGTGATTTACCTGGTGCGCGGAACCGACGTACGGCACATGGGCCTCAAGCGCATGAAGGCCGAAGTTGAAGGTTCAGTCGATCAAATACCTAATGTTCCGGGCGAAACTGACGATAAGTAAGGTTGCCCGAGAAATTAACGCCCGGCCTTTGGCCGGGCGTTTTCGTTTGCGGCGGATGAATTTTTTGCACAGCAGGCACAATAAGGTCTGCTGTGACTACCGAGTTTTGGCAAAATGCCATCAGTCAGGCGTGTTGCGTGCCGAAGTGTGAATAGGATGAAGGGTCGATGAGTAAAGTCAGTGTATTGGTGGTGGATGACGCCTCGTTTATCCGCGATCTGGTGAAGAAGTGCCTGCGCAACTACTTCCCGGGGATCAGGCTTGAAGATGCGGTGAATGGCAAAAAGGCCCAGACCATCCTGATGCGCGAGTCTTTCGACCTGGTGCTGTGCGACTGGGAAATGCCGGAAATGTCCGGCCTGGAGCTGTTGACCTGGTGCCGCGAGCAACCGCACCTCAAGGCCATGCCGTTCGTGATGGTGACCAGCCGTGGCGACAAGGAAAACGTGGTCCAGGCCATCCAGGCCGGCGTTTCCGGCTACGTCAGCAAGCCGTTCACCAACGAGCAACTGCTGAACAAGGTCAAGCAGGCCCTGCACAAGATCGGCCGCCTCGACGCTCTGGTCGCCAGCGCACCGACCAAAATGAACTCGGCCTTCGGCAACGACTCCCTGAGCGCCCTGACCGGTGGCAAACCCGAAGCGGTCAAGTCGGCGCCTGCAGCGGCGGCAGCCTCCGCGCCGAATCGAGGCTTGCTCAATAACCCGCCGCTTCAGGCGCCTGCCGCTGCGTCCCCGGCCGGCGGTCGTGGCCAAGGCCAACTGCGCCTGTCCAGCGGCACCCAGCAATGCGTGATCAAAGCGCTGAGCATCAAGGAAGCGCTGCTGGTGGTGCGTCGCGGCGAGACCCTGCCACAGGTCCTGGAAAGCGCCGTGCTCGACCTGGAGCAAGGCGACAACGCCGAAGTGGCCCGTCTTAACGGCTACCTGCACGCCATCGTCGCCTTCGAGCCCAAGCCCGACAGCGACTGGCTGCAACTGACCTTCCGGTTTATCGACCAGGATGCGCAGAAGCTGGACTACATCTCGCGCCTGATTGCGCGCGGCACGGCGCAAAAGCATTTTGTGCCGGGTGCGTGATCCTAGAGCAACCACTAACCCCTGTGGGAGCGGCTGCGCGATGAGCGGTGGGCCACTCACCATCAATGTTTGCTGGACTGACCGCCTTCGCGGGCAAGC
>JAFHKH010000902.1 GCA_016937595.1 Pseudomonas cedrina subsp. fulgida | reverse complement strand
AGCAAGCTCGCTCCTACCCGTGCAGCGTGTCCAACCATTGGGCGCGGGTGATGCGATATAAAACGTGATGGCGCAGCGGGTCATCGGCTGCGACCTTTGGGTGTTCAAAATCTGCCAGCGGATCGTAATGCATACCGATGGCCTGCATGACTTTTTGTGATGGCAGATTGGCTTCAGTGGTGAACGCAATCATTTCATCCAACTGCAAACGGTCGAACCCACAGCGCAGCGCGGTCCAGGCGGCTTCGCTGGCGTAACCCAGGCCCCAATGCTCACGGGCCAGGCGCCAGCCGATTTCCACCGCCGGCGTGAAGGCGGCGTCAAAGCTGACGTTCTGCAGGCCGGTCAAACCGATGAATTCGCCGCTGTCCTTGCGCTGCAAGGCCCAGAAGCCAAAGCCGTATTCGGCAAAGTGACCGCGAATACGGCCGATCAACGCGGCGCTTTCCAGGTGGCTCAATTTGGCCGGGAAATAGCGCATCACCTGCGGGTCCGCGCACATGCGCGCAAAGTCCGGCAGGTCGCTGTCGCGCCATTGGCGCAGCACCAGGCGCGCGCTTTCCAATTCCAGTATCGGCTCCATGGGGCCCCTCTCCTTGCCATGTGCGTGAGTGTACAGCGCTGGTAAGATCCGTCGCAGGTTCCCGTCAGAAAATCACATGCCCTTGCCCTTGATCTACCACGATGACTACAGCCCTGAGTTCCCGGCGGACCATCGGTTCCCGATGGACAAGTTCCGCCTGTTGCGCGACCACCTGGTGGACAGCGGCCTGACCGAAGACAGCCAGTTGCTGCGCCCGCACCTGTGCCCGCCGCAGATTCTGGCCCTTGCCCATGACGCTGGGTATATCGAACGCTACATGGGCGGCGAGTTGTCCCGCGAAGACCAACGGCGCCTCGGCCTGCCTTGGAGCGAAGCCCTGGCGCGCCGCACCGTGCGAGCGGTCGGTGGTTCTATCCTGGCGGCGGAGCAGGCGCTCGAACACGGCCTGGCGTGCCACTTGGCGGGCGGCACCCACCACGCGCATTACGATTACCCGGCGGGCTTTTGCATCTTCAATGACCTGGCGGTGATCAGCCATTACCTGCTGGCCAGCGGCCAGGTCAACCGCGTGCTGATCTTCGACTGCGACGTGCACCAGGGCGACGGCACCGCGCGCATCCTCCACGACACGCCGGACGCCATCACCGTGTCGCTGCATTGCGAAAAGAACTTCCCGGCACGCAAGGCCCAGAGCGACTGGGACATTCCGTTGCCCATGGGCATGGGCGACGTCGAATACCTCAAGGTGGTGGACGATGCGCTCAACTACCTGCTGCCGCTCTATCAACCTGACCTGGTGCTGTACGACGCCGGTGTCGATGTGCATAAGGACGACGCCCTCGGTTACCTCAAGCTGACCGACCAAGGCGTCGCCGCCCGCGACGAAAGCGTGATGCGCCATTGCCTGGGCCGCGACATTCCGGTGATGGGCGTGATCGGCGGCGGCTACAGCAAGGACCGCGCGGCCCTGGCGCGCCGCCACGGCATCCTGCACCACAGCGCGCAACGGGTATGGACGTCATCAGGTTGTCATTGAGCTGTGGGCGTTACCCACAATGGCTGTGGAACGGCCTGTGGATAACTTGAGCGTAAGCGGCTAAGAGCACGCCGCTGCAAGGCCTGTAGGAAAGTGTACGTTTTTTGATCAGGCAGGCGCCGCTCTGTCCGGTAGAATGTTCGGCTTATTCACAGCACCGTAGCCCTGCCCATGCCTGAGACCCACCCTCACCGCGTCACCGTTATCGGCGGCGGCCCCGCCGGGCTGATGGCCGCCGAAGTCCTGAGCCAGGCCGGCGTGCATGTGGACCTGTACGACGGCATGCCTTCGGTGGGGCGCAAATTCCTGCTGGCTGGGGTGGGCGGTATGAACATCACCCATTGCGAAGCGTACCCGGCGTTTGTGTCGCGCTACGCTGAGCGCGCAGCGCAAATGGCGCCGTTGCTGCGAGGGTTTGGTGCCGAAGCGTTGTGCGAATGGATCCATGGTTTGGGCATTCAGACGTTCGTCGGCACCTCCGGCCGCATCTTTCCTACCGACATGAAAGCCGCCCCGCTGCTGCGCGCCTGGCTCAAGCGCCTGCGTGACCAAGGCGTGGTTATCCACACCCGGCATCGTTGGACCGGCTGGAATGCCGACGGTGATTTACTTATCCACAGCCCGGACGGCGAGAAAACCCTGCGCAGCGATGCGGTATTGCTGGCCCTCGGCGGCGGCAGTTGGTCGCGCCTGGGCTCCGACGGGGCCTGGCTTAACCTGCTGGAAGGCAAAGGCGTGCCCTACGTGCGCTTGCAGCCGAGTAACTGCGGCTTCGAGGTGTCGGCCTGGAGCGAGCTGATGGTCAGCAAATTCGCCGCGCGCCGTTGAAAAACATCGCCATCGGGTTGGGGGATGACAAGCCTCGCTTGGGCGAATGCGTGATCACCGCCACGGGTATCGAGGGCAGCCTGATCTACGCGCTCTCGGCGCCGATGCGTGAGGCGATCAACCGCGACGGCGCCGCCACGGTGCATATCGATTTGCTGCCGGGCAGGCCACTGGACAAGGTGCAGGCTGCCCTGGCCAAACCGCGTGGTTCGCGCTCGATGAGCAAACATCTGCACAGTCAGTTGGGCCTGGACGGGGTCAAGGCCGCGTTATTGCGCGAAGTGACGCCGGCCGAACACTTTGACGACCCGGCGCAATTGGCGGTGGATATCAAGGTATTGCCGTTGACGCTGGTGAAGACGCGACCCATTGATGAGGCCATCAGCACCGCAGGCGGCGTGCCATTTGAGGCGCTGGATGAGCGGCTGATGCTCAAGCAACTGCCGGGGGTGTTTTGTGCGGGGGAGATGCTCGATTGGGAAGCGCCGACCGGGGGGTATTTGCTGACCGGGTGTTTTGCCAGTGGCAGAGCGGCTGGGCGGGGGATGTTGGAGTGGCTTAACCGCTGAGTCTTGCGCTGAATCCAGGGCCGCCTTCGCGAGCAAG
>JAFHKH010000901.1 GCA_016937595.1 Pseudomonas cedrina subsp. fulgida | reverse complement strand
CGCGAGCAAGCGCTCCCACCTGTTTGACCGAGTTGATCTTCAGGTTATGCGTAACTCTCGATCGACGGGCACGCACACACCAGGTTGCGATCACCAAACACGTTGTCGACCCGGCCCACCGGCGGCCAGTATTTGCCTTCGATCAACGAGGCCACCGGGTACACGGCCTGTTCACGGCTGTACGGGTGCGTCCATTCGCCCACCAGCTCCGCCGCGGTGTGCGGGGCGTTCTTGAGCGGGTTGTCGTCCTTGTCCAGCGTGCCGTTTTCCACCGCGCGGATTTCTTCGCGGATGGCGATCATGGCGTCGCAGAAGCGGTCCAGTTCTTCCTTGGATTCGCTTTCGGTCGGCTCGATCATCAAGGTGCCGGCCACCGGGAACGACATGGTCGGTGCATGGAAGCCAAAGTCGATCAGGCGCTTGGCCACGTCATCCACGCTGATGCCGCTGCTGTCTTTAAGCGGGCGCAGGTCGAGGATGCATTCGTGCGCCACCAGGCCGTTGCTGCCGGTGTAGAGCACCGGGTAGTGCTCTTCCAAGCGACGGGAGATGTAGTTGGCATTCAGGATCGCCAGTTGCGAAGCGCGTTTGAGACCCGCGCCGCCCATCATGCTGATGTACATCCAGGTGATCGGCAGGATGCTCGCGCTGCCGAACGGCGCCGCGCACACCGCGCCTTCCTTGCGCGCCATGGCCGCGTGGCCCG
>JAFHKH010000900.1 GCA_016937595.1 Pseudomonas cedrina subsp. fulgida | reverse complement strand
ACTCCGCTTTCGCGAGCAAGCCCGCTCCCACATTGGGTCCTCATGATGTTCAAGTTCGGCGTATGCCCTGAACTATTGAGTGGCCCCGGCACGCATCGTTATACGGACGCTGCAAGCCGTTCCGGGCGTGACCAGATCCACAGGTTACCCAGGCCCATCCCGGCAATCGCCAGGTAGATCGGCCAGCCATGGTCGAGCATTACCAGCATCAGCAAGGCGCACAGCAGCATGCTCACGGTGGCGCTGATTTTGGCCCGGCGCGCGATGATCCTGCCATTGCGCCAGTTGGACAGGATCGGCCCGAACAGACGGTGGTTGTCCAGCCAGGCACTGAGGCGTGGTGAGCTTTTGGTGGCGGCCCAGGCGGCCAGCAGGATGAACTCGGTGGTGGGCAAACCCGGTATGACAATCGCCACCAGCCCGACGCCCAGGCTGACGTAGGCCAGCAGGCCGAAGAGGAGCTGCGCGATTTTCGAAGGGGGTTGGGGTTTGCCGGTCATGGGTAAGGATATCGCAGAGAATCACTATGGAATGAGAGCCAAATGTGGGAGCGGCTTGCTCGCGAATGCGGTGTGACAGTCACTGAATAGACTGACTGATCCACCGCTTTCGCGAGCAAGCCCGCCTGCCACCATTTGATTGCATTCCAATC
>JAFHKH010000090.1 GCA_016937595.1 Pseudomonas cedrina subsp. fulgida | reverse complement strand
GGCGGTGCGACGATTCGACGAGCCCGCTCGCCACAATGGATCGGCGCTTGAATGGTCGGCATGAGGCTTGCCCAGGCGTTATACCTGCGAATCCCACACCACGGTGACTGTGCCGTTGTAGGTGCCGCCGCCCTGGTCGAGCATTTCCGATACGCCGTCGGCCTTGACCTCGAAATGCAAGGTGCTCGGCTTGCGATCGATGTACCGCGCAGGCTGGAACAGCTGCGTGCCGCTGCCATCCAGGCGCAAGGGCAGGCGGTTGACCGGGCGCCCGGCGCTGTCGCTCAAGCCGGGCGGCAGGGTCACCGCCACGTCCAAGGGCACCTGATGGCTGTCGGCGTTGCGCAGGCTGCAGGTGTTGCCCAAGGGCTCGCCACACTCCAGGTTCATCTTGAACTGCGAGCTGGCCCACAGGTTGACGTTTTGATCGCGGAACAACCGGCTGGGCTTGCGCCCGTTTTGCAGCCAGGCCTGCCAGCCGCCCTGGGGTTCGAGCTGGATGCGGTTGCCGCCGGGGGGGACTTCGACTTTGAGATGGTGGTCGACTTCAAGGGTGAAGTTCATGGTCAGCGCGTTATCGGTGGGGATCATGATGTCGCCGTAATCGAAGTCGCCGCCGGGACCAACACTGTAGGTGGTGGTGCCGACATAGCGACCCGCCGCCATTTTCAACGGGTTGGGCGTTTTCAGTTCGTAGGAGAACTCAAAAATGTCATACGCCAGCGCCGGAATATCCTCGACCGCCTGCACGTTGCACACACCGGCATCGACCGGCGTAATCCATGCCCAAAGGAACAGCCTTGGATGACCGGTGCCCATCCCAGTGCTGACACAGGGCGGATACGGATACAGCCAAGAGTTAAATCCTCTTTCCCAGGCGGTAAAAACAGCGGGCGGCTGCAGCATCCATTTGCTGCCGATGCCCGCTATACGCACCCGGAGGATTTCACTCTGACCGGTGTCCACGTTAGTCACCGTCAAGTCTCGCCACGATGTAGGCGCCTTGAACATCGCCCCCTTGCGCGGGTCGGTGTGATTGCCCTGGATAGGCGCATTGGAGCTGAATTGAATAGCCTGGGTACGGATGCTGAAAATACCCAGTTGCTTGCATCGCTCCGGAATATGCCAGGGGCACATGCCACTCTCCGGCGTGGTGTTCTTGAAGGTATTGATCATTGGATTGGACGGATCCGGCCGAAATTCAGCGGTAATTTCCTGAACGAACGCGTTGGCGCCAAGTGCAGGCAATAACAACCCCCACAGGAAAGCACGCCCCACGGTTTTAAGATATTTCATGTACGGGTTCTCATTGATAGAGGTTGCTATGGCAGTGCCCGCCGGCACCGGTCACGGCGCGATGGCGTCGAATACCATGTGGACCGTGCCGTAGTAGCGCCCGGGCTTGTAGTCGTCACTGGGCTTGACCGCGGCAATTTCCAGCATCACGCGTTTGCCGGGGCGTGCGTCGGCGCTGGTGACGACCTGGCTCTGTGCCAGGCCCAGTTCGACCTGGTTGAAGGTCACGCGCAGGTCGACGCGGTCGGTGCCGTTGTAGAGATAAGGGGGCTGGTCCAGCCGTGCGCCTATCGCTCCGCCGACGTTTTTTACCTCGAATGGCGCACGCAACGGCGCCAGTTGCGATGACACCGGGTTGTAGGCCAGTACTTGTTCGGTCTGCACCAGTTGCGGGTCGACTGGCAATACATAGAAATCGGCGGTGGGAATCGTCACCGACACTTCAAAGGTCTCGCGCTCGACGGCGGCCTGGGCCGCAGACAAGCCCAGGCCGAGGCCAAGCACCATCCATCCTGCTTTCTTGAACATAGGTTTCACCTGTTGCACAGGGCCAGGGCTCAGCCCTTGACCTCGATGGGTTTGCTGGCGTCGCCTTCGATCAGGCTGAAGCGGTACTCACGCCCCGGCTCCTTGTCGAACCCGTAGGAACGCCCGGCGCGGATGTGATGGCGCAGGGTCGGCCGGCAATCGCGCGGCGAGCCGGCGACGCAGTCCTTGAACTCATCGATCACCACCACGCTGTTGCCGTTGTTGCGCAGGGTGTAGCGCTTGCCGTCATCCTGGATCGCGGTGTCGAAACGGGTGTTCTTGGGCCGCACGAAAAACACCGTGCCGTAGCCCGCCAGCACCTTGACCCCGGCGGCCAGGCTGTCCTTGTATTCGGCGCGCTCTTCGTCGGTGACCGCGAATTCATCGTCGCTCTGCGGTACCACCGGCACGAAGCGCACGCGGAAGTAACGTTCCTTGTCGCGGTTGCCCATGAACAACAGGCGGGTGCCCTGGGTACCGTTGGCCGGTACGATCAGCCGCGCGGGGCTGGCCATCAGGCCGTCACGGGAGGTGCTGTCATGCTGGTCCTTGAGCGGCACTTCGCGATAATTGCCCTCGTCGTCGTAGATCATCTCCAGGATATTGACCTTGACGAATGCGGTGGAGGTGCCACCGTTGAACACCCGTTTCATGTAGGTGCTCTTGTCGCCGCTGAGGTAGTCGTAAACCACCCCAACGTTGATCTGTGGGCCGGCGTTGGCGCCCAGGGTAAACAGCGAAATCGCCCAGAACATTAATACACGTTTCATTCACACAACCTCTTGGAGGGCGGCCCTGCCGGGCCACCGATGGAAACCTTCAAATTTGCGAATCCCATACCACCGTTGCACTGCCCGAATAAGTGCTGCCGGGTTGCTCAAGCATTTGCTCGACGGCATCGCGCTTGATCTCGAAGTGCAAGGTGGAGGGCTTGCGGTCGATGTAACTCGACGGCAGGAACTGTTCGGTACCGCTGCCGTCCAGGCGCAGGGGACGGCGGTTGACCTGGGCTCCGGTGCTATCGGTCAAGCCGAACGGCAGGCTCACAGCGACATCCAGCGGTACCTGGTGACCGTTGGCGTTGCGCACGCTGCAGGTATTGCCCAGCGGTTCGTCGCATTCCAGCGTCATCTTGAAAGGCGAGCTGGTCCATAAGTTGACAGTCTGGTCGCGCAGCAGCCGGGAGGGCTTGCGCCCGCCTTGAAGCCAGGCTTGCCAGCCGCCCTGGGGCTCGAGTCGGATCGAATGACCGCCGGGAGGGACCTCGACCTTCAGGTTATGGTCAACCTCCAAGGTGAAGCGGAAGGTGAGTTGAGTGTCTTCGGGGATCATCACGTCGCCGAAATCAAAATCGGCGCCCGGCCCGAGGGTGAAGGTATGCGCGCCGGTATACATACCTGCGGTCATGCGCAGCGGGTTGGGGGTACGCAGCTCATAGGTAAACTCGAGAAACTCGTAGTACATGCTTGGAATTGTGAAATTCGTTTGTCTGAAACACGCGGCTTCAACCGGAGTACGCCAGAAAAACCCGTACCAATGTTCGCCGTAATATCCGACGCTGCTGATTTGGCAGGGGAGCGGCGCATTGGACCAAGTAATGCCCCATAACCTTCTGTGCCCCTCAACACCTGGGGACCCAGTCAGGTTTTCGACAGTATCGCTCAGCACATATTTGGAACCGATGCCAGCAATGCGTACCTCCACTTGCTCCGTTTCCCCCGTCTCTGTATGGGTTACTTGAAGGGGGCGCCAGTTAGCCGGCACCTGGAACGTTGCATTTTCACGAGGCCCGGTGCCCGGCTGCATCGGCATGAGGGAATGGCTGCGTAGGGGCAGGCGAATACTGAATAGGTTCAAGACGGTGCAGTAAGGTTTATAAGTTTCGCAATAGCCGCTGTCCGGTGTGGTGTTGACGAACTCGTTCTTGAACGGTGCAGACGCGTCGGGCCTGAATACGGCGGTGATGTCCACGGATTCGGCCATCGCAGGCAGCGCCACGGCAGTGATCAGCAAATACAGCAATCGATTGATGACAGATTTCATGTATAGGTCTCTCATAGGTCAACCCGCCGCGCGATCGTTGATCGCCACCTCCGCCAACGTGTCCGGCGTACAGCGCAAATCACCGATCAACAACACATCGCTTTCCTGGCGCGCCTTGCTCGGGTCCAGACGGAATTGACACAGCAGGGTGTTGGCGTAGCGCACTTCGAGGGTCGGCGAGCCGGCGTTCATTTCCATCGAGAAGAACCCGTCGACCTCGCTGACCGCGCGGCTGGCGTGGTTGATCACGTGGTGGCCCTTGAGCGGTTTGCCCTGGGCGTCGAGCAGGCGTCCGAGCACGGTGACGGTTTTCATCACGCTGATCTTGCGGTAGTCCACGCCGCCCTTGTTCAGGTGATAGTTGGTGCGGGCCGGCTGGATGTTCGCGGCCGGTGGGTGGTTGCCGTCGAAGTCGAAACTCAGGGTGCTGTTCTTGTAGGCGGTGATCGGCACGTAGTTGCGTCCGGGGCGCAGTTTCGCGCTGCCGCCGGCCAGGTCGTCGGCGCGCAGGCTGATGTTGTCGAGGTCGGTCTCCACGTCGACGATCATTCCCGCGCCGCCGTTGTGATGCTGGCTGCTGAGCACGGCTTTCTGAGCGCCCACGGCCACGGTGCTGCTCAGGTTCAGGCCGCCGCTGAGACGTTCGGTGTAGGAAGAACGCTGCACGAAGGTGTCACCGTAGACCGCGTCGTTCTGGAAGCTGGCGCGACCGGACAGGCCCACCCCGTAGGTGTCGGCGATGGCGGTGGCCGAGACGCTTTGCAGCAGGTGGTCGTCGAGGGTCTTCTGGTAGGTCAGCGAGCCGTTGTTGTCGCGGGTACCGTCGCGGGCGGTGCGCGTGCCGATACTGGCCGACCATTGCTCGCCGGGCGAACCCAGGGCCAGGCTGACGCTGAGGTCGACGCCACGGTTGCGCCGGTCGCCGGTGCCGGCCGTGGCCGGTCGATCGAACACCGACAGGCGCCAGTTGGCGTCACTGCCGAACACGGTGCTGCGCTGGTTCCAGCCAAGGTCCAGGCCGACGCCTTCGATATTGCCCTGGCTGTGGGACAGCCGTGAGCTGATCGAACTTTTGTTGCTCAGGCGATGGTTGATCGACAACGAGGAGTTGCTGGTGCGCCCGACAAATACATTGCGCGTACGTACGCGGGTGCCGTCAGGCAGGATTTCAAAGGTGCGCGTGGTGTCGAGCCAACTGCGGTTGTGGCTGAGCACGATGCTGCCGTGGCCATAGCTGTACATGCCTTGCAGGTCCAGGCCGGTGCCGTGGTCCTGGGTCTGGTAGACATTGGCGTACAGGCTGGTGGCGCTGGCCAGGGTCCAGTCGATGGAGGTGCCGTATTGCATCATCTCCCGCACCTTGCGGGTCGACAGGCCGACGATCACGCGCGGGTGAGCCAGGTAGTTGACACCCGCACCGTAAGTCATGGACCCGGTGCGCTGCTCTTCCCAATTGCTGAGCAGCTTGGTCTCGCGCCCGACAAAGGTGCTGTAGCGCCAGCGCTCATCGGGGTTGCGCCAGTTGTTGGGCTTGTACACCAATTCCTGGCTGGTCGAGGTGGTCACGCCATCTTCGATCAAGCGCACTTCGACTTCGTAGATACCACCGGGCAAAGTGCGCGTGTCGAGGGTCTGCAAACCGGCCGCGACCGGCTGGGTATTGATCAACAAGCCGTTGCGGTAGATTTCTACGGCGGCCTGGCGGCTGGCGGTGACGTAGATCGGATAGACGCTCGGTTTGGGATTGTTGATCAGCAGGCTGTCGGAGCTGCCGTACATCATGCCCACCGCCGTGTCGGGGCTGGCGCCGAAAGAACGGATCTGCCGCGTCAGGCCATCGGAACCGGGGGTGAAATAGCCCAGGCGCACGAAGTTGCCTTCCAGTTCGCGCTGGGTGTAAAGCTCGTGCACCGCATGGTAAAGCGTGGTGTCGGTGCCGCCGAAGCGTGACACTTGCAAGTTGAACGCCTGGGTCCAGTTACCAAGGCTGGAACTGGCCTCCAGGCCATAACGCCCGCCGACTTCTTCGTTCTCGCCGCCGTTGAGGTTCAACTGGTTATTGATGATCAACCCGTGGCTACCGCTTTCGGGCTGCTCGTAGAACTGTTTTATATCGGCATTGCGTTCGATGTTCTCGGTCAGGATCGAGACCAATGAATTTTCCAGGCTGTAGTGAATGGCCAACAGTTGCGCCGGGCAACTGCTTTCACAACCGCCCAGGGGCATACCCTGTTGCAGCAGTTGCTGCCAGGTGTCGCGTTCGGAAGCATTGAAGTTGCTGTCACCGATATCGGTGAATTCCAATAAGGTAATGCGGTCGTCACGCCCCAGTACAATCATGGCTTCGCCGAGAAACTGCTGGTCAAGTTCGACACGCACCGCCAGTGGCACATCAAAAAAGTGCTCTTCGAAGTCTTTGGGCAAGCCTTCGGACTGAGACAGCAGGCTACCCGGCGTAGTCCCCGGCGCGGACGGCGCGGCACAAGCGCTGCCCCACAGCAACAGCGCAAGCGCGGCCGCAATCGGCGTCTTCGAAAACATCAACTCGATACTCGTCAGTACGGACAGTCAGGAAGGTCGGCGGCCAGAACGGCCACCGACACTTTTTGCACACACACTGGGGTTCATCCTGATCCCCACAGGTTTGTATCAGCGTGGAACGGCGTCGAAGATCACGGTGTAACTGGCGGTGTAGAGACCGTTCTGGGTGTCGGCCGGCTTGGCGGCGCTGATCACCAGGTCAGCCTGGGTACCTGGAGTGGACTGGGGGTCATCGACCACTTCCTGCGGGGTGGCGGTGAGTACAACGCCGTTGAAGGTGTTGGTCAGCGCGATGCTGTCGGTACCGTTGTACAGCGAAGCGGCAGACGGGCCACCTTCAATGTAGGCATGCACCGAACCGTCGGTGTTTTTCACATCGAAGGTGGCGCGCAGGGAGCTCAGTTCACCGCTGACGGTGTTGTAGCTCATGGTTTCATCTTTACCGAAGTTCGGGTCCCGCGGTTGAGCGTGGAATTGCTTGGTAGGGATGTCGGCCTTGATGTTGATGGAGGAGCGCGCATCGTCAACGGCATAGGCCGCCGACGAACTCAGAGCGGCAGCGACGAGCGGCACGGCGAACGCAAGCTTCTTGAACATGGTTTATTACCTGTTATCTAAAAATCAGGGGTTTTTTAGAACCGTTGGGGAAACTGCTTTCTCCAACTTATTGCATTGAAAGTCATAGAGACCTCAATGCCAGGCAAGTATCAAGCGCCGTCCAAAAGCCGTATGCCGTCCGATTCGCTTAGTTGTGTAGCTTAAGCACGGTAGAACTTATAAGAAAACCATGGCTTTTTGCCAAAACTTTAAAAAGTTCTGTAAGAAGCGTACTACATCGACTTCAAACACGAATAATTTAACATGAGAAAGATAGGTAAGAACGGGATTACATATTCGGCAATAACCCGCCCACTGCGCTAAGCGAGCAACTTGAGTAATTACTCTAGTTGCCATATCGATAACTTCCACCTCGACATTAAATAACCTGATACGGCCCACCACCGTTGGTCGGGGAAAATTGCGCACGCAATAAGATATATCTTACGTTGTATCTAACCAAGACGGAGCGCAGAGAAATGAGAGAGCACCACCCCCACCACGACAGCCGCGATGGCTTCGAAAAACGCCCGGGCCGCGAACGCGGCGGCCGTGGCCCCCGTGTGTTCGCGCCGGGCGATTTGAAATTGCTGCTGCCGGCGCTGATCGCCGAACAGCCGTGCCATGGCTACGACCTGATCCGCCGCATCGAAAGCCTGTTCGACGGCGCCTACAGCCCCAGCCCCGGAGTGATCTACCCGACGCTCACGTTCCTCGAAGAGAGCGAACTGATCACCGGCGACACCGACGCTGGAAAAAAACGCTACACCATTACCGACGCCGGTCGTCTGTTCTTAAGCGAGCAGGCCGTTGCCGTGGACGGCGTGCGCATGCGCATCGACGTGAGCAAGCGCTCGCTGCGCGGCCAGGACCGCCCGCCGGAGATCCACGAGGCGGTGCACAACCTGCGCCATGCCCTGCACGCGCACCACGGGCGCTGGAGCCCGGAAGAAATCGTGCGTGTCGCCACGCTGCTCAATCGCACCGCTCAAGCCATTGCCGACGGGAGAGACCAATGAATACGCAAACCATCCACCGCGTCACCCACGAAATCAAACGGCGCCGCCTTGAAGTGCTGCGGGTGATGGATATCACGCCGCGCATGCGCCGCATCACCCTGGGCGGGCCGGAATTGGCAGGGTTTGTCAGCCTGGGCAGTGACGATCACATCAAGCTGCTGTTCCCGCAAAACGCCGCCGAACAGGCCGCGCTGGAAAGCCCGGCCTTCAGCATTAAAGGCGATGGCCCGCAGCCGGCCATGCGTGACTACACGCCGCGCCGCTACGACCCAAGCAGCGGCGAGCTGGACATCGACTTCGTGCTGCACGGCGATGGCCCCGCGTCCACCTGGGCCGAGCAGGTGCAGGTCGGCCAGCACCTGTACATCGGCGGGCCGCGCGGCTCGATGATCGTGCCGGATATCTTCGACAGCTATTGGCTGATCGGCGATGAAACCGCCCTGCCCGCCATCGGTCGCCGCCTGGAAGAACTGCCGGCCGGACGCAAGGTGTTGGCGGTGATTGAAATTGCCAACGCGGCGGAGCAACAAACGCTGCACAGCGCCGCCGATGTAGAAGTGGTCTGGGTGATCCGCGGCCAGGACGACCTGATTGAAACGCTGCGCCACCTGACGCCGCCAAGCGGTTTGCTGTACTGCTTCGTGGCGACCGAAACCAAACTGTCGCGCCAGGTACGTCGCGTGCTGCTGGACACGCATAAGGTCAATGAGGAATACCTCAAGGCGTGGGCTACTGGCGGGCCGAGGGCAGCGAAGAAGAGTAAGCCCTCGAAGACGCTGAAGATCAACTGTGGGAGCTGGCTTGCCTGCGATAGCGGTGGGTCAGGTACAAGTTTTTGTCTGATACACCGCTATCGCAGGCAAGCCAGCTTCCACAACTACCGTACCCGCTTTAGAAAACTGTCCAGGCCCACCACCATTAATGCAATCACCACAAACCCCGCCAAAATCCCCCCGGCATTCACAAACACCTGTGGATAACCCAAGGTGCTCACGTCGATGAACGGGTACTGATACTGCCCGAGCAAATCCCCACGCAGCAGCGCATAGGCGAAGTACACCAGCGGGTAGACCACCCAGCCGGCAATATGCTTGAGCCGCAGGCTGCCCTTGGGTACGCACCGCCACCAGTAGATAAAAAACAGCACCGGCATCACGTCGTGCAGCAATTCGTCGGCGATGAATTGAAAGCCTTCGGGTTGCCACAAGTGGCGCAGCAGCAGGTTGTAGGCCAGGCCGACCACCAGGATGCTGACGGCGATGCCGCTGCTGATGACCGGGCCGCCGAAAAACCGTTTCGCCGCACTGTCGCGCGCCACCCAGGCATAACTCAACACCACCACCGCCAGGGTGTTGGTGAGCACGGTGAAGAAACTGAAAAAGTTGATCAACCCGCCCAGCAGGCTGGCGCCGGACTCCCAGCGCGAATAGAAAATCAGGTATTGCTGAATCACCAACCCCGTCCAACCGGCCAGGGCGCTTGCCGCTGCAAACCGCTTCATGGGATCAGTCCAGCGGGCGTTTGGTGCGCATCAGCTTGACGTACAAGCCCTCGACTTTTTCTCGCGCCCAGGGGGTTTTGCGCAGGAAGGTCAGGCTCGACTTGATGCTCGGGTCGCTCTTGAAACAGCGCACATCAATGCGCTCGGCCAGGCCCGCCCATTCGTAGTGTTCAACCAGGGTGGTGAGGACGTGCTGCAGGGTCACGCCGTGCAGTGGGTCGTTGCTTGTCGCGGTCATGCCGGGCCTTTTACCAAATAGAAAACACAGCTGCGCACTTTAGCACGATCGAAAAAAATCCCGTTCCTGGCGGGTGTCAGGACGGCGGCGCCTACCCCTGTGGGAGTTGGCTTGCCTGTATCTACATAACTGGGTTCGACGCGGCCCTCACTGAATGGGCTATTGTGGCGAGCGGGCTTGCCACAATGCCCGTCAGCTAAGCGAACGAAATGCTCAAAGCAACGAAGATC
>JAFHKH010000009.1 GCA_016937595.1 Pseudomonas cedrina subsp. fulgida | reverse complement strand
CCCGCTCCCACATTTGCCCTGTGTACATCCTCGCTTATGCAGCCTGCTGGAACTGCTGCCGATACTGGTTCGGCGACAGCTCCGTGTGCTGCCTGAACAGCCGCGCAAAAAAGCTCGCATCGTCGTAACCCACCTCATAACTGATGGTCTTGATGCTCTTGCGGCTGCCCGAGAGCAGTCCCTTGGCCGTCTCGATGCGCAGCCGTTGCAGGTAATGCAGCGGTTTGTCGCCCGTGGCGGTCTGGAAGCGGCGCATGAAGTTGCGGATGCTCATGCCGTGTTCCCGGGCCACATCTTCGAAGCGGAATTTGTCGGCGAAATGCTCTTCGAGCCAGTGCTGTATCTGCAGGATGATCACATCCTGGTGCAGCTTCTGCCCACCAAAGCCAATGCGTCCGGGTGAATAACTGCGCCGCACTTCGTAGAGAATGTCGCGGGCCACGGCCTGGGCGATGTTGGCGCCGCAGAAGCGCTCGATCAGGTAGATATAGAGGTCGCACGCCGAAGTGGTGCCGCCGGCGCAATACAGGTTATCGGCGTCGGTGAGGTGTTTGTCCTGGTTGAGCTGCACCTTGGGGAAGCGTTCGCTGAAGGCATTGAAGAAGCGCCAATAGGTGGTTGCCTCCTTGCCGTCGAGCAGGCCGGCTTCGGCCAGCCAGAACACCCCGGTGGCTTCGCCGCATAACACGGCACCGCGTGCATGCTGTTCACGCAGCCACGGCAGCACTTGCGGGTAGTGTGCACACAAGGCATCGAAGTCATCCCAGAAAGCCGGCAACACGATGATGTCGGCGTCTTCCAGGCCGCCGTCCACCGGCATGATCACATCGCTGAAGCTGCGCACCGATTGCCCGTCGGGGCTGACCAGGCGTGTTTCAAACGCAGGGGTCAGGCCCAGGCCTTGTTGCTTGCCATAACGCAGGCTGGCGAGGTGGAAGAAATCCTTGGCTTGCATGAGGGTTGAAGCGAATACCCGATCAATGGCCAAAATGCTGACGCGCCGCAGGGGCGTGGAGATTTGGTTAGACATAATTTCATTTATTCTTATAGGGGAAAGTGGTCACCAGACGGCTGGATCGTCTTATTTTTTGTCGCATGTGTCCAGTGTCCTGTGACGCCTGCGGGGCATAGTCTCTGTGGGCTGTTTTTTGTCTGACAATCGCCGCAGGTGAGCCATGATTCCCAGAACCTTGTTCAGCCCGGAACACGAACTCTTCCGCGAAAGCGTGCGCAGCTTTCTCGAAAAAGACGCCGCGCCGTTCCATGCGCAATGGGAGAAGCAAGGCCATATCGACCGCAGCTTGTGGAGCAAGGCGGGGGAGGCGGGGATGCTGTGTTCCCACCTGCCGGAAGAATACGGCGGCCTGGGCGCGGACTTCCTGTACAGCGCGGTGGTGATCGAAGAGATCAGCCGGCTGGGTCTGACCGGCATTGGCTTTTCCCTGCACTCGGACATTGTCGCGCCCTACATCCTGCATTACGGCAGCGAAGCGCTGAAGCGCCACTACCTGCCCAAGTTGATTTCCGGCGAGATGGTCACGGCCATTGCCATGACCGAACCGGGGGCGGGGTCCGACCTGCAAGGGGTCAAGACGACTGCCGTGCTGGACGGCGACGAATACGTGATCAACGGCTCCAAGACGTTTATCACCAATGGCTACCTGGCCGACCTGGTGATCGTGGTCGCCAAGACCGATCCCAAGGCCGGTGCGAAGGGCACCAGCCTGTTCCTGGTGGAGGCCGATACGCCCGGCTTCGCCAAGGGCCAGCGCCTGGAGAAGGTGGGCATGAAGGCCCAGGACACCTCGGAGCTGTTTTTCCAGGACGTGCGTGTGCCCAGGGAAAACCTGCTGGGCCAGGCCGGCATGGGCTTCGCGTATTTGATGCAGGAGTTGCCTCAGGAACGCTTGACGGTGGCGATTGGCGCCTTGTCGTCGGCTGAGGCGGCGCTGCAATGGACCTTGGCGTACACCCGTGAGCGCAAGGCGTTCGGCAAGGCGATAGCCGATTTCCAGAACACGCGCTTCAAGTTGGCGGAGATGGCCACCGAGATCCAGATCGGCCGGGTATTCGTCGACCAGTGCATGGCATTGCATCTGGACGGCACGCTGGACGTGCCCACGGCGGCGATGGCCAAGTACTGGGCCACGGACCTGCAATGCAAGGTGCTCGACGAGTGCGTGCAACTGCACGGCGGCTACGGTTTCATGTGGGAATACCCGATTGCCCGGGCCTGGGCGGATGCGCGGGTGCAGCGCATTTATGCGGGGACCAATGAGATCATGAAGGAGATTATTGCGCGGGCGCTTTGATGTTTTTGTAGCGTTGCCTATGGCCCCTTCGCGAGCAAGCCCGCTCCCACATTTGGCGTTGTGAATACATTCAAATGTGGGAGCGGGCTTGCTCGCGAAAGCGGTTTAAAGATCAATCAAGGCGCCGGATTCGGATGATCCTTCTGAATCGCCTCAATCCCTTCCAGCACCTCTTTCGACAATTTCAGCTCGGCGCTGGCAATGTTGCTGTCCAGTTGCTCCAGTGAGGTGGCCCCAATAATATTGCTGGTCACGAACGGTTGCTGCGTCACAAACGCCAGCGCCATCTGCGCCGGGTCCAGGCCATGTTCGCGTGCCAGCGCCACGTAACGACTGCACGCCGCTTCCGACTGCGGGTTGAAGTAGCGGCTGAAGCGGCTGTACTCCGTCAGGCGTGCCTTGGCGGGGCGCGCGCCGCCTTCGTACTTGCCGCTGAGCATGCCGAACGCCAGCGGCGAATAGGCCAGCAGACCGCATTGTTCACGTATCGCGACTTCCGCCAGGCCCACTTCAAAACTGCGGTTGAGCAGGTTGTAGGGGTTCTGGATCGACACCGCGCGCGGCCAGCCACGGGCTTCGGCCAGGGCGAGGAACTTCATGGTGCCCCACGGCGTTTCGTTGGACAGGCCGATGTGGCGGATCTTGCCGGCCTTGACCTGCTCATCCAGCGCCTCGAGGGTTTCCTCCAGCGGGGTGAGGTCGTCTTCGTCCTTGTGCCTGTAGCTCAATTGGCCGAAGAAGTTGGTGCTGCGCTCCGGCCAGTGCAGTTGGTAGAGGTCGACCCAGTCGGTCTGCAGGCGCTGGAGGCTGGCGTCGAGTGCCTGGGCGATGTGCTTGCGGTTGTGGCGCAGATGGCCATCGCGGATGTAATCGATGCCGTTGCCGGGGCCGGCGATCTTGCTGGCGAGGATCCAGTCGGCGCGGTCGCCACGGCTCTTGAAGTAATTGCCGATGTAGCGCTCGGTGGTGGCATAGGTGTCGGCCTTGGGCGGCACCGGGTACATTTCGGCCGTGTCGAGGAAGTTGATCCCCGCGCCCTTGGCCCGCTCGATCTGCGCGAAGGCCTCTGCCTCGCTGTTCTGCTCGCCCCAGGTCATGGTGCCCAAGGCTATCGCGCTCACGTTCAGATCCGTACGGCCCAGCTGTCGATAATCCATCGGGTACTCCTTCAGGGAAAACAATCATAAAAGCAGGTTGAATTTTTTTTCGCAATCTGCATAATTGCCCACCTCTTTCTGCAGTGGAAGTGATGCGCCGTCTGCCGAAGAATCTTGCCGTTGAACGGACGCGCTGACCCGAACCCCCGATAGCGTCTGTATCCGGCTGCCTTTGACCTTGTCAAAGTACGCACTATTCAGTAAGATCCGCCGTCTAATTTACAGGGCGGCCCCTGAGGCTATTAAAGAATGACAACTTTTACTGCAAAACCGGAAACAGTTCAGCGCGACTGGTTTGTCGTCGACGCCGCTGGTCAGACCCTGGGTCGTCTGGCCACTGAAGTCGCCAGCCGTCTGCGTGGCAAGCACAAGCCTGAGTACACCCCTCACGTTGACACCGGTGACTACATCGTGATCATCAACGCTGAGCAGGTACGTGTTACCGGCAACAAAGCGCAAGACAAAATGTACTACCGTCACTCCGGTTTCCCAGGCGGTATCAAGTCTTCCAACTTTGAAGGCCTGATCTCCAAGAAGCCTGAAGCCCCGATCGAAATCGCGGTCAAAGGCATGCTGCCTAAGGGCCCACTGGGTCGCGATATGTTTCGCAAGCTGAAAGTCTATGCGGGCGCTGTACACCCTCATGCTGCTCAGCAGCCCCAAGAACTGAAGTTTTAACGGAATAGTTCATTATGTCGGCGACTCAAAATTACGGCACTGGCCGTCGCAAAACCGCAACCGCACGCGTTTTCCTGCGTCCGGGCACTGGTAACATCTCGATCAACAACCGCACCCTGGACAACTTCTTCGGCCGCGAAACTGCCCGCATGGTAGTTCGTCAGCCGCTGGAACTGACCGAGACTGTTGAAAAGTTCGACATCTACGTCACCGTTATCGGTGGCGGTGTAAGTGGTCAAGCTGGCGCAATCCGCCACGGTATCACTCGCGCGCTGATGCAGTACGACGAAACCCTGCGTGGCGCTCTGCGCAAAGCTGGCTTCGTGACTCGTGATGCCCGTGAAGTTGAACGTAAGAAAGTCGGTCTGCGTAAAGCGCGTAAGCGTCCGCAGTACTCGAAGCGTTAATTCGCTTTACGTTCCACAAAAACGCCCAGCCTCCTCACGGAGCTGGGCGTTTTTTATTGCCTGCGATTTATGCATAAAAATCGCCGTGACAACTTGCCACATCCGTAGACCCCCTATACTACAAGGCCTGGGGGTTGAGTGCCGGGCAATTCCCTTGTCATCCGTGTGGCTTTTCATTACCATTCGGCAAAATTTATAAGCACAGATTCACTACTTACTAGACGCCTGATTTAACAGGCCAAAAAGCTGATGGGAGAGGACTGAATGAGCAATGACGGCGTGAATGCAGGCCGGCGTCGCTTCCTGGTAGCCGCCACGTCCGTGGTGGGTGCTGCAGGAGCGGTGGGGGCTGCGGTCCCGTTCGTGGGGTCATGGTTTCCAAGTGCCAAGGCGAAAGCCGCAGGTGCACCGGTGAAGGTGAATGTCAGCAAGATCGAGCCGGGCCAGCAGATGATTGCTGAATGGCGCGGCCAACCGGTGTTCATTGTTCGTCGTACCAAGGAAATCCTGGGAAATCTCAAGAAGATCGAAGGCCAGTTGTCTGACCCCACATCCGAGAAATCCGACCAACCCGCCTACGCCAAAAACGAAGCACGTTCGATCAGGCCGGAGATCCTGCTGCTGGTCGGCCTCTGCACTCACCTGGGTTGCTCGCCTACCTTCCGCCCGGAAGTCGCCCCCGCCGACTTGGGCAAGGATTGGGTTGGCGGTTATTTCTGCCCCTGCCACGGCTCCCATTACGACCTCGCCGGCCGCGTGTACAAGTCCCAACCCGCTCCCTTGAACTTGCCGGTTCCTCCGCACAACTACGAATCTGACGACATCATTGTCATTGGCCTCGATAAGGAGAACGCGTGATGAGCAAGTTCATGGAGTGGGTGGATGCGCGCTTCCCCGCCACTAAAATGTGGGAAGACCATCTCAGCAAATATTACGCGCCAAAAAACTTCAACTTCTTCTACTTTTTCGGCTCCCTCGCGCTGCTGGTGTTGGTCAACCAGATCATCACGGGTGTCTGGCTGACGATGAGCTACACGCCGTCGGCGGAAGAGGCGTTTGCCTCCGTCGAGTACATCATGCGTGATGTCGAGTACGGCTCGATCCTGCGCCTGCTGCACTCCACGGGTGCGTCGGCGTTCTTTATCGTCGTCTACCTGCACATGTTCCGTGGCCTGCTTTACGGCTCGTACCAGAAGCCCCGCGAACTGGTGTGGGTGTTCGGCATGCTGATCTACCTGGCGCTGATGGCCGAAGCCTTCATGGGTTACCTGCTGCCGTGGGGCCAGATGTCGTACTGGGGCGCCCAGGTGATCATCTCGCTGTTCGGCGCGATCCCGGTGATCGGCAACGACCTGACCCAATGGATCCGCGGTGACTACCTGATCTCGGGCATCACCCTGAACCGCTTCTTCGCCCTGCACGTGGTGGCCTTGCCGATCGTGATTCTGGGCCTGGTGGTGTTGCACATCCTGGCGCTCCACGAAGTGGGTTCCAACAACCCGGACGGCGTGGACATCAAGAAGCACAAGGACGAAAACGGCGTCCCGCTGGATGGCATTCCGTTTCACCCTTACTACACCGTGAAAGACATTGTCGGCGTCGTGGTGTTCCTGTTCGTGTTCTGCTCGATCGTGTTCTTTTTCCCGGAGATGGGCGGTTATTTCCTGGAGAAGCCCAACTTTGAACAGGCCAACGCCTTCAAGACGCCCGAGCATATTGCCCCGGTCTGGTACTTCACGCCGTTCTACGCGATCCTGCGGGCGATCCCCGACAAGCTGATGGGCGTGATTGCCATGGGCGCCGCCATTGCGGTGCTGTTCGTGTTGCCATGGCTCGACCGCAGCCCGGTCAAGTCCATGCGCTACAAAGGCTGGCTGAGCAAGATCTGGCTGTGGGTGTTCTGCATTGCGTTCGTGATCCTGGGCGTGCTGGGCGTACTGGCGCCAACCCCAGAGCGGACATTGCTGTCGCAGGTCTGCACCTTCCTGTACTTCGCCTACTTCATTCTGATGCCGTTCTACACCCGGCTCGAGAAGACCAAACCGGTTCCGGAAAGGGTGACTGGCTGATGAAAAACTTATTCGTTGCCTTGATGCTTGCGGCGTTGCCGCTACTGTCTTTCGCCGCCGAGCACGGCGTGGAGCTGGAAAAAGTCGATATCGACGTGTCGGACAAGGCCGCCATGCAGGACGTGCGCGCACCTTCGCCAACTATTGCATGGGTTGCCACAGCGCCAAGTTCCAGCGCTACGAGCGTGTCGCCGACGACCTCGGCATTCCCCATGAAATGATGCTGGAGAAACTGGTGTTCACCGGCGCCAAGATCGGCGACCACATGAACATCGGCATGAAGCCTGCCGACGCCAAGACATGGTTCGGCGCGGCACCACCGGACTTGACCCTGGTGGCGCGTGTACGCGGCACCGACTGGCTCTATGGCTACCTGAAATCCTTCTACGAAGACCCGGCGCGCCCTTATGGCGTGAACAACCGTGTGTTCCCGAATGTCGGCATGCCTAACGTTCTGGTCGGCCTGCAAGGCAAGCAAGTGGTAGGATGCAAGCAGATCCAGGTCGTTGAAGACGGCAAGAAGCAATACGATCCGCTGACCGGCACGCCTTTGACCCATGAGGCGTGCGATCAACTGAAGATAGAAACCCCAGGTTCGTTGACAGACGAGCAGTTCGACGAGAAGGTCAAGAACCTCGTGACCTTCCTGGCCTACTCGGCCAACCCGGTCAAACTGCAGCACCAGCGCATCGGTACCTATGTGTTGTTGTACCTGGCGTTCTTCTTCGTATTCGCCTACTTGCTCAAACGCGAATACTGGAAAGATGTGCATTGATCCAACCGTAAGCAATTGCTGTTAATCTTGCGCGCCCAGCGGCATCTCTGAATACGTAGCGATCGGGTTGTACCGGACGCTGCAGAGATGCTCTCTGGGCGCGCTCGTTTTTGAGCTTTCGATAATTTCAACAAGCGAGGAGGACCGCCATGGGCGTGACCAACCGGTTGGCCTGTTACTCCGACCCCGCCGACCACTATTCCCACCGAGTACGCATCGTGCTCGCAGAGAAGGGTGTCAGCGCCGAGATCATCAGTGTGGAAGCAGGTCGTCACCCACCGAAACTGATCGAAGTGAACCCTTACGGCAGCTTGCCCACCCTGGTCGACCGTGACCTGGCGTTGTGGGAGTCAACCGTGGTGATGGAATACCTGGATGAGCGTTACCCGCATCCGCCTTTGTTGCCGGTGTACCCGGTGGCGCGTGCCAACAGCCGCCTGCTGATCCATCGGATCCAGCGTGACTGGTGCGGGTTGGTGGATGTGATTCTGGATACACGCAGCAAAGAAGCCGCACGCGTACAGGCGCGTAAGGAATTGCGCGAAAGCCTGACCGGCGTTTCGCCGTTGTTCGCCGATAAACCTTTTTTCCTCAGCGAGGAACAAAGCTTGGTGGATTGCTGCCTATTACCGATACTCTGGCGCTTGCCGATTCTGGGTATTGAACTGCCGCGGCCGGCCAAGCCGCTGCTTGATTACATGGAGCGCCAGTTTGCGCGTGAGGCTTTCCAGGCGAGTCTGTCTGGCGTCGAACGCGATATGCGCTAAGGCTTAAGGAGCCGCTGATGAACTCCAGTCGACCCTACCTGGTCCGTGCGCTCTATGAGTGGATTGTGGACAACGATTGCACCCCGCACATGCTGGTCAATTCCGAATTTCCTGCGGTTCAGGTACCGCAGGGTTTTGCCAGCGACGGGCAGATTGTATTGAACGTATCGCCCAGCGCCGTGCGCCACCTGCACATGGATAACGAGGCGGTGAGCTTCGAAGGGCGTTTCGGCGGTGTGCCGCATACGCTGTACGTGCCAATCGGCGCTATCCTCGGCATTTACGCCCGGGAAAACGGCCAAGGCATGGTGTTTGATCTGGAGTCGCCTTTCGAGGATGACGAAACGGTCGAAAACACAGACGGCGATGATCTGCCGCCACCGGATTCCGAGCCACCGCGTCCCAGCGGCCGGCCGAGCCTGAAAGTGGTGAAATAACCGGCGTTCTCCTCGGAGCGGGCCAAAAAAATGCCTCGACCTGTGTCGGGGTATTTTTTTGCGTGCGGGATAGGGGTGAAAGTCGTGCCCGGACGGTGATCGTACAACAGTCATGGGCTATGATGCGTGCTCAAGTTCGCCGAGAAAAATGGATCATCATGGATAACGCCGCCACCGCCCCTCGTCTTCCCCGCAAGCGCCGCAGCCTTGCCCAGGAATTGGTCACGGTGTTGTCCGAGCAGATCCGTGACGGCCAACTCAAGCGTGGCGACAAATTGCCCACCGAGTCGGCGATCATGGAGGCCCATGGGGTCAGCCGAACCGTGGTGCGTGAAGCCATCTCACGCCTGCAGGCGGCGGGGCAGGTGGAAACCCGGCATGGTATCGGCACCTTTGTGCTGGACACGCCGAGCCCGAGCGGTTTTCGCATCGATCCGGCCACCGTTGTTACCTTGCGTGATGTGCTGGCGATCCTGGAATTGCGGATCAGCCTGGAAGTGGAGTCCGCCGGCCTCGCTGCCTTGCGCCGCAGCGACGAGCAACTGGCCGCCATGCGTGCGGCGCTCGATGCCCTGAACGAAAGCGCGTCGCATGCCGGCGATGCGGTGGCTTCCGACTTCGCGTTCCACCTGGAAATCGCACTGTCCACCGGCAACCGCTACTTCACCGACATCATGACCCACCTGGGCACTAGCATTATTCCCCGCACCCGTTTGAATTCGGCGCGCCTGGCCCATGATGACCAGCAACACTACATGAGCCGCCTGAGTCGTGAACACGAAGAGATCTATGAAGCGATTGCGCGCCAGGATTCGGATGCCGCGCGGGCGGCCATGCGTTTGCATCTGACCAACAGTCGCGAGCGCTGCGCCATGCCCATGAAGAGGCTGAGGCGCAGCGGGGGTAACTCACCGCTGATTCTGCGGGTGATCGTTCCCACGCGGAGCGTGGTAACGCATCCCGTGACGCTCTGCGTCACCTGCACAAATTGATTTGTTCGCAGGCACGCGGAGCTTCCCAGACGGCATTCCCACGCGGAGCGTGGGAATGATCAAACCGGCGGCCCTATGCGGCGCGGGGCAAGCCCACCCATACAGTGTTGTGCCCTCCCTCGCGCGCTCAACCCATTCCCCCCCAAGAAGGCATGTCTGATTACCATCGCCAGATGGCGACTGATGAATTGCAGTTGACGAATCTATTTATAGTTGTACGATGACGTACGACATCATCAAAACCAACAATAACCTTTCGCCAGAAAGTCTTTACCCAGGGTGTTCGAAAAATGAATCCACAAGAACTGAAGTCCATCCTCTCCCACGGTCTGCTGTCCTTCCCCGTGACCGATTTCAACGCCCAGGGTGACTTCCACCAGGCAGGCTACATCAAGCGTCTGGAATGGCTGGCCCCCTATGGCGCCACGGCCTTGTTCGCTGCCGGCGGCACCGGTGAGTTTTTCTCCCTCGCCGCCAGCGAATATTCCCAAGTGGTGAAAACCGCCGTTGATACCTGCGCCTCCAGCGTACCGATCCTCGCGGGTGTGGGTGGTTCGACCCGCCAGGCCATCGAGTACGCTCAGGAAGCCGAACGCCTCGGCGCCAAAGGCCTGCTGCTGTTGCCGCACTACTTGACCGAAGCCAGCCAGGATGGGGTTGCCGCCCACGTTGAAGCGGTGTGCAAGTCGGTCAAGATCGGCGTAGTGGTCTACAACCGCAACGTTTGCCGCCTGACCGCGCCGCTGCTGGAACGCCTGGCCGAGCGCTGCCCGAACCTGATTGGTTACAAAGACGGCCTGGGTGATATCGAGTTGATGGTGTCGATCCGCCGTCGCCTCGGCGATCGTTTCAGCTACCTTGGCGGCCTGCCGACCGCAGAGGTTTACGCCGCTGCCTACAAGGCCCTGGGCGTGCCGGTGTACTCCTCGGCGGTATTCAACTTCATCCCGAAAACCGCGATGGACTTCTACCACGCCATTGCCAAGGATGATCACGCCACCGTCGGCAAGATCATCGACGACTTCTTCCTGCCGTACCTGGACATCCGTAACCGTAAGGCCGGGTACGCCGTGAGCATCGTCAAGGCCGGCGCGAAAATCGCAGGTTATGACGCAGGCCCCGTGCGGACGCCGCTGACCGATCTGCTGCCGGAAGAATACGAAGCCCTGGCCGCGCTGATGGACAAGCAAGGCCCGCAATAACTATCTATAAGGCCGCTGAGCAATCAGCGGCCTTTTGCGTCAGGAGAAGATTCGTGTCCCAAGCCCAACGTTTCGAAAACTACATCAACGGCCAATGGGTGGCCGGCGCCGACTACTGCGTCAACCTCAACCCGTCGGAGTTGTCCGATGTCATTGGCGAGTACGCCAAGGCGGATGTTGCCCAAGTCAACGCTGCTATCGACGCTGCCCGTGCTGCCTTCCCGGCCTGGTCCACTTCCGGGATTCAGGCGCGTCACGATGCCCTGGATAAAGTCGGCAGCGAAATCCTCGCGCGTCGCGAAGAACTCGGCACGCTATTGGCCCGTGAAGAAGGCAAGACCCTGCCCGAAGCCATTGGCGAAGTGACCCGCGCCGGTAACATCTTCAAATTCTTCGCCGGTGAATGCCTGCGCTTGTCCGGCGACTATGTGCCGTCGGTGCGTCCGGGCGTCAATGTTGAAGTCACCCGTGAAGCCCTGGGCGTGGTGGGTTTGATCACACCATGGAACTTTCCGATCGCGATTCCCGCGTGGAAGATCGCCCCGGCCCTGGCCTACGGCAACTGCGTGGTGATCAAGCCGGCTGAACTGGTGCCGGGCTGCGCCTGGGCCCTGGCCGAAATCATTTCCCGCGCCGGCTTCCCCGGCCGGTGTGTTCAACCTGGTGATGGGCAGCGGTCGCGTGGTAGGCGATGTGCTGGTCAACAGCCCGAAAGTCGATGGCATCAGCTTTACCGGTTCCGTCGGTGTCGGTCGCCAGATCGCCGTCAGTTGCGTATCGCGCCAGGCCAAAGTGCAGTTGGAAATGGGCGGCAAGAACCCGCAGATCATTCTCGACGACGCCGACCTCAAGCAGGCCGTCGAGCTGTCGGTGCAGAGCGCGTTCTACTCCACCGGCCAGCGTTGCACCGCTTCCAGCCGCCTGATCGTTACCGCTGGTATCCACGACCAGTTCGTCGCGGCCATGGCCGAGCGCATGAAGTCGATCAAGGTCGGCCACGCGCTCAAAAGCGGTACCGACATCGGCCCGGTGGTTTCCCAGGCCCAGTTGGACCAGGACATGAAGTACATCGACATCGGCCAAAGCGAAGGCGCGCGGTTGGTCAGCGGTGGCGGCCTGGTGACGTGCGACACCGAGGGTTATTACCTGGCGCCGACGCTGTTTGCCGACAGCGAAGCCGAGATGCGCATCAGCCGCGAAGAAATCTTCGGCCCGGTCGCCAACGTCGTGCGCGTGGCGGACTACGAGGCGGCACTGGCCATGGCCAATGACACCGAGTTCGGCTTGTCGGCAGGTATCGCCACCACGTCGCTCAAGTACGCCAACCACTTCAAGCGCCACTCCCAGGCCGGGATGGTAATGGTCAACCTGCCCACGCCGGCGTTGATTATCACGTGCCGTTCGGTGGCCGCAAGGGCTCCTCCTACGGTTCGCGCGAGCAAGGTCGCTATGCGCAAGAGTTCTACACCGTGGTGAAGACCAGCTACATCGGTTCCTGATACGCAACACCCTGTGGGCCTGCGTTTGTGTGGGAGCTGGCTTGCCTGCGATAGCATCACCGCGGTGTGACTGAAGCACCGCAGTGATGCTATCGCGGGCAAGCCCGGCTCCCACAGACAGCGCCTCCCACCGCACAATTTGATGACCCGCAAAAAAAATAATTAGTGGGAGTACTTCTACATGCAAGCGACCAAGCCGACTCACGTCCGCTATTTGATCCTGCTCATGCTTTTTCTGGTGACCACGATCAACTACGCCGACCGGGCGACTATCGCCATCGCGGGCTCCAGCCTGCAAAAAGACCTCGGCATCGACGCGGTCACCCTCGGTTATATCTTCTCTGCATTCGGTTGGGCCTACGTGGCCGGGCAAATTCCCGGTGGCTGGCTGCTGGACCGGTTCGGCTCGAAAAAAGTCTATGCCCTGAGCATCTTCACCTGGTCCCTGTTCACCGTGCTGCAAGGCTATGTGGGCGAATTCGGTATCTCCACCGCCGTGGTGGCGCTGTTCATGCTGCGCTTCATGGTGGGCCTGGCCGAGGCGCCTTCGTTCCCGGGTAATGCACGCATCGTGGCGGCCTGGTTTCCTACCGCCGAGCGCGGTACGGCGTCGGCGATCTTCAACTCGGCGCAATATTTTGCCACCGTGTTATTCGCGCCGCTGATGGGCTGGATCGTCTACCGCTTCGGCTGGCAGCACGTGTTTATCGTGATGGGCGTGATCGGTATCCTGTTCTCGCTGGTCTGGCTGAAAGTGATCCACAGCCCGCGCCAGCACCCGATGATCAACGAGGCCGAGTTCAATCACATCGCTGCCAACGGCGCGATGGTCGACATGGACCAGGACAAAGGCAAGGGTAAGAAAACCGACGGTCCGAAGTGGGATTACATCCGTCAGTTGCTGACCAACCGCATGATGCTCGGCGTTTACCTGGGCCAGTACTGCATCAACGGCATCACGTATTTCTTCCTGACCTGGTTCCCGGTGTACCTGGTGCAGGACCGTGGCATGACCATCCTCAAGGCCGGTTTCATCGCCTCGTTGCCGGCCATCTGCGGCTTTATCGGGGGCGTGCTCGGCGGCGTGATCTCCGACTACCTGCTGCGCAAGGGCATTCGCTGACCTTCGCGCGCAAGGCGCCGATCATCGCCGGCCTGCTGGTTTCCAGCAGCATCATTGCGTGTAACTACGTCGACGTTGAATGGATGGTGGTGGGTTTCATGGCGTTGGCCTTCTTCGGCAAAGGCGTTGGCGCGCTGGGCTGGGCGGTGGTGTCCGACACCTCGCCCAAACAAATCGCCGGCCTCAGTGGCGGCCTGTTCAACACCTTCGGTAACCTGGCCTCGATCACCACGCCGATCGTAATCGGCTACATCATCAGCACCACCGGCTCGTTCAAGTGGGCCCTGGTGTTCGTCGGCGCCAACGCGCTGGTGGCGGTGTTCAGCTACCTGGTCATCGTCGGCCCGATCAAGCGTGTAGTACTCAAAGAGCCGCCAAGCAAGGGGCCAGAGTTGACCAACCTAACCGAAGCGCATTCCTGAGAGGCACCGCGATGCAATTGATTGAACATGCCGACTCGCCGCGCTCGATTCGTCTGCACGAGCGCGACAATGTGGTGATCGTGGTCAATGACCAGGGCGTACCGGCCGGGACCGAGTTCCCGGACGGCCTGGTGACCGTGGATTTCATCCCCCAGAGCCATAAGGTGACCCTGGAAGATATCCCCGAAGGGGGGGAGATCATTCGCTACGGCCAGACCATCGGTTATGCCCTGGCGCCGATTCCACGCGGCAGTTGGGTGCAGGAAGACCAATTGCGCATGCCGACAGCGCCGCCGCTGGACAGCTTGCCGCTGTCCACCGAAGTGCCGCAGGCCCAGGCGCCGCTGGAAGGGTTCACGTTCGAGGGTTACCGCAACGCCGACGGCACGGTCGGTACGCGCAATATCCTCGGCATCACCACCACCGTGCAATGTGTGACCGGGGTGCTCGACCATGCGGTCAAGCGCATCAAGGACGAGTTGCTGCCCAAATACCCGCACGTCGATGACGTCGTGGCGTTGACCCACAGCTACGGCTGCGGGGTCGCGATCACCGCGACGGATGCCTACATCCCGATCCGCACCGTGCGCAACCTGGCGCGCAACCCGAACCTGGGCGGCGAAGCGCTGGTGATCAGCCTGGGCTGCGAGAAATTGCAGGCCGGGCAGGTGATGCACGACAACGACAGCTCGGTCGACCTGAGCGAGCCGTGGTTGTACCGGTTGCAGGACTCCAGCCACGGCTTTACTGAAATGATCGAGCAGATCATGGCCCTGGCCGAGGTGCGCTTGAAGAAGCTCGATCAGCGCCGCCGCGAAACCGTGCCGGCGTCCGAGCTGATCCTGGGCATGCAGTGCGGCGGCAGTGACGCGTTTTCCGGAATCACCGCCAACCCGGCGCTGGGCTATGCCTCGGACTTGTTGCTGCGCGCCGGGCGACGGTGATGTTTTCCGAAGTCACCGAAGTGCGCGATGCCATCTACCTGCTGACGTCTCGCGCAGAGACCAAGGAAGTGGCCGAAGCGCTGGTGAGGGAAATGGACTGGTACGACCGTTACCTGGCCAAGGGCGAGGCCGATCGCAGCGCCAACACCACGCCGGGCAACAAGAAGGGCGGGTTGTCGAATATCGTCGAGAAGTCGCTGGGGTCCATCGTCAAGTCCGGCAGCAGCGCGATCAATGGCGTGCTGGGCCCTGGCGAGCGCGTCAAGGGCAAGGGCCTGATCTTTTGCGCCACGCCGGCCAGTGACTTTGTGTGCGGCACCCTGCAACTGGCGGCGGGCATGAACCTGCACGTGTTCACCACCGGGCGCGGCACGCCGTACGGGCTGGCGATGGCGCCGGTGGTCAAGGTGTCGACCCGTACGGAGCTGGCGCAGCGTTGGCCGGACCTCATCGATGTCGACGCCGGGCGCATCGCTACCGGGCGTGCGAGCATTGAGGAGCTGGGCTGGGAGTTGTTCCACTTCTACCTGGACGTGGCCAGCGGCAAGAAGCAGACGTGGGCTGAGCAGCACAAGCTGCATAACGACATCACCCTGTTCAACCCAGCGCCGATTACCTGAGACCTGGCGACTGATCGTTCCCACGCTCTGCGTGGGAATGCCTCATTGGACGCTCCGCGTCCGCTTTGGAACGGACGCGGAGCGTCCCAGGCTGCGTTCCCACGCAGAGCGTGGGAACGATCTGGATGAAAGTGGCTTATCATTAGCCACCTACCGACGCTCACCAAGGTTCTCCCCGGCATGCTGGCAATTTTCCTCACCACCCTCACCATCACCGCGCCGGTGTTTGCCATGCTGTTCCTGGGGGTGCTGCTCAAGCGCATCAACTGGATCAACGACAACTTCATCCACACGACGTCGTCCCTGGTGTTCAACGCCACCATGCCGGCGTTGCTGTTTTTGGGCATCCTGCATGCGACCTGCATTCGGCGCTCAAGCCGGGCCTGCTGATCTACTTTTCCATCGCCACGCTGGTGAGTTTTGCCCTGGCGTGGGGCTGGGCGATCCTGCGCTGCAAGCGTGAGGACCGGGGCATCTACACCCAGGGGGCGTTTCGCGGCAACAACGGCGTGATCGGCCTGGCGCTGGCCGCCAGCATGTACGGCGACTACGGTATCTCCCTCGGCGCGGTCCTCGCGGCGCTGGTGATTCTGTTCTACAACACCCTGTCGACCATCGTGCTGGCGGTGTACAGCCCGGTGATCAAGTCCGATCCGTGGAGCATCTTCAAGAGCGTGGTGGCCAATCCGCTGATCATCAGCGTGTTTCTGGCCGCGCCGTTTGCCTATTTCCAGATTGGCCTGCCGGGCTGGCTGGAAAAATCCATGCAATATCTGGCGGACACGACATTGCCGCTGGCGCTGATCTGCATCGGCGGCACGCTGTCCCTGGCGGCGCTGCGCAAGAGCGGCAGCATGGCGTTGAGCGCAAGCGTGATGAAGATGGTCTGGCTGCCGGTAATCGCCACTCTGGGGGCCTGGCTGCTGGGGTTCAGGGGAGCGGAGTTGGGCATTTTGTTCCTGTACTTCGGCGCGCGACGGCAGCGGCCAGTTATGTGATGGCCAGGGCGGCCGAAGGGAATCATGAGCTGGCGGCGGCGATTATCGTGATCACCACGCTGATGGCGGCGGTGACCACCAATATCGGGATTTTTGTGTTGCAGGCGGGTGGATGGATCTGAGGTTTGCAGCGCCTTCAAGGGCCAATCGCAGGCAAGCCAGCTCCCACATTTAGATGTGTGAACAGATTCAAGTGTGGGAGCGGGCTTGCTCGCGAATGCTATCTGACAGTCACTGCTGTTCTGCCTGATACGCCTCAATCACTTCCTGCGCCGCCCGAAACGCATCAATCGCCGCCGGCACCCCCGCATACACCGCGCAATGCAGCAGTGCTTCGCGGATCTCCTCCACCGTACAGCCATTGTTCAACGCGCCGCGCACGTGCCCCTTCAGCTCCTGTGGGCACTTGAGCGCGGTCAGGGCGGCGAGGGTGATCAGGCTACGGGTCTTCAGCGGTAAGCCTTCGCGGTTCCACACACTGCCCCAGGCGTGGTCGTTGACGAAGTCCTGCAGCGGCTGGGTAAACGCGGTGGCATTGCCCAGGGCGCGGTCGACGAACACATCGCCCATGACCTGGCGACGCATTTCAATTCCGGGCTTTTTCTGATCGTTCATTGCGATTCCCTCTTGTGTTGGCGGCGCCAGGCTCGCAGCGTGCTGAACAACAGGAAAGCCACCAGCGCTGGCAGTACGTAATACAGCATCAATTGTTCGAGCTTGTTGGCCAGGGGCATGCCAGTGGTAAAAGCCATCACGTGCAGCCCGTACGCCAGGTACAGGCCCAGCAGCACCAGGCCTTCGGCGCGCGTGACGCGGTAACCGGTGTAGAACACCGGCAGGCACAGCAGCACCACGCCAAGCATCACCGGCAGGTCGAAATCCAGCGCGTTGGGCGAGACCGACAGGGGCGACGGCGCGAACAGCGCAGTCAGCCCCAATACCCCAAGCAGGTTGAACAGGTTGCTGCCGATCACGTTGCCCACTGCAATTTCCCGCTGGCCGCGCAGGGCGGCGATCAGCGAGGTGGCGAGGCACGGCAGCGACGTGCCGACGCCGATCAGCGTCAGGCCGATGACGCGCTCCGACAGGCCCAGATCGCTGGCCACATCGACCGCCGCGCCCAGCAGCAAATGCCCGGCCAGCACCAGGATCAGCAACCCGCCGAGCATCAGCAGCACGCTGCTCAACCAGGGCGCCCGGGCCACGGTGTCCAGCGTGCGCGGGCGCCGGGAATGGCGAGTCTGGTAGTGCAGCACGCCGAGGTAAGCGATCAAGGCAACCAGCAGCAACAGGCCGTCGGCTGGGGTGAGTTCTTCATTGGCGGCGAGAATGAACACCAGCAACCCGGCAAGGATCATCATCGGAATATCCAGGCGCACCAGTTGCCGCGAGACCCGCAGTGGAATGATCAGCGCCGACAGGCCCAGCGTTACCAGGATATTGAAGATGCTGCTGCCGATCACGCTGCCCACGGCGATATCGGTATTGCCGGCCAGGGTGGCCTGCAGGCTGACGGTCATCTGCGGTGCGCTGCTGCCGAAGGCGACGATCGTCAGCCCGATGATCAGTGGCCGCACCTTGAGGCTCGCGGCCAGGCGCACGGCGGCGCGCACCAGGATTTCGGCGCCTGCGACCAGCAGCAAGAGGCCGCCGGCCAGTTCCAGCAGGCTCCAGGGGGAGAGGGCGGTTAGTCCGAAAATGGCCGGGGCTCCATCGTCAGTTGCTCATGGCTTGTACGCGCACGCGTGCCGTGCCGCTGCCGATCATACCCAGTTGCTCGGCGGCCTTGCGTGAAAGATCGATCAAGCGCCCACGCGTATGCGGGCCGCGATCATTGATGCGCACCACCACGGATTTGTTGTTGTCCAGGTTGGTGACCTTGACTTGGGTGCCGAATGGCAATCGCCGGTGGGCGGCAGTCAAGGCGTTCTGGTTGAAGGGTTCACCGCTGGCGGTTCTTTTGCCATGGTGGCGGGCGCCGTAATAGGAGGCGGTGCCGGTTTCGTCGTAGCCGTTGGGGTCGATGACGCCGCTGGCACAGCCGGTCAGCAGGGAGAACAGGGCCATGAGGCCGAGCAGACGCTTCATTTCAAACTGCCCCGTATGATCGTTCCCACGCTCAGCGTGGGAATGCAGCCCGTGACGCTCCGCGTCACAAAAGCGGACGCGGAGCGTCCAGTGAGGCGTTCCCACGCAGAG
>JAFHKH010000899.1 GCA_016937595.1 Pseudomonas cedrina subsp. fulgida | reverse complement strand
TCACGCGGCGCGCTACGCCTCGGTGTTCGAGCCCGGTTGCGCCAATGGCGAACTGAGCTTTGAGCTGGCGCCACGCTGCGATCGCCTGTTGTGTGCGACACGCCTCGGCCGCGGTGGCGCTGGCGCGTAGTCGCTTGCTGGGCTTCGCCCATGCCGAGGTGCGGCAAAGCCGATTGCCGGCGCAATGGCCCACCGGCAAGTTTGAGCTGATCGTGTTGAGCGAGTTGTGCTACTACCTCGACGCCAGCGACCTGGGCGAGGTGATCGAGCGCGCCCGTGGCTCGCTGACCGAAGATGGCCAGGTGCTGGCTTGCCATTGGCGCCCGCCTATCGAAGGGTGCCCGCAAACCGCCGAGCAGGTGCACGCCCTGCTCCAGCAGCAGCTGCGAATGCCACGGGTTGCGTCCCATCACGAGCCTGACTTTTTCCTGGATCTGTGGAGCCACGACGGCACCTCGGTAGCCACCCTTGAGGGCTTGCGATGATCGGCGTGCTGATTCCAGTGCATAACGAAGAAGCGTTGCTGGGTGATTGCCTGAAGGCGGCATTGATCGCGGCCAGGCACCCCGGATTGCTGGGCGAAGACGTCACGGTGCTGGTGGTACTCGACAGTTGCAGCGATGGCAGTGCCGCCATCGCCCGGAGTTACCCGGTGCAATGCCTGGAAGCCCAGGCGCGCAACGTCGGGCAGGTGCGCGGCATTGGCGCGCGGCACCTGATCAGCCAGGGCGCGCGGTGGATCTCTTGCACCGATGCCGACAGCCGAGTAGCCCCCGACTGGCTGGTGGCCCAGCTCGCGCTGGGGGTGGACGCCGTGTGCGGCACCGTCACGGTGGACACTGGGACGACGCGTTCGACCCCGCCGCGCAGATTCGCTATCACCAGGGTTACGAGCGCGCGACGGTCATCGGCACATCCACGGTGCCAACCTGGGCGTGAGCGCCGGCGCCTACGTGCGC
>JAFHKH010000898.1 GCA_016937595.1 Pseudomonas cedrina subsp. fulgida | reverse complement strand
GCTGGCTTTCGGCCGCCGCCGGCCAACTTCACGCCGGGCCGGCAACGGCACGCCTGGCCCTGGTGTTTGGCGCCGACGTTGATACCGCCGCGGCGATTACAAAGTCCCATGCCTTGTTCTCGTTGCTGGAAGCGCAACTGGGCCAGAGCCGTTTCCTGGCGGGCGAGCACGCCACGATTGCCGACGTTGCGTTCTACACTTACGTGTCCCACGCGCCGGAAGGCAATGTGTCGCTGGCCGGCTACCCGCAGATACGCGCCTGGCTCGCCAGTATCGAGGCGTTGCCGGGCTTTATCGGCATGCCCCGCACGGCGGTGGGTTTGCAGTCACGTTGATGGCGAACCCTCGCCACAGGTGACGCGTTGTTCCATAGGAGCGCCGATGGATCGATTTCATGAAATGCAGGTGTTTCTGGCGGTGGCCGAGGAGGAAGGCTTTGCCGCCGCCGCACGTCGCTTGAACACCTCGCCACCCAGCGTGACCCGGGCCATCGCCGCCATGGAGCAACGCATCGGCACCCAACTGCTGGCGCGCACCACCCGCAGTTTGCACCTGACCGAAGCCGGCCAGCGCTACCTGGAAGATTGCCGGCGCATCCTGGCGGAACTCAATGAAGCCGAAGAGGCGGCGGCGGGCAGTTATTCGATCCCCTGCGGCCAGCTCTCGGTCACCGCGCCGGTGTTATTTGGCGAGCTGTATGTGGCGCCGGCGTTGGGGGAATATCTGGACCGCTTTCCCCTGGTGAATATCAACGCCTTGTTGGTCGACCGCGTGGTGAACATGACCGACGAAGGCGTGGATGTGGCGGTGCGTATCGGCCATCTGCACGAACCGGGGCTACAGGCGATCAAGGTGGGCGAGGTGCGCCGGGTGGTGTGCGCGTCGCCGGCGTATCTCGACCAGCACGGCCGGCCACAGCATCCGTCGCAGTTGCTTGAAGCCAGGATCGCCGCCTCATCGTCCAGCCAGTTGGTAAGCGAGTGGACGTTTGTCGACGCCGGCCAGCCGCTGAGCGTGCCTATCGAGCCGCGCCTGGTCGTCACGGCGAACAACGCCGCGATCAACCTGGCCAGGCTCGGCTGGGGCATGACGCGGGTGCTGTCCTATCAAGTCGCGCCGCGGTGGCGGCCGGTGAGCTGGAAATTGTTCTTCAAGCCTTTGAACCGGAGCCCTTGCCGATTCAGGTCGTGTTCCAGAACAGCGGCCGCGTGCCGGCCAAGATCAACACGTTTGTCGACTTCCTCACCCATCGCCTTGACCAGGATGCTGCCCTGAACCCGATGCTGAAACGGCGCACCTGATGGAGCGTTATCGCGATATGCAGTTGTTCGCTGCGCTGGCCGGGCAACCCAGCCTGGCCTCGGCGGCAAGAGGCGCGCAGGTGTCGGGGCCGACGCTGGTTCGGGCGGTTGCGCGCCTGGAAGCGCGTTTGCGCGTGCGGTTGCTTGAGCGCAGTACGCGCGGGGTGAGCCTGACCGACGCCGGCAGCGCGTACCTGGCGGACTGCGTACGCCTGCTTGCCGCCGTGGATGCCGCCGAAGCATCGGCCAAGGGCTTGCATGTGCAGGCCCAGGGCAATCTGCGTGTGTTCCTGCCGTTCTTGTTCAGCCGTTATGTGATGGCGCCGGTCCTGGCCAGTTATCTGGAGCGTTATCCCGACGTGCGCCTCGTCGTTCACTACCACGACTATTATCCAAACCTGCACGAAGAAGGGATTGATGTGGCGATCCTCGTCGGCGCGCTGCCCGACTCATCGCTGATTGCGCGGCGGGTGGGGCAGGTGCGGCCGATCCTCTGCGCCAGCCCCGGTTACCTGGCGGCCCACGGCGAACCCCGTCAGCCGCAAGACCTGCGCCAGCATCGGCTGATCGCCAGTGCCGATCAGGTGCATTGGGATTTTCAAGGCTATTCACTCAAGACCCGCGCCCGCCTGGGCTGCGCCACGGTGCAGGGCGCGATCAATGCGGCCGTGCAGGGGGCTGGGCTGATCCGCTGCCTGAGTTATCCGGTGCATGAGCACCTCCAAAATGGGCAATTGCGCCGCGTATTGGCGGCCTATGAGTCGCCGCCCCTGCCCGTGCAGGTGGTGTATCGCGACGGCCGCAATGCACCGATGCGCGTGCGCAGTTTCGTCGATCATTGCGCGG
>JAFHKH010000897.1 GCA_016937595.1 Pseudomonas cedrina subsp. fulgida | reverse complement strand
GTGGCGGTGGCGCTGCGCGCGAGTTCGGCGATCAGTGCCAGGCTGCCGCGATCCGGCGAGCGGCGCGGGTCGCAGGCGAGTGGCCAGGCGGGCGGGCGGGAAGCGTGTCAGTTGTTCCAGCAGTGTGTGGCGTGATTCGCGGCTGTCGAGGATGCCGGCGTTTTTCACCCCGGCGGGCAGTTTGGGCGGCCAGGCGTGCTGGTCGTCCAGTTCGATGGCGACCACCAGTGCGCCATCGCTTTCCAGTTCGCTGACGCCACCGCTGGCCTGATGCAGGTATTGCGGTGCGGCATCGTTGACGCCCAGGCGTTCACTGCTTGGCATCAGGCGTTCGCGCAACTGGGCATAGCCAGGCAGGTTGAGGTCCAGGCGCAGGACGGCGCGCCCGCGTTTCCAGCGCCACAGGCACAGCAGCGCGAGGATCAGGCGGGGCAGCAGGCCATACACCAGCAGCACGCCGACCAACCAGGCGGCCCAGGCCTGACGGGCACTCTCGATATTCAGCGCGGCATCGCCGCTGGCGCGGATCATTTCGACAGTCGGCACGTTGAAACCGAGCAACGCCGGCAGGACGCCGAGTGCCTGGGTCGCGGCGACGAAGGTGTCGGCGCCAAGAATAGTGGTTTCCCACACGAAGCCGTAGCGGCGGGTGGCGAGCAACGTCAGAAGAATCACCATCGCGCTGAGCAACGCCAGCAACCACAGGCTGTTGACCAGCACGCCCACGGCCCAGCGATTGAGTTTTTGGCGCTGCAACAGCAGCAACAACGCCGGGGCCAATTGCGCGGCCTTGGCGTCACGCGCGAGTTTTTCGCTGAGCCACAACCACAGCCGCCCCAGGCTGGCGCTGTGTTCGCCGGCAAACAGCAGGCCCAGCGCCCAACTGATCAACAGGATGAGGTTCAAGCCGAGCAGGCTGCCCAAGGCCCAGAACACGTTCACCGGCGTCAGGCCATTGCCCAGTGCCGCAAAGGCAAGGCCGGCGCCGCTGATCACCGCGACGATCGCCAGCAGCACCAGCGCCAGGCGCGCGCCTTGCAGCCAGCGGGCAAGGGC
>JAFHKH010000896.1 GCA_016937595.1 Pseudomonas cedrina subsp. fulgida | reverse complement strand
CGCCGAACTGCAACTGGGCTTCCCGCTGTTCCTGCGGGTACGCGGCAAATTGCAGCCCACCCCGGAAGCCCTGGCGCTGGAGCGCGAAGTCGAAAAAGTCACCGAGAGCCTGCAGGGCGTGAGGCGCCTGGCCAAGAGTTTGCGCCGCGCGCCAGGGCAAAGCGTGCGGATCGCCGCGACCCCGGCGCTGGCGCTCTCGCTGCTGCCCCCGGTGATTCTGGAATGGACGCGCAATTACCCGGACATTGCCTGCGAGCTGTCCAGCGACCATAGCCGTGAACTGGTGCACAAATTATTGATGCGCGAGATTGATGTAGCGCTGACGCTCAACGTCTCCGGCCACCCGGGGTTGACCGCGCAAGTGCTGGCCGAGGGTGTACTGGTGGCGTTGGCCTCAAAGGGCTACTGGAGCGAGGCCGAGATGAGCCGGCCATTGCCGCTGACCGACCTGGCGGGCGCGCCATTGATCGGCCTTTCCAGTGCGGATCCGCTGGCGGCGAAACTCGACCGTTACCTGCAAAACGTCGAGCCTGCGCCCCGCGTGACCCTTTCGGTGCAAACCTACTCCCTGGCGCGTGCGATGGTGGAGTCCGGCGCAGGCCTGACCGTGATCGATCCCTTCACCGCCCTCGGCGCCTCGACCGCCACCACCTGCATCCGCCCCCTCACGCCAGCACTGCCGATCACCCTGTATGCCCTGACTCGCGCCGACGAGCCACCGCCACATATGCTGGCCAATTTGCTGGAAATTTTCGGCAACCGCGCCCGCGAACTGCTGGAACGCCTGTGAAAATACGCTCCCGAAGCCACTGAGAACCCAATGTGGGAGCGGGCTTGCTCGCGAAAGCGGTGGTTCAGGCTACATATGCATCAGCTG
>JAFHKH010000895.1 GCA_016937595.1 Pseudomonas cedrina subsp. fulgida | reverse complement strand
GAATTCGGCGTTGCTCGCGGCAATCAAGGCTTCGGCCGCTGCGATCTGCGCTTCGGTGACGGCGACCGGGCCGGGATGGGTGTCGGCGCGCTCGAACAACGCCGCGGCCACCTCGACGCGGATCTGCACGTCGCCGAAGCGGCTGATCACGTAGGGGTCGTCGCTTTGCTCGACGTGGCGTCGGGTGCTGTCCAGCAGTTGGCGTGCAAGTTTCAGTGCGGTCATGGGCTAAGCCTCCTCAGTTCCAGGCGTGGCGCGCGGGTTTCACGCCGTTGAGCACGAAGTTGCCGATCAGGTGGTACTTCCAGCGCGCCGGGTCGTGCAGGGTGTGGGTGCGCGCGTTGCGCCAGAAGCGGTCAAGGTTGTGCTTGCCAGTGACCGAGCGGGTGCCGGCCAGTTCGAAGAGTTTGCTGCTGGCCAGCAACGCGGTTTCCGCCGACAGCACCTTGGCCTGGGCGACCACCAGCGAGGCGTTGGCGACGGTGTCTTCATGCGGTTCGGCGAGGGCACGGTCCACGGCCAGGCCGGCCTTGGCGAGGATGGCCTCGGTGCCGTGCACGCGCATTGCAGATCGCCGATGGCGGCGATGGTGAACGGGTCCTGCCAGCCGTGATCCTGCTGGCTG
>JAFHKH010000894.1 GCA_016937595.1 Pseudomonas cedrina subsp. fulgida | reverse complement strand
GGCCATATCCGCCAGGCCAACGTCGGCAAGGTCAGCCTGGCCAATACCCACCCGTTCGTACGCGAGCTGTGGGGGCGCAACTGGTGTTTCGCCCATAACGGCCAGCTGGCGGATTTCAAGCCGCGCGCGACCTTCTACCGCCCGGTCGGCGATACCGACAGTGAAGCGGCGTTCTGCGATTTGCTCAACCGCGTCCGCGAAGCTTTTCCTGAGCCGGTGGACCTTGAACAAGTCCTGCCGGACCTGATCGCCGCCTGCGCCGACTACCGCAGCAAAGGTGTATTCAACTGCCTGCTCAGCGATGGCGACTGGCTGTTTTGCTACTGCTCGACCAAGCTGGCGCAGATTACCCGTCGCGCGCCTTTTGGCCCGGCGCGCTTGAAAGATGTCGACGTGATCGTCGATTTTCAGGCTGAAACCACGCCCAATGACGTGGTCACCGTGATCGCCACCGAGCCGTTGACCGACAACGAAAACTGGACCCGCTACGAACCGGGCCAATGGAGCCTGTGGCGACGCGGTGAATGCGTCAGCCAGGGCGTTACCGAGTAAGGATATCGACCATGTTGCTCAGTTATCTGCGGTTGGTGCTGTTTGCCATTGGCCTGTTGGTCGGCGTGCAAGTGCCGGGCTTTATCAATGACTATGCCAAGCGCGTCGAGGCCCACTTGATTGAGGCGCAGACCGGCCTGAGCGGGTTCGAAAGCACCGCGCGGCAGTTCTTCAATGGGGATCTGCAGGCGCTGGTGGCGCATTACCGCGCCAGTGACGACCCGGTGTTCCAGAGCGACGCCAACAGCCTGGGCATGATGCTCGACCGCCAGGTGGCGTTGGACAAGCAATTCCAGGCCATGCAAGGCCCCTGGTATATCCGCGCCCTGCAAGTGGCGGTGCGGCCGATCCGGACATCCGCGAGGAAACCTGGAAGGGCTACAGCTACCAGATTCTGCTGACCCCCGAAGCCATGGGCTGGGGGCTGGGCGGGGCGATGCTGCTGTCGTTCGGCATCGAATGCCTGTTCCGCCTGATCGACTGGGTGGTGTTGGGCGGCCGGCGCCTGCGCCAGAGCCGGCCGATCGAAGAGCGTGACCTCAAGGGCCTTGATGATCTTCCCACGCTCCGCGTGGGAATGCCTCTTGTGACGCTCTGCGTCACGCTTTGGGACGCAGAGCGTCCTGGGCTGCATTCCCACGCAGAGCGTTGGAACGATCAATCGGGGGTTTCGTCAGGGGGGCCAGCACCATCCGCTCCTCGCCCCACCTCTTCGGCATACCCGCGCCACCACCTTCTGGCACAAC
>JAFHKH010000893.1 GCA_016937595.1 Pseudomonas cedrina subsp. fulgida | reverse complement strand
CTGCGATGGCCCCGCCGCGGTTTTACAGGTGCAACGCGTGGCCCAAAGCCCTTAAAGCGGCTTCCTGCACCGCTTCGCCCAGGGTCGGATGGGCATGGATAGTGCCGGCCACATCCTCCAGGCGCGAGCCCATTTCCAGGCTCAGGCCGAAGGCGGTGGACAGCTCCGACACGCCGGCGCCCACGGCTTGCCAGCCGACGATCAGGTGGTTGTCACGCCGTGCCACCACCCGCACGAAGCCGCTTTTGGACTCCAGGGTCATCGCCCGGCCATTGGCGGCGAACGGGAAGCTTGAGACGATGCAGTCCAGCCCGGCGGCCTTGGCCTCATCGGGTGTCTTGCCGACCACCACCAGCTCCGGGTCGGTGAAGCACACGGCCGGGATCGCTGCGGGGTTGAATTCGCGGGATTGACCGCTGATCAGCTCAGCCACCATTTCGCCCTGGGCCATGGCGCGATGCGCCAGCATCGGCTCGCCGCTCAGGTCGCCGATGGCCCACACATTGCGCATGCTGGTCTGGCAACGATTGTCGATCTTGATCGCCGCGCCGTTCATCTCCAGGTCCAGCGCTTCGAGGTTCCAGCC
>JAFHKH010000892.1 GCA_016937595.1 Pseudomonas cedrina subsp. fulgida | reverse complement strand
TTTTTTTGTTCAGGAGAAACGCCGGCTGAGGACAAGGTGCCCAGGCCCGGCAATCAAGACGCTGGTGAAAATGATCAGCAGGAGCCAGCCGAATTGCCCTTCGAGCAACGACCACTCCGGATGCACCACCCACATGGCGATCAACAACACCGCCAGGATCGGCAGGCACGCCAGGCGCACCAGCACCCCGGCGATGATCAGCAGCGGGCACAGCACTTCGGCAAAGATCGCCAGCCACAGCGTGATGTGGGCCCCCAAATGAAACGGGTCCTCGATCAGCGTCAGTTGTTCGCTGTAGTCCAATAATTTGGGCAAGCCATGTACCCACAGCAGGAACAGCGCCCCGCTGCCCCGTAAAAACAACAGCCCCAGGTCCTGGCTTCTTGATTCGTTCATAGTGGCTCTCGGTTGGTTGACACACACCTCGATTGTGTCGGCAACGCCACACGCATGCTTGCAAGCCTGTGCTGACCTCACTCCCCCGTGCCGGCAAACGCCGCGACGATTTCATCGATCACCACCCGCACCCGCGCG
>JAFHKH010000891.1 GCA_016937595.1 Pseudomonas cedrina subsp. fulgida | reverse complement strand
AACAGGGCTTCGGCCTGGCCTACATGACCCTGCTTGAGATCGAGTTTGGGCTGGTAGCACAGGAACAATTCACCGTCGGGGGCCGCACGGCGCAGGTCACGGATCAGGGTGATCTGGCGTTGATGGGCCAGGTCGCGGTCCTGCTGGTAGATCTGCAAATGCCCCGGCAGGCTTGCCGCATCATGCCGTGCGATGGCGGCGCGGCTGATCAATTCTTCGACCTGCTGGCCGTCGGCGGGGTAGGCGGCGATGCCGATGCTCACTTCGTGGCGCAGCTCATCATTGCCGATGCGCTGCGGCTCGGTAAGCAGCGCGTACAGGCGGTCGGCACGGGCCACGGCGCGGTCGACCTGGGTGTTTTCGAGCAACAGCAGGAACTCACTGCCGGCGATGCGCGCGGCGGTGTCACTGGGCAGCAGGCTCATGGACAGGCAGCGGCTGGCCTCGCGCAGCATTTCTTCAACGCCTTCGGGGCCAAACCCTTCGTTGATGACCCGGTAGTTTTCGATCCCCAGGTACAGCAACACCACGGGCCGCCGCGCACTGATAGCACTGCCCAGGCGCTCCA
>JAFHKH010000890.1 GCA_016937595.1 Pseudomonas cedrina subsp. fulgida | reverse complement strand
AGTGGGGACTCCCACATTTAGATCTCAGCAGTCAGTTGGTTTTGTGCAAACGCCTGCAGCTCTGGGTAGAACGCTCTGAAGTCTTGGCTTAGGGGCTCATAGAGCATCCGCAACTCCTGCATCGCAAACCCCAACGCCTCCGGTTGCGTCAGCCGCCGCGAAATCCCCCGCAACACCGGCTCCATCACCGCAAACTCGCGATAAGACCCCAGCCAGTCATCCGCCGCCATATACGGCGCAATCTGCGCCAGCCGCCCGGGCAATTGCGCCTCGGCCGCCAGCACGCGGTACACCTGCGCGGTGAAGCGTTCCAATGGCTGGTCGGCATACAGTGCCCAGTCCCGCGCCAGGCAGTGATCGAAAAACACATCGAGCACGATCCCGGCATAGCGCCGACGCGTAAGGCTGAAGCGTGACAACGCCGCCCCGACCAACGGGTGGCTGTCGGTGAAGCGGTCGATGGCGCGGTGCAGTTGGATCGCCGCTTCGATGGGCGGGCTGAACTGGCCCTGCAGCGGGCCCTTGACGAAATCGCCATACAGGCTGCCCAACAGTTGCGCAGGAAGGTGACCGCCCAGGTGCAGATGTGCGAGATAATTCATGGCGCGCAGTCTAGCACTGCCTGTCACGTATCGTTATAACCCGATATATCGATTCAGACTGGACTCAGATCAAAATCATATTGGCATATCGGGATATACCGATTTAAAGTTCGCCTCATCGCGATATAACGCTGTACGAAACCGAGCACCTGCCATGTCCATCGACCTCGACGAAATAATAAAAGCCCTGGCGCACCCAGTCCGACGAGACATCCTCACCTGGCTCAAAGACCCGAAGGTGCAGTTCCCCGAACAACTGCACAACCACGAACACGGCATCTGTGCCGGGCAGATCGACCAACGCTGCGGCTTGTCCCAGTCGACCGTGTCGGCCCACCTGGCCACGTTGCAACGGGCGGGGTTGATCAGCAGCCAGAAGGCCGGCCAGTGGCACTTTTTCAAACGCAACGAGGCGACCATCCAGGCCTTCCTCGCGGCGCTCACCACTGAACTTGGCGCTGACGAAAACGCAGCGCTGTAACGAGGAAACGACCATGCCACTCTCGCTACTCATCCTGGCCCTCAGCGCCTTCGCCATCGGCACCACCGAGTTCGTCATCATGGGCTTGCTGCCCGATGTGGCGGCGGACCTGGGTGTGTCGATTCCCGGCGCCGGCTGGCTGGTCACCGGCTATGCCCTGGGCGTGGCCATCGGCGC
>JAFHKH010000089.1 GCA_016937595.1 Pseudomonas cedrina subsp. fulgida | reverse complement strand
AAGTCTGGGTGGAATAGTTGAACACCGGCTTCGGCTTGACCGCGACAGGCGCGGGCGGCGGTGGGCGGCTTGCGCAGGCGCTGAGCAGCGCGGCGCAAACAAGAAGAATAAGGCGGGCCGAGGTCGACATGTGCGGAACAATCCTGGTCTGGATGCGGCTATTCGCTGCCGAACGCTGAAAACCAGAACGCGCAAGCAAAGCTCGCGCGAACGGATTACAACAATGTCCAGGGATTCTAGCGCTTACACGTCAAACTTCAAGTATCACTTTAACTTTACTTGCTGGCGGTCACCGTAGCCGGGGCCATCGCGAGTGCGCGCTTGGCTTCGATGAAGGTTTTGCTCCAGTAGCTGTCGCCCAGGCTGTCGACACGAACACCCCCACTGCGACGGCTGCTGGAGTGGATAAACTGGTTATCGCCCAGGTAGATACCGGCGTGGCTGACGCGACCACGGCCCGCTGTACTGAAGAAAAGCAGATCACCGGGCTTGAGGTTGTTGCGCGCGACCAACGGTGCTTTCACGTTGATCATTTCGCGGGTGGAGCGCGGCAGGTTCATGCCGGCCTCTTCACGAAACAGGTAGCCGATGAAACCGCTGCAGTCGAACCCGGCTTCGGACGTACCGCCGAAACGGTAACGGGTACCGATCAGGGACATGCCGCGTTCAAGAATGCTGTCAGCCAGGACCGGGAGCTGATAAGGCTTGCTGCCGGAGAAATCGGCCAGTTCCTTTTCAGTGGCTACCTCTTCTTCATAAACGGAAGAAGACTGCGCGGCGACGAATTTTGCCTGGGACTGTTGTTGAGGCTTCTGCTGCTCAACCACCTGTTGAGGGTGGGAGGCGCAGCCAAACAACAGG
>JAFHKH010000889.1 GCA_016937595.1 Pseudomonas cedrina subsp. fulgida | reverse complement strand
GCGCGCTCAAGGCCAAGGCTGCATGGGCCAGCACCAGCAGGTTCAGCGCTACCAGCAAGCCGGCCCATAGCCATTCATCACCAAAGCGTGCGGTCACGCGGGTGAGTTCGGCCCAGGTGCCGATTGAGCAGGCGGCCACTGCGCCCAACAGCGGCAGTGCGACAGCGGCACGCGTGCTGCATACACGACCACCCAGCGCCAGGGTACCCAGCAGGATAATTGCGCCGATCCCCAGCCACACTGGCCAGTACGGCACATTGCTCACCGGCCCGGCAAGGATGCCCTTGTCCTGGCGATTGGCATCGAACAGTCCCCAATAACCGCCCACGGCACCTTCACTCCCACGCTTCCAGGGCTGGTCAAACGCTTCGATCAGGTTATAGCGCCAGCCATTGGCCTCGGCCATGGCCACGAAGCCGCGCATGAATTTGGCTTCGTTAACCCGGCTCGGCACAGCCGTTTCGCGCTGGCGGCCGTCACTGGGCCAGCCGGTTTCACCGATCAGTATGTCCTTGGGGGCAAACTTGTTACCAAAGGTCTGGCGCACATCGCCCACGTGCTTGAGGGCCTGGTCGATGCCCGACGGATCATCTTCCCAGTACGGCAACAGGTGAATGGTCAGGAAATCCACCGCCGGCGCGATTTCCGGGTGCTGCAGCCAGAACTCCCACACGTCGGCGTAGGTCACCGGCTG
>JAFHKH010000888.1 GCA_016937595.1 Pseudomonas cedrina subsp. fulgida | reverse complement strand
GGCGCCGGCATCGTCAACTACCGCTGGCCGAAACCGGGCGCCGAAGCGCCAGTGGCGAAAACCTCGTATATCCACCTGTTCGAGCCGTGGGGCTGGATCATCGGTTCCGGCGTGTACGTGGACGATGTGCAGGCCGAGTTCAGCGCGCAGGTATGGAAAGCCTCGTTTATCGTCCTGGGCATCGCGCTGCTGATGGCTTTGCTGGTGGCGCTGATCGCCCGCAGCATCGTGCGGCCGTTGCAGGCTGCGGTGAACGCCATGGGCAACATCGCCAGCGGCGAAAGCGACCTGACCCGCAGCCTCGATACCCATGGGCGGGACGAAGTCACCCAACTGTCGCAACACTTCAACAACTTCACCGCCAAGCTGCGCCAGGTGGTCAGCCAGATGCAGGTGTGCGCCAACGCCCTGGGCCAGTCCTCCCAGGAACTGGGCACCAACGCAACCCAGGCCCACGACCGCAGCCAGCAGCAGTCCCAGCAGATGGAACTGGTGGCGACCGCGGTCAATGAAGTCACCTACGGCGTGCAGGACGTGGCCAAGAACGCCGAACACGCCGCCAGCGAAATGCGCGATGCCCAGGCCCAGGCGCAGCAGGGCCAGGTCAATATCGATGGCAGCCTGCAGCAGATCGACCAGCTTTCCGGCACCATCAGCAACGCGGTGGACGTGATCCGCACCCTGTCCGCTGAAAGCACCCAAATAGGCAGTGTGCTTGAAGTCATTCGCTCCATTGCCGACCAGACCAAC
>JAFHKH010000887.1 GCA_016937595.1 Pseudomonas cedrina subsp. fulgida | reverse complement strand
GAGGGACCGACGGCGGGATGGTCGGGCCGGTAGGCCCGGAGGTGGGCGGTGGACCGCACAGGCGCTCAGGCCCAATACCAGGCTGAGCAGGGTGATGCGTGCAAATGCGGTCATGGGCGTTTCCTCGAAATTACTTGTCCGGAGTGTCGATGGTCAGTTGCTGCAGCGCAGTGGTGGTGCTGGCCAAGGCTTGGCTGCGGCCGATCCACTCGCCCGTGGTTGGAAGACCTGCGCGGGATACGCGTGCAACCAGTTGGACTTCAGGGAAGTTGGACAGTTTCAACTGCGGCATCATCGCATCGCTATCGCCCAGCTCGACGGTGATCGGCAGCTCGGCGACGCTGACGCGCTTGGCCGCCAATGGCGCCGGAGGGCCTTTCACGGCGCGGGCGAAGATGAAGACGCTGTCGGTAGGCAAGACGTTGGCTTTCACCTCTGCGGACAGGTCCACGCGCACGTTCATCACGGTTTTATGCGCGACGCTGCCACCGCTCTCTTTGAGCTTTTCGGCAGCGCGATCAATCCCGCCTTGCAGCGCCGCACGGGAGTTGTCGTCCGGTGGCAGTTGCGCCAGCAGACGGTTCCAGTAATCGATGGCCTCCTGATAACGCTGGCCTTCAAAGGCTGCAATGCCCAGCAGCCCGAGGCTGGTGACTTCCTTCGGATCGAGCTTCAACGCCTCGTCGGTCAACGCCTGGACCTTGGGCGACCACTGCTTGTTGTCGGCAAAGTACTGCGCCTGGGCCCACTGGCCGAGCAGTTCCGGCTGGCGCCCGGCCAGGGCCACGGTGCGTTCGAAGACTTTGGCGGCATCAAGGGCACGGTTCTGGGCCATGTAGGCACGGCCGAGGAAGTACAAACCTTGCGCCGAATCCGGCTGGGCCGCGGCGGCGCGCTCCAGGCGCTGGGTCATGTCTTGCACGGACACCGGCGGCTGGGAGAATTCGCGGGTCAGCTCGACCTTGTCGCTGGCACCGAAGTGCAGGTACAGACCGAGGCCAAGCACGGGGACCAACACGGCGGCGAGCAACGGCAGCGGTTTGCCCAGGCGCGACTCGCGGGGTTTTGCCACGCCTTCGGTGTCGGCCAACAATTCACGGGCCGCTTCGGCGCGACCACTGTCGAGTTGCGCGGCATTCAGCACGCCTTCGTCCTGCTGCACTTGCAACTCGGCGACACGTTCCTGGTACAGCGCCACGTTCAGCGCGGTACGGTCCTCTTCACGCTGGGCGCGACGGCCACGCACACAG
>JAFHKH010000886.1 GCA_016937595.1 Pseudomonas cedrina subsp. fulgida | reverse complement strand
AGTGTCAGTCAGCGGATATATTGACTGATTCACCGCATTCGCGAGCAAGCCCGCTCCCACAGTTTTGACTGCATTTCAGCCTTCGAGAATCGCTGCATAGCCTTCGCGATACGTCGGATACGTGGGTGACCACCCCAGCGCCTTGATACGCGCATTGCTGCATTGCTTGCTGCCCGCCCGCCGCACGCTGGCATCCTCGGCCCACGCCGTTACACCCAGGTACTCACGCAACCACGCCACCACTTCAGCCAGCGGCGCGGGCGCATCGTCGACGCCGATGTAGACCTTGTCCAGCGAACCGCCTTTTTCCACATGACGCAGCAAAAACGCCAGCAAACCCGCCGCGTCATCCGCGTGAATCCGGTTGCCATATAAAGGTGGATCGCTAGCTACACGGTAGCCTTGGCGGACTTGAGTCAGCAGCCATTCGCGGCCCGGCCCATAAATACCGGTCAGGCGGACAATGCTGGCCGGGATGCCGCTGTTTAGCGCCACTTGCTCGGCCTCCAGCATCACCTGCCCGGAATAACCCTTGGCCTGAGTCTGCGACGTCTCGTCGACCCATTCGCCGTTCTGCTGCCCGTAGACACTGCTGCTGGACACAAACAACAGGTGTTTCGGCTCCTGGCCATAGTCGCCCAGCCATTCCAGCACATGTTTCAAGCCTTGGACGTAAGCCGCGCGATAGCCGGCCTCGTCGTGGTCTGTCGCAGCGGCGCAGTACACCAGGTAATCCACCCCGCCGATGGGCCAGGTGTCAGGGCACTCCTTGCTGAACAAGTCGCCGGCATGCCGATCACCCCGTCGCAGCCGTGAAATATCCACGCCGCAGGCCATGAACCTCCCATCCACGAGACG
>JAFHKH010000885.1 GCA_016937595.1 Pseudomonas cedrina subsp. fulgida | reverse complement strand
CACAGGGGATCTGCGCTTAACTGACGGGCATCAGGGCAAGCCCGCTCGCCACAAATGTTGGTTGGGCGGTTAGTAACTGCTCTCCGGCAGACTCGCAATAATCGACCGATAGCTGTTCATCCGCTGCTGCTGCACGCGGCCGTCTTCCAGCGCCTTGAGCAACGCGCAACCCGGCTCGCGGTCGTGCTTGCAGTCGCGGAAGCGGCAGGTGCCGATCAGGTCGTTGAACTCGATGAAGCCCGCTTCCACATCGCTGCGGCTGACGTGGCCGAGGCCGAATTCACGGATGCCGGGGGAGTCGATCAACTCGCCGCCGCCCGGGAAGTGGAACAACCGCGCGGTGGTGGTGGTGTGGGTGCCCTGGCCGGACAGTTCCGACAGCGGGCCCACGCGGGTGTCGACTTCCGGCAGCAGGCTGTTGACCAGCGAGGATTTACCCACGCCCGACTGCCGACAAACACACTGATGCGCCCGTCCAACTGCTGTTGCAGCTGTTCCATGCCGTTGCCGTGGTGCGCCGAGACTTCCAGCACCGGGTAGCCGAGGGTGCGGTATACCGCGAGCAAGGCGTTGAGTGCCGGGGCGTTCTGCGCGTCGATCAGGTCGAACTTGTTCAGCAGCAACAGCGGGCGAATGCCGGCATGCTCGGCCGCGACCAGGTAGCGGTCGATCAGGTTGGCATGCGGCTCGGGCAACGGCGCGAACACGATCACGATCATGTCGACGTTGGCGGCCACCGGCTTGAGCTGCCGCGGCTGTCGGGGCGGCGCAGTTCGGTGGTGCGCGGCAACTGGGCGACGATCACGCCGATGCCCTGGTTGCCGGCACGCCATACCACCTTGTCGCCGGTAACCAGCGCCGGCAGGTTGGCGCGCAAGTGGCAACGAGACACCGAACCCGCGAGTTCGCCTTCGAGTGCCTCGACTTCAACCTGCACACCGAAGTGCGCGATCACCAGGCCCGTTTGTTCGGGGCCCAGATCGCCGCCCTCGAGCGCTTCCACGGCGGAGGATTCACGTTTGGCGGCGCGCGCGGCGCGCTCACCCTGAATCTTTTCGATGCGCCAGTTTTGGCGACGATTGAGCTGGCGTTTGGCCATTGGTGTTCCGTGTCGATAATGCAAAGGTTTAGGTGAAACGGTCGCGAGTCTAGCACGGCCCCGCCTGCTAAACTGCGCAGCTACGCCAAGGTGCCAAGAGAATCAAGCCATGCAAAACCCACAGAACCTGATTTGGATCGATCTGGAAATGACCGGTCTGAATCCCGACACCGACGTCATCATCGAGATGGCCACGATTGTCACCGACAGCCACCTCAATACCTTGGCCGAAGGTCCGGTGATTGCCATCCACCACAGCGACGCCGTGCTCGCCACCATGGATGAATGGAACACCCGCACCCACGGCAACTCGGGCCTGACCCAGCGCGTGCGCGACAGCCGCATCAGCATGGCCGAAGCCGAAGCCGAAACCATCGCCTTCCTGGAAAAATGGGTGCCGAAGGGCAAGTCGCCGATCTGCGGCAACAGCATCTGCCAGGATCGCCGCTTCCTCTATACCCACATGAAGGCGCTGGAAAGTTACTTCCACTACCGCAACCTGGATGTGTCGACGTTGAAGGAGCTGGCTGCACGCTGGGCGCCAGAGGTTAAGGACAGCTTCCATAAAGGCAGCACGCATTTGGCGCTGGATGATATTCGCGAGTCGATTGCCGAGTTGCAGCATTACCGCAAGCATTTCATCAAGGCTTAAAGGTATTTCGCCTGGGCCGACGCCTTCGCGAGCAAGCCCGCTCCCACATTCGACCGCATTCCCAAAGTGGACCTCAATCTAATATG
>JAFHKH010000884.1 GCA_016937595.1 Pseudomonas cedrina subsp. fulgida | reverse complement strand
GTGCCCAGGCCCAGGGCGATCGCCACGGCGATCTTCACCCACAGCGGAATAAAGCGGGTGGCGTCGTCGATCTGTTGCTTGAACAGTTGCAGCTTGCCTTGGGTATCGGCATCGAAGTGACCGACCTTGCCCTTGTCCATCAGGCGGATGGTTTCGCTGGTCAGGTACATGTCGTTACGCACGTTGCCGACGGCCTCGGCGGGCACTTTGGCCAGGGAACCGTAGCCTTTGACTTCCTCACCGATATGCCCGGTGAGGGCGGCGAGGGCAGGCACCAGTTCGGCCGTGGGTTCCTTGGTGCGCACGTAGGTCGAGAGGACCGGTCGCGGGTCGCCTGTCAGCGCTTGCGGTGCGCTTTTCACCAGGGCCACTTGGGTCACTTCAGCCACCGCCGCGAACTGCAACGACTGCTCGGCCGGCATGGTGCGGTTCAGCGCGTAGGCCATCGGCAAGGTCCCGACCAGGATCAGCATGATCAGGCCCATGCCTTTCTGCCCATCGTTGGAGCCGTGGGCGAACGACACACCGGTGCAGGTGGCGATCAACATGCCGCGGATCCACCACGGCGGCGGGGTGTCGCCTTTGGGCGCCTTGTACAGGGCGCGGTTCTTGACGAAGGCGCGCAGCGCCAGCAACAGCATCGCCGCGAACGC
>JAFHKH010000883.1 GCA_016937595.1 Pseudomonas cedrina subsp. fulgida | reverse complement strand
GTGTGGGAGCGGGCTTGCCCCAAATGACGATCAGTTAAGCAAACGCAATGCTCAAAGCAATGAAGATCAAATGTGGGAGCGGGCTTGCCCGCGAAGGCGTCAGTCCAGCCAACATTGATGTTGAGTCGGCCCACCGCTAGCGCGGGCAGCTCCCACATTTCGCTAGGCGTACACTCAGGTGCGCAGAGCGCGCTCCATGCGTTGCAACCCTTCTTCGAGCATCGCGCGTGGGCAGCCGAAGTTCAGGCGCACGAACTGCTGGCTGTCATCGCCGAACTCAATACCGGCGCTCAACCCCACCTTGGCTTGTTCCAGGAAGAACTGCTGCGGGTCGGCAAGCGCCAGGGCGCTGCAATCCAGCCAGGCCAGGAAGGTGCCTTGCGGTGCATGCATCACCACGCCGGGGAGGCGGGTCTGCACGGCATCGAGCAGGTAGTCGCGGTTGGCCTGCAGATACGCCTTCAACGCATCGAGCCATTCGCCGCATTCGCTGTACGCCGCGCGCGTGGCTTCCAGGCCCAGGGGGCTGACGCTGTCGACCATGCCGCAACGGGCCGCGTTGAAACGCTCGCGGATCTCGACGTTCTGCACCACCGCAAAGCAAGTCTTCAGACCGGCCACGTTATAGGCTTTGCTCGCCGACATCAGGGTAATGGTGCGCTGGGCGATCTCCTCGCTGAGGCTGGCGGTGGGGATGTGGCGGCGGCCGTCGAAGCACAGCTCGGCGTGGATTTCATCGGAGATGATCAGCGCGCCGTTTTCCAGGCAGGCATTGGCCACCGCCAGCAATTCCTCGCGGGGGAAGACCTTGCCGATGGGGTTGTGCGGGTTGCTCAACAGCAGCGCGCCCGCGCCAGTCAGTGCCTGGCGCAGGGCCGGCAGCGGCGTGAAGTATTCGCCGTTGCTCAACTGGAAGGGGACTTCAATGCGTGGCAGGTTCCAGTTTCCCGGCGCCAGGCGGATCGGCCGGTAGTTGGGCGTCTGCAGCACCACCGGCTGGCCCGGCTGTACAAAAGCGTGCAGCGCCATGTTGAAACCCGGCTCGACGCCCGGCAGGAACAGCAGCTCATCCGGCTGCACGCGCCAGGCGTACTTGGCCCACAGGTCGGCGATGATCGCCTCGCGCACATCCGCGCCAGCGACGCTGTAGCCGAGGACCTGCTGGTCGAGGCGCGCGTGCAAGGCCTGGAGCACGGCGGGTGGCGCCGCGATGTCCATGTCGGCGATCCACATTGGCAAGACGTCGTGCGGGTAGCGGCTCCACTTGGTGCTGCCGGTGCCGAAGCGCGGGT
>JAFHKH010000882.1 GCA_016937595.1 Pseudomonas cedrina subsp. fulgida | reverse complement strand
TGCTGGCCGCCAGCGGCATGCTCGACGGCTGCCGCGTGGCCACCCACTGGACGCGGTGCGACGAACTGGCGCGCAAGTTTCCTGCGTTGACGGTGGAGTCCAACCCGATCTTTATCCAGCAAGGCGCCGTTTGGACCTCCGCCGGTGTCACCGCAGGCATCGACCTGTGCCTGGCGTTGGTGGAACAGGACCTGGGCCGCGCCATGGCGCTGGAGGTGGCGCGGCACCTGGTGGTGTTTCTCAAGCGCCCTGGTGGCCAGTCGCAATTCAGCGTCACGCTGTCCCTGCAAAAAGATGACAGCCGCTTCGCAGAACTCCATGGGTGGATGGCGGACAACCTGGGCCTGGATCTGAACATCCCGACCCTGGCCGCCCAGGCCGGCATGAGCGAGCGCAGCTTCGTGCGTCACTACCGCGCCGAAACCGGCCAGACCCCGGCGCGAGCCGTCGAGTTGATGCGCGTCGAAGCCGCGCGCCGGCAATTGGCTGACAGCAGCGCGTCGATCAAGCGTATCGCCGTGCAGTGCGGGTTCGGGTGCGAGGAAACCCTGCGCCGCAGCTTCTTTCGCGCCTTGTCCGTGACGCCCCAGGCCTACCGCGAACGCTTTGCCCCCGTCGCGCCGCCGATGGCTTAGTCAAGCAATTCCAGCAGTGCCTCCAGGGTGGCTTGCGGCGCTTC
>JAFHKH010000881.1 GCA_016937595.1 Pseudomonas cedrina subsp. fulgida | reverse complement strand
AAATATTGCGCAAGACGTTGCCCAAGGCAGTGCTCCGTGGCGAACAGATCGAGCATGGCGTGAATTCGCGCCACTTCCGTCACCTCGTGTTGCTTGAAGCCTGTGTATAACTCAGCGCTCAACGCCTGTGGATCGAAATCGGTATCCAGCAAACTGTAGACCTCGGTCATCTGTTTGCTTTCCAGCTCGATCAGGCCCTGTTCCTGAAAGTAATCCAGCGCCTTCACCACCCGCCCACGCTCGGCATTGTGCTGCTGATACAGCGCATCGAAATCCACCGTGGCCCAGGTTTTCGCACGCTTGCACACCTGGATGATCGCCGCGACAAACTGCTGCCGCTCGCCGGAGAAACGGGCGAGCAAGGCCTCGGGTTCAACCAGGTACTTGAAGCGGTATTCGGCATAAAACGCATAGCGCGGCGCAATCACGCCCTTGAGCTCCAACTGCACCAGCAACGTCTTCAACGGCAGTTCGCGAATATTGCTGTGGTCCGACAACGACCTGAGCAAAAACTCCCACTGGCCCTCACTGCGCGCAGCCTGCAGCTCCTCCAGCACCCGCTGGATGCCCGCCTGTTCCGGCGTATCGCCGTAGACGAAGTTT
>JAFHKH010000880.1 GCA_016937595.1 Pseudomonas cedrina subsp. fulgida | reverse complement strand
CAGCGGCGAAGAGGCGCTGGCGTAGAGTTTTTTCGGCATGCGCCCGGCGAGGTAGGCCAGGCGGCCCGCGACGATGGCGTGTTGCATGGCTTCGGCCATCATGATCGGCTGCTGGGCATGGGCGATGGCCGAGTTCATCAGCACCGCGTCGCAGCCCAGTTCCATGGCGATGGTCGCGTCGGAGGCAGTGCCCACGCCCGCATCCACCAGCACCGGGATCCTGGCTTCTTCGAGGATGATCTGCAGGTTGTACGGATTGCAGATGCCCAAGCCCGAACCGATCAGACCGGCCAATGGCATCACCGCGATACAGCCGATTTCAGCCAGTTGGCGCGCGATGATCGGGTCATCGCTGGTGTAGACCATGACGTCGAAGCCTTCCTTGACCAGGGTTTCGGCGGCCTTGAGGGTTTCGATCACGTTGGGGAACAGGGTTTTCTGGTCGGCCAGCACTTCCAGCTTCACCAGGTTGTGGCCGTCGAGCAGCTCACGGGCCAGGCGGCAGGTGCGCACGGCCTCGATGGCGTCGTAGCAGCCGGCGGTGTTCGGCAGGAAGGTGTAGCGATCCGGCGACAGGACTTCGAGCAGGTTCGGCTCGCCTTCGATCTGGCCGAGATTGGTGCGGCGCACGGCGAAGGTGACGATCTCG
>JAFHKH010000088.1 GCA_016937595.1 Pseudomonas cedrina subsp. fulgida | reverse complement strand
GCAAGCCAGCTCCCACATGTAACCTCGTTGCTGGTCCTATTTCATACGGCGGGAAATCATGTCTTCACCCTTCATCGAGCTCAGCGATTCACTCACCCACCTCACCCTGGCGCCCTCTGTGGGCGGCAGCATCGTCAACTGGACGATCACTGCCAGCGGCCAGCCGCTGCTGCGCCACAGCGATGAACAGGCGATCAACACCGGTTTGCCGGGCAAGCTCGGCTGCTATCCACTGGCGCCCTGGTCCAACCGGATCGGCGCAGGCGGTTTCGCCAACCCCGACGGCTGGCTGGCACTGACGCCCAACAGCCTCACCGACCCGCTGCCGATTCATGGCTCGGCCTGGCAGCAGGCGTGGCAGGTGGTGAGCCAGGCGGCGGATGAAGTGGTGCTGGCCGTTGAATGCGACACGCCGTTCGCCTATCGCGCCGAACAGCGGTTTCGGTTGAGCAACGGTGAACTGAGCATTGCGCTGAGCGTCACCCATCTGGCCGAACACGCCGCCTGGCATGGCCTGGGCTTGCATCCCTACTTGCCACGTCGGCCGGGCACACGCCTACAGGTCAAGGCTTCGCAGGTGTGGCTGAGTGATGCGTCGAAGTTGCCGACAGGCCTGGCGCCGGTGCCGCAGGCCTGGGATTTCAGGGAATTGAAAGCCTTGCCCGAAGGCTTGGTAGACAACGGTTTCTGCTCGTGGGACGGGTATTGCCGGATCGAGCAGCCGGAGCTGGGTTATGCATTGGAATGCCAGGCCAGCGGCGCCGATTATTTCCTGCTGTACTGCCGCCGGGGTTGGGGTTCTTTTGCGTCGAGCCGGTGAGCCATCCGGTGAATGCGCATCACCTGCCCGGCAGGCCGGGCCTGAGGTTGCTGGAACAAGGCCAGTCGACTCACCTCGATTTCACCTTGAAATACACCCCCGCTCTTATCAAACATAAAATAACTTGCTGATTTTTAAGAGTTAAAATTTCACCCTCAAATCTTGAATCTCGCGGAAGCTATTTCAGGCGACCAGGTTCTTGGATTGGAATGAGTACATATCCATTCCTGCGGTAACGGCCACTTAGGGTTCCGCCCTTACGGCGACTCACTTT
>JAFHKH010000879.1 GCA_016937595.1 Pseudomonas cedrina subsp. fulgida | reverse complement strand
GCGCCCGAGGCTTCGATGGCCAGGCGGGTTTCTTCCATGTCGCGGTATTTGCCGGTGCCGACCAGCAGACGGGACTGGTAGGTACGACCGGCCAGGACGAAGGGCTTGTCGTTACGAACGATGCTCATGGGAAATCCTCGAAATGGGGTGAGGTTCTGCAGAATTCAGGAAGCTGCGCGACTAGCCGCCGCCGATGGCGTGGACCACTTCGACCTGGTCACCTTCGCTGAGCGCGGTGCCTTCGTGCTGGCTGCGCGGGACGATATCCAGGTTGAGCTCCACTGCGACGCGACGCCCGGTTAATTCCAGGCGGGTCAGCAGGGCCGCAACGGTTTCACCGTCGGGCAGTTCAAGGGGTTCGCCGTTCAACTGAATGCGCATGCCACGGGCCGCCATGGTTTTAGGGGCCAGCATTCTAGCTTGATCACGGTTGATGACCCAAGCCCCTTGGTCAGGCAGCCTGCAGTCGCCATGCCGCCAGGCCGAGGAAGAACCAGCCAAGCAGGAACGCCAGCCCGCCAAACGGCGTGATGATCCCCAGCTTGCTGATGCCGGTCAGGGTCAACACGTACAAGCTGCCGGAGAACAACAGGATACCGACCACAAACGATAGACCTGCCCAG
>JAFHKH010000878.1 GCA_016937595.1 Pseudomonas cedrina subsp. fulgida | reverse complement strand
GCGCAACCATCCGCACACGTCCTCGTCGCTTGCTGGAGGACGATGACAAGTTGATCTACCCGGTATGCCGCCAACCCTTGGTGCTCTGTGGAACATTCCTCGAACACTGCCCGCAGTGGCGCGATTTCGTGCTAGTGCAAAGCTTCTACAAATTCATCAATGACGTCGTGATATTCGAGACCGAGATCGTCGACAAGACCGCGCGCAGCATTGCCAAGAATCAGTTCTCGGTACCCTTCCCGCTTGCCTGTCGCGTTGATGCGATGACCGTCGTCGTGGACGAGGACTACCACGCACTGGTTGCGCTGGATTTCCTGCAGCAAACCATCGCCATGACCGGCGTACAACCGTTGGCGCCGCCGCGGGAAATCGAATTGAGCCGCGCGCTGCCGGCGGCGCAGGCACAGGCGCCAGCCCGCTTGCGTGACGCCATAGCGCTGATTGGCGTGGCCATTGCCGAAAATACCGTGACCCACGATGTAGCGGCGTTTTCCAAGGACGCCAGCGTCAAGGCTTCCATCCGTGGCTTGATGGCCGACCACCTGTTTGATGAAGGCCGCCACGCCCAATTCTGGACACGGCTCGTACGTGGGTACTGGCAGGCCGCGAGCACCGACGACCGCGATAGCATTGCCCAGGTGCTGCCCATTTTCCTGGCCCACTACCTGACGAACGATTTGCAAAAAAA
>JAFHKH010000877.1 GCA_016937595.1 Pseudomonas cedrina subsp. fulgida | reverse complement strand
GCGACGTGGGCGTGGCGACCGATGGCACCGGCGGCACCAGCGTGGTGGGCGCCAACAGCAAGTTGGTCTCCACGGTAGGCGCCAAGGCCGCTGCGGCCACCACGGACACCAGCGCCACCAACGCGTTGCTGGCGGCCAACAAAAATGCGCGCAACTCCGTGTCCCAGGTCAACCTGGACGAAGAGGCGGGCGACATGATCAAGTTCCAGCAGTACTACACAGCGTCGTCGCAGATCATCAAGGCTGCGCAAGAAACCTTCAGCACGCTGATCAATAGTCTTTAAGGGAGTCTGGGACGATGCGCATTTCTACACAGCAGTATTTCGACACCAGTGCCGCCAAGTACCAGAACAACTATTCCGGTGTGGTCAAGGCGCAAGAGCAGGCGAGCTCCGGCGTGCGCGTGCAGACCGCGGGGGATGACCCGGTGGCCGCGCAGCGTTTGCTTATGTTGCAGCAGCAGAAAGATATGCTGGCGCAGTTCAGCGGCAATATCACCAACATCCAGAGCTCGCTGACCAACGAAGAAAGCGTGCTGCAGGCAGTCACCCAGACGATCCAGGCGGCCAGCCAGTTGGCGTTGAAGGCCGGTGGCGTGACCAGCGATGCCGACCGCAAATCCATCTCGGTGGAGGTGGGTGCCCTTGAAGACCAACTGCTGGGCTTGCTCAACAGCAAGGACGCGTCGGGCAACTATCTGTTCTCCGGCTCAAAGACCGATACCCCGCCGTACGTGCGCAACATTGACGGCACCTACAACTATCAGGGCGATGAAAACGAACTGAGCCTGCAGGTGTCCGAAACCCTGAGCGTGCGCACCGGCGATACCGGCAAGACCATTCTGGAAGGGGCGGCCAACAACAGTCGCACCCAGACCCGGTACACCACGCCTGCGCCGGTCCCGCCGGCGACCACGCCGTCTGCGGTGGATGACAAGAAAGTCTCCATTTCCGCCGGTTTGGTGACCTCGGGTATCGACTACACCAAGTCGTTCGCCGACGGCCAGCCCTACAAGCTGACCTTCACCAGCAGCACCCAATACGTGGTGCGCGACAAAGACAACAACGACATCACCTCGCAGCTCCCAGGCAACGGCACGTTCGATTCCACCAAGGAAGGCAGCGCCAGCATCAACCTGCGCGGGGTCAAGTTCGATATCGCCGTCGACCTCACCGACATTTCCACCGGACCGGTTGCCGATGCAATGGTTGCCGGCCGCGAGTTCAGCCTGGCGGCCAAGCCGGACATGTTCAACGTGTCCCGAACCGCGAGCAACACCTCGGCGACCCAGTTGACCAACGCCACCATCAGCAGCCCGGCCAACTATGCCAGCACCTTTCCGGCCAACAGCGGTGTGCTGATCAAGTTCAGCGACACCGACCCGTCGGCGTTCCAGGTGTTTGCACAGCCGTACAGCGCCAACAGCAAGGCGATTGACTCGGGCGTCATCGACACGACCACCACGCCCAATTCCATCACGGCGGCCGGTGTGACCTTCGGCCTGAGCGCCGCGCCTGCGGTCGGCGATCAGTTTTCGGTCGGCGCCAGCACCCAGAAAACCCAGAGCGCCCTCGACACCCTGAGCCAGTTGCGCAAAGCCCTTGAGTTGCCGGCCGATGGCATTCCCGGTGCACGGGTAAAGCTGCAGGATGCCTTGAACGCCGCGGTCAGTAACCTGACCAGTTCGGTGGACCAGGTCGACAACGTGCGTGGCTCGCTCGGTGCCCGGCAGAATGCGCTGACGGTACAGGCCACCGAAAACGAAAGCGTCGGCCTGGCCAACAAGACGACGATGAGTGCCCTGGCGAACATCGACATGGGCGAAGCAGCGATCAACCTGACCCTGCAACAGACGATGCTGGAAGCCTCGCAGTTGGCCTTTGTGAAAATCTCGCAGTTGAGCCTGTTCAACAAGATGTAAGCGGCGTTACGTCAAGCGCCCGCTCTGGAAACAGGGCGGGCCGTTGTCGTTTCTGGGCTTTAATTGTTTGAAGGTTTTGCCTAAACCACACACAATTAGGTGACCTGCGAGTCATAAAGCGCATCTTCACTGTATCGTGTGAAAAGGATGCGCCGTCTCAGGGTTCTTGCGCGGCGGCTTTCAGCGAGATTTTTGCGGGGTTATCCCCTTTTATTGTCAGCACCCGGCGCGGCAGTTCGCGGGGTGTTCTCCAGCTATTCAGTATTGGGAAGCCACAATGATTGGCATAAAAAGCATCGCCAGTTATGTGCCGGCAGACGGCATCGATAACTACGCCCAGGGTGCCAAATTCGCCAAGGATGAAGAATTCATCATTGGCAAGATCGGTTCGGCGTTCCTGCCGCGCAAGGAAGCCGCGCAGGAAACCTCCGATCTGTGTGTCGAGGCGGTCAACGCTTTGTTTGCCAACAACCCGGATTTGAAGCGCGAGTCGATTGACGCGCTGATCGTCGTCACCCAGAACGGTGATGAAGAGGGCTTGCCCCACACCGCGGCCATCGTCCAGGACAAATTGGGCCTGCCGACGCATGTCGCCGCCTTTGATATTTCCCTGGGCTGCTCCGGCTACGTCTACGGTATCTACGCGATGAAGGGCTTCATGGAAGCCGCCGGCCTGAAAAACGGCCTGCTGGTCACCGCCGACCCGTACTCGAAGATCGTCGACCCCGAAGACCGCAACACCACCATGTTGTTCGGCGATGCCGCCACCGCCACCTGGATGGGCGAAGACGCGCCTTGGTTGCTGGGCAAGGCCAAGTTCGGCACCGACGGTTCCGGCGCGCCGCACCTGAAGGTCAGCGACGGCGTGTTCTTCATGAACGGCCGCCAGGTGTTCAACTTTGCCTTGCTCAAGGTGCCGGCGCATTTGCATGAGCTGCTCAATGAGTCGGATCTGAAGGCCGATGAGATCGATGCGTTCTGTATTCACCAGGGCAGTGCGGCGATTGTCGATGCCGTGGCGCGGCGTTTTGAAGACGCGCCGGTGGACAAGTTCATCAAGGACATGGTCGAGACCGGCAACACCGTGTCGTCGAGCATTCCGCTGCTGCTGGAAAAGCACGTGATGGACGCCACCTGGAAGCGCGTGGCCATCAGCGGTTTTGGTGTGGGCCTGTCGTGGGGTTCGGCGATTCTTTATCGCCCGTGACACTTTAATAGGCTGCATAAAGAACGCCCATGATCGAAAGGTCATGGGCGTTTTTTATTGGGAGGCTCCACTACATCTCTGTGGCGAGCGGGCTTGTTGTGGTGAACGGGCTTGTTGTGGCGAGC
>JAFHKH010000876.1 GCA_016937595.1 Pseudomonas cedrina subsp. fulgida | reverse complement strand
CTGATGGCCAAGGAGGGCGTGGGCGAACTGCAACTGGTGCTGCCGACCCTGGCGCGCTTGTCAAAGGCAGGGGAGCGCATTGTGTTGGTGGCGCCGCCCTATACGCCGTACCCCCACGCCTGGCAGAACGCCGGGGTGGATTTGCGCCTGCTCGCGGTGATCCAGGCCGAGGAGCGCGACGCGTTGTGGGCCGCGGAACAGTGCCTGCGTTCCGGCAGTTGTGGCGCGGTGTTGTGTTGGCCGCGCAAGGCCGATGACCGGGCGTTGCGCCGCCTGCAAGTGGCGGCGGAAACCGGGCAGACCCTGGCGTTTGCCTGGCGCGCTCTGAGCGAGGCGCTCAATGCATCGCCCGCCGCCTTGCGCCTGGCCGTGGAGGCCAGGCCCGCGCAGGTGCGCGTGCTCAAGTGTCGGGGCGGCTTGGCCCATCCGGCGCCGATTGCGCTGGCGGGGCACTGAGCTTGCCATGCGCTGGGTGTGTATTGTCTTCCCGCAATTGGCGCTGGACGGGTGCAGCGTGTGCACCCCGAGCCGGACCAGCCGCTGGCCCTGCTGGCCGGCACGCCGCAGCGGCGTGTGCTGCAGACCGTCAATGACGCGGCCCGCGCCCTGGGCCTGCGCCCCGGCCAGTCCCTGACGGCGGCGCATGCCCTGGCCAAGGCCTTTGCCTGCGCCGAATACGATCCCGCCGAGATTGAGCGCAGCCAACAGTTCCTAGCCGCATGGGCCTATCAGTTCAGCTCCCAGGTCAGCCTGTACTATCCGCGCGCCTTGTTGTTCGAGATCGAATCGAGCCTGGGCCTGTTCGGGCCCTGGCCACGGTTCGAAGCGCGCTTGCGCAAGGAGCTGACCGAACTGGGTTTTCGTCACCGCATCGTCGCCGCGCCTAACCCGGCCGCGGCGCGGGTGCTGGCCAATATCGATGATGGCCTGGCGGTGCAGGATGCCGGCCTGCCGCAGGCCCTGGCGCGGCTGCCCATCGACCGCACCGGCCTCGACCCGCAGGTTGCCATTGTTGTCGCGCATGGGCCTGCGCAGCCTGGCCCAGGTGCAGGCGCTGCCCCGGCATACCTTGGCGCGGCGTTTCGATGCCGGCCTGCTCAAGCACCTTGATACCCTCACCGGGCAGCGCCCGCTGCCCCTGGCCTTCTATCAACCGCCGGACCGCTTCGATGGGCGCATCGAGCTTAATTTCGACGTGCAGTCCCACCAGGCGCTGCTGTTTCCTCTACGACGTCTGACCGGCGATCTGTCCGCGTTTCTGTGTGGCCGCGACTGTGGCGTGCAGCGCTTCGACCTGCACCTGGAACACGCCCAGGCGCCGGACAGTGTGATCAAGGTCGGCCTGCTCAGCGCCGAGCGTGAACCGGCGATGTTGTTTGAATTGGCCCGAGGCCGCCTGGAGCAGGTGCAAGTCACTTCACCGGTGCGCGGCTTTCGCCTGGTGGCGCAGGACTTGCCGGTGTTTGTGCCGCAGCGCCAGGACCTGTTCGATGACCGCCCGCACCAGACGCTGCCGTGGGAGCAATTGCGCGAACGCCTGCGCGCCCGTTTGGGCGATGAGGCGGTGCAGGGTCTGCGCTTCCATGCCGACCACCGCCCCGAATGCGCCTGGCAAGCGGCGGCGGATAAACACCCGTGCCCGGCCTTGAGCCCCGTGCAACGTCCCGGCTGGCTGCTGAACGAGCCCACGCTCCTGGCCGAGCACGGTGTGCACATCCTTATGGGCCCGGAGCGCATCGAATCCGGTTGGTGGGACGGTGCCGATATCCGCCGCGACTACTATCTGATCCAGACGCGGGCCGGCCAGCAAGGCTGGGCGTTCCGCAACGTTGGCCAATGTGATGGGTTGTGGCTGCAAGGCTGGTTTGCATGAGCTACGCCGAGCTGCATTGCCTGTCCAACTTCAGTTTCCAGCGCGGTGCGTCGAGTGCGCTGGAGTTGTTCGAACGCGCCAAACGCCAAGGCTACAGCGCCCTGGCGATCACCGACGAATGCACCCTGTCGGGCATTGTGCGTGCCTGGCAGGCCGCGAAGGCGGTGCAGTTACCGCTGATTATCGGCAGCGAGGTGCGCATCGAGAACGGGCCGAAACTGGTGTTGCTGGTGGAAGATCTCAGTGGCTACCAACACCTGTGTCGCTTGATCACCCTGGCCAGGCGGCGTGCCGAAAAGGGCAGCTATCGCCTGCTGCGCGAGGACTTCGAACAACCGCTGCCTGGCCTGCTGGCGCTGTGGGTTGCCGAAGACAGCGACACCCAGGCCTCGATCCAATGGCTGCGCCGCACCTTCGCCGCACGCTTGTGGCTGGCGGTGCACCTGCACTGTGGCCAGGACGATGCGCGCCGGCTGGAGCAACGCCTGGACTTGGCCGCCAGCCTGCGCATCCCGGCGGTGGCCTGTGGCGATGTGCATATGCATGCGCGCGGCGCCGGGCCCTGCAAGACACCATGACCGCCATCCGCCATCACGTGCCGGTGGCCGACGCCGGCACGCGCCTGCACCCCAATGGCGAGCGGCATCTGCGCA
>JAFHKH010000875.1 GCA_016937595.1 Pseudomonas cedrina subsp. fulgida | reverse complement strand
CGCCACCACCAGCGCCAGGTTGACCCCCACTTGCAGGATGATCTTGCGGATCATCGACGCCAGCATCGCGCCTTCGCCCTGGGGCTGAATGCTGCGCAGCCACTCGCCATACAGGCCGAACACCCGGCTCATGCGCTTAGGCATGACCGCCGCGATCTTCAATGACAGCGGGTCCGCCCCACGAATCAGGTACGGCGTGAGCAAGGTGGTAATCGCCGAGACCGCCACCGCTACGGGATAGAGGAAATCGCTGGTCACCTGCAACGTCATCCCCAACGCCGCGATAATGAAGGAAAACTCGCCAATCTGTGACAGCCCCATGCCCACGCGCAGTGAGGTACGCCCATCATTGCCGGCGATGAAAGCGCCAAGGCCGCAAGACAGCATTTTGCCCAGCACCACGGCCACGGTGATCACTGCAATCGGCCAGGCATATTGCAGCAGGATCTGCGGGTCGATCATCAAGCCAATCGCCACAAAGAAGATGGCGCTGAACATGTCGCGCAC
>JAFHKH010000874.1 GCA_016937595.1 Pseudomonas cedrina subsp. fulgida | reverse complement strand
TGCCAGCCAGGCGCCTGCCGCGAGCAGCGAACCGGGTGATCCGGGCAAGGAAAAGCTGTATTACGATGCCGCTTTCGACCTGATCAAGGCCAAGGATTTCGATAAGGCCAGCCAGGCCTTTACCGCTTTCCTGCGCAAGTACCCGAACAGCCAGTACGCGGGCAACGCCCAATACTGGCTGGGCGAAGTCAACCTGGCAAAGGGTGACCTGCAGGGCGCGGGCCAGGCTTTTGCCAAGGTCAGCCAGCTGTACCCCAAGCATGCCAAGGTACCGGATTCGCTGTACAAGCTCGCAGATGTAGAGCGCCGCCTGGGTCATGCCGACAAGGTCAAAGGCATTTTGCAGCAAGTGGTGGCCCAATATCCGGGTACTTCCGCTGCCCAGTTGGCACAGCGGGACCTGCAGCGCTTGTAAGCGATGCAACCCGTTTAGAAGAAACCCGCGCCTGGCGCGGGTTTTTTCGTTAGAATCCATGCCCTTTTATGAAACACGCTTTTAGGGGCCTGCGCGTTAGCGGGGCTTCTTGAAGTGCCTGACGGAGGCGGACAGCCTGTTTAGCTGTTACGCCCGTGGCGACTATGCAAGACACATTACGTATTACCGAAGTTTTTTACTCGTTGCAGGGTGAAACGCGGACGGCTGGCCTGCCCACCGTTTTTGTGCGCCTGACCGGTTGCCCGTTGCGTTGCCAATACTGTGACAGCGCCTACGCCTTCAGTGGCGGCACGGTGCGCAGCCTCGATGACATCCTGGCGCAGGTCGCCGGCTACAAGCCGCGCTACGTCTGCGTGACCGGTGGCGAGCCGCTGGCCCAGCCCAATGCCATCCCTTTGCTCAAGCAGCTGTGCGACGCCGGCTACGAAGTATCGCTGGAGACCAGCGGCGCCTTGGATATCTCTGCGGTGGACCCACGCGTCAGCCGCGTGGTCGACCTCAAGACGCCGGGTTCCAAGGAGGCGCATCGCAACCGCTACGAGAACATCGACCTGCTGACGGCCAACGACCAGGTCAAGTTCGTCATTTGTTCCCGTGAGGACTACGACTGGGCAAATTCCAAGCTGATCCAATATGGCCTGGACCGCCGCGCAGGCGAAGT
>JAFHKH010000873.1 GCA_016937595.1 Pseudomonas cedrina subsp. fulgida | reverse complement strand
CTTGGCAAACTTCTCTCCTTCGGCGCCGATGCTGCCGAACTTCACGGTGTAGAGCACCATGGCTCGCTCTTCAAAGGACTGCTTGGTAGCAGGCTCGTCCAAGTGTTTCTTGAGGGTCGCCAAGGTGTCGTTGCCGGAATCAAGCTCAACCACCACCAGCGGCCGGGCCTTGCCCAAGTCCTGCTTGAGCGGGTTGATATCATCAGCAGCCAACAGCGGCCCCGTAAAAGCCATCAAGGTAGCCAGGGTCAGCGACCGGATGAGCATGCGCACCTCCTTTGAATTCCATGCAGGGTTCTTGAGTTTCATGTCTGCGACCGTCAAATTCAAGGATGATTCCTACAGCACTTTAAGAAAGCGTAGGTCAGAACGCCGCTACGGGGGACTTGCAGGGTGCGTCTGTCATTGTTTCAACTGATTGCGCGAACATCATGAGACCTTCCACTGCGGCCAATGCCGCGCAAATACAGGCGCGACGATGGGGTCGGCGTCCACCCGCGCAAGGCACTGGGCAAAGCCTGGGGCCAGGCCGTTCAATGCCTCCCGCGCCTCGTCCCACCGCGACACCGCTGC
>JAFHKH010000872.1 GCA_016937595.1 Pseudomonas cedrina subsp. fulgida | reverse complement strand
GACTCGCCGGAAAACGCCCAGAACCTGCCCGGCCGTGGCGTCTGGCTGAGCAACCCGACCTGGCCGATCCACGAGACCCTCTTTGCCAAGGCCGGCCTCAAGGTCAGCCATTACCCGTATGTGGGGGCTGACAATCGCCTGGACGTGACGGCGATGCTCGCCGCCCTCTCCTCCGTGCCCAAGGGCGACGTGGTGCTGCTGCACGCCTGCTGTCACAACCCGACCGGTTTCGACCTGTCCCAGGATGACTGGCGCCAGGTGCTGCGAATCGTGCGCGAGCGGCAACTGCTGCCTTTGATCGACTTTGCCTACCAGGGCTTCGGCGATGGCCTGGAACAGGACGCCTGGGCGGTGCGGCTGTTTGCCGCCGAGTTGCCGGAAGTCCTGGTCACCAGTTCCTGCTCGAAAAACTTTGGCCTGTACAGCGACCGTGTCGGCGCATTGATTGTATGTGCGGCGGACGCCGAGAAGCTGACGGATGTGCGCAGCCAACTGGCCAATACCGCGCGCAACCTGTGGTCGACACCGCCGGATCATGGTGCCGCAGTGGTCGCAACCATCCTGGGCGATGCCGAGCTGAAAAAGC
>JAFHKH010000871.1 GCA_016937595.1 Pseudomonas cedrina subsp. fulgida | reverse complement strand
GTGGGGAAGATCGAGTACGGCTGATATTAATAACCCTTGCTTCGATCCACCTCGCCCAGCATCGGCTCCCCGCGCTGGTGCCGGCGGATATTCTCCAGCAGCACCGCAAACGCACTGTCCGGCTGGGTCATCGCGGCGATATGGGGCGTGAGCAGAATCTGCGGATGGTCCCAGAACGGATGATCCGCCGGCGCCGGTTCCTGTTGCAGTACGTCCAGCACGGCGCCACTGAGTTGCCCGCTGGCCAGTGCTTCGAGCAGATCCTCTTCCACCAGGTGCCCGCCACGCCCCATGTTGACCAGTGCCGCACCCCGCGGCAGTTGGGCAAACAGGCGGCTGTCGAGGATGCCTTGGGTCTGCTCGGTCAGCGGCAGCACGCACAGCAGGATGTCGCACTGGCCGAGAAACGCTGGCAGTTGCGCCTGGCCCGCATAGCATTCCACCCCCCGGCAGTTGATGCGCGCTGCGCGCCCAGCCCGACAAGGCAAACCCCAACGGCGCCAGGGTCGCGATAATCTGCTGCGCCTGGGCACCCAGACCCATCACACCGACACGGCGGTTCGCCGCCGGTTGCAACGGGTGCGCCTGCCAGCAGCGCGCCACCTGTTGCTGGCGGTAGCGCAGCATGTCGCGGTGCAGGCTGAGCACGGCCCAACTGGCATATTCGCACATACCTCGGGTGATGCCTGGATCGAGCAGGCGCACCACCGGCAGGTCCGCGGGCAACCGCGCCAGGTCGAGTTGGTCGACCCCGGCCGACACCGCAAATAGCACCTTCAGGTTGGGCAGCAGTTGATCGAGATCGTCCGGCGCCAGCCAGGCGGCCAGGTACTCGATCTCGGCGGGGTCGCCGATGTCCGGCCAGGCGCGCCATTCGATGTCCGGCGCGTGTTCGGCAAACAGCGCCTGCCAGCGTTGACCACGCACCGGGTCGGATTTGTAAAGCAGGGCCATGGGCATCTCCGCAAGGTTGAACGTAGCCCTCATCATCCTCCAAGCCCAGCGCAGGATCTGTTGAAACACGGGGGAAAAACAGTCGATCCGAATTTCTCACGGGGCAACTTCGGTGCAGTTCGTTTCGGGCAGGTCGTAATCTGAATGGCATCGCAACCACCTTCCGGTTGCCGGGCTCACAATGGGAAGTGCCATGAACAGCAGAGTCGACGAAACCCCACATTTGCTCCGCCAGCGCGATCAATTCGTGCCCCGTGGCCTGATCACCGCGCACCCGCTGGTGATCGACCGTGCCCAGGGCGCCGAATTATGGGACGTGGAGGGCAAGCGCTACCTCGATTTCGTCGGCGGTATCGGCGTATTGAACATCGGCCATAACCACCCCAAGGTGGTCGCGGCGGTGCAGGCGCAGTTGCAGAAGGTCTCCCATGCCTGCTTCCAGGTGGTGGCGTACCAGCCTTACCTCGACCTGGCCCAGCGCCTGTGTGAATTGATCGGCGGCGAGCACGCCTGCAAGGCCGCGTTCTTCACCTCCGGCGCCGAGGCGGTGGAAAATGCGGTGAAGATCGCCCGCGCCCACACCAATCGTTCGGCGGTCATCGCCTTTCGTGGCGGTTTCCATGGGCGGACGTTGCTGGGCACCACGCTCACCGGTATGAGCCAGCCCTACAAGCAGAACTTCGGCCCGTTCGCGCCGGAAGTGTTCCACACGCCGTACCCGAACGCCTATCGCGGCGTCACCAGCGACCTGGCATTGCAGGCGCTGGATGAATTGCTGGCGACCCAGGTTGCGCCGGACCGCGTCGCGGCGATCATCCTCGAACCGGTGCAGGGCGACGGCGGCTTCCTCGCCGCCCCGGCCGAGTTTCTCCAGGCCTTGCGCGCACTGGCCGACAAACATGGCATTGTGCTGATCCTCGATGAGATCCAGACCGGCTTCGGTCGCACCGGCGCCTGGTTCGGTTTCCAGCACGCCGGCATCCAGCCTGACCTGGTCACCGTGGCCAAGAGCCTGGCTGGCGGTCTGCCGTTGTCCGGCGTGGTCGGCAAGGCGCACATCATGGACGCCCCGCTGCCCGGTGGCCTGGGCGGCACCTACGGCGGTAATGCGTTGGCCTGCGCGGCGGCGCTGGCGGTGAGAGGCCTTCGAAGAGGAACAGTTGCTGGCGCGCAGCCAATTGCTCGGCGAACGCCTGCGCCATGGCCTGCTGGGCTTGCAGGCGCGCTACCCGCGCATCGGCGATGTGCGCGGCACCGGTTTTATGCTGGCCATCGAACTGATCAAGGATGACCCGGCGCGCACCCCGGATGCCGAGCTCAATCAACGGGTCATCGATGAAGCCCGCGCCGGTGGTTTGC
>JAFHKH010000870.1 GCA_016937595.1 Pseudomonas cedrina subsp. fulgida | reverse complement strand
CAGGGCCCCCGGCACGCCTTGCGGCGGGCCATTGGCGGCGGTGCGTTGTTCGCTGGTGGATTGCTCGCTGCGCAGCGCCGGCTGGTCCGGGTTGAACTGCTCGGACGTCGACTCGACGGCGCTGAAGTCCACATCGGCGGACACTTCAGCCTTGTAGCGGTCGTTGCCCAATACCGGCTGCAGGATGTTATGCACACGCTGGGTGAGCATGCTTTCCATGCGGCGGCTGTAATCGAACTGTTTACCGGCCTGGGTCAAGGCGGAGTTTTCCGCCATGTCCGACAGCAGGTTGCCCTTCTGGTCGACCACGGTGATCTGCGACTTGCTCAATTCAGGCACGCTGGTGGCGACCAGGTTGATGATCGCCAGTACCTGGCCAGGCTCCAGGGAGCGGCCGGAAAACAGTTCCACCAAAACCGAGGCGCTGGGCTTGCGCTCGTCGCGCACGAACACCGAGCTTTTCGGAATGGCCAGGTGCACGCGGGCACCCTTGACGTTATTCAAGCTGGAGATGGTGCGCGCCAGTTCGCCTTCCAGGCCACGACGGTAGCGGGTGGCTTCCATGAACTGGCTGGTACCGAGGCCCTGGTCCTTGTCGAGGATCTCAAAACCGATGTTGGCGTCGGACGGGGTCACGCCGGCGGCCGCAAGCTTCATGCGCGCACGGGCCACGTCATCGGCCTTGACCAGCAGGGCGCCGGAGTTGGGCTCCACGGTGTAGGCGATGTCGGCGGCGGCGAGGGTTTCCATGATCTGCTTGGAGTCCATGCCCGCCAGGCTGCCGTACAGCGGCCGGTAATCGGGTTGCTGGGACCACAACACCACGGCAAAACCAATCGCCACGCTGGCAGCCAGGCCGACCATCAGGCCCACCTGACGCAACATGGTCATTTCCGAGAGGTTTTCCAGGAACGACAGGCCAAACAGCGGCGGTTTGCCGTCTGCCTTGGCGGGTACGTTGTCCACGACTGCTTCTGCCATGACTTAAATCTCGCCCTTAAACCGGCATCTGCATGATGTCTTGATAGGCCTGCACCAGCTTGTTACGCACCTGGGTCAAGGCCTGGAAGGACACGCTGGCTTTTTGCGAGGCGACCATCACGTCGGTGAGGTCCACGCCGCTTTTACCGATCTCGAACGCGTTGGCCAACTGGCTGGACGCTTGTTGGGTGTCACTGACTTTATTGATCGCCGAACCGAGCATGTCGGCAAAGCTGCTTTGGCCCAGTTGCGGCACCTGCGCGACGGATTTCGGCTGGGCCATGGCATCCATTTGCATGGAACGCATATCCAACATCAACCGATTGAACTCAATACCCTGGCTCATGACCTTCTCTCTCCGACTCGCAAATTTTTGACACTACGCAGCGATTACTAGGGGAGGTAGCAACAAGGGTGCCAGCTCTGGTTCAGCTCGTAAGAAAAGGCGACAAACTTTGTCGGCCTTGTTACCGCCAGAAGCTGCCGCCCCCCTGTGGCAAGCCCTAATGCCGATCAGTTAAGCGAGCGCAATGCTCAAAGCAACGAAGATCCCTGTGGGAGCGGGCT
>JAFHKH010000087.1 GCA_016937595.1 Pseudomonas cedrina subsp. fulgida | reverse complement strand
TGGCTGGTGGTACCGGATTTTCATCATCATGATGCGCTGCCTGCCGAAGGGGATTTCCGGCGATTGCTGGACAGCCGCGTCGCCAGGGGCGATGAGTTGGCCCTGCATGGCTACTTTCATAGCGACGACCAACCGGCGCCGCGCACGCCAAAAGACTGGTTCATGCGCCGTGTCTATACCCACGAGGGCGAGTTTTACCCATTGTCAGAAGCCCAGGCACTGACGCGCCTGCGCGCCGGCATCGAGGTCTTCCACCGCTACCACGCGGAGCGTGGGAACGATCAAGCCAACGCATGTTTGCCCGCCGGAGAACGCCGGCTCACCATCCCTCTTTAAGCATCCGCAATTCCAGGTGTTGCAGGAGCATGATGGTCTTCCCATCCACAATTTCACCGCCCTGCACCATGCCTAACGCCTGCTCGAAACCCAGCTCCAGTACCTCGATATCTTCCCCCTCTTCCGCCAGTCCGCCACCAGTTCCAACCCGATCCCCAGGCTGGTATTCACCGATGAAAAAGTGAATGCGCTCCGTCACCGAGCCTGGGCTCATGAACGCCGCGTAGACCTTCTCCACATGCCCCACGCGGTAGCCGGTTTCTTCTTCCGCTTCCAGGCGGATACGTTCCTCGGGGCTCGCGTTGTCGAGCAACCCGGCCGCCGCTTCGATCAGGTAGCCGTGGTAATCATTGACGAACGTGGGCATCCGAAACTGGCGAATCAGCAATACCGTGCGCTGCTCGCGGTTGTACAGCAGGATGGTCGCGCCATTGCCGCGGTCGTATACCTCGCGGGTCTGGGCTTGCCAACTGCCGTCGCGGCGGCGCAGGTCGAAGCTGTATTTTTTCAGCAGGTACCAGTTTTCCGAGAGTGTTTCTTCGGCGGTGATGCGAACGGGGCTGTTGGGCATGATCAGTCCTGGGTTCAAAGGAGCAAGAGCATGTCGCGGAGACGGCGTCAGCGTCAAGGCAACGGCTCGATTGCGAAGCTGTAACACTTTGCAAGCAATCCCCGTTTACGGCCGTCGAATTAATTCCTGCCCGTGGGGGCCATCTGGTAAAACCCCTGCTTCACCTCTTTCCTGGAACCTTCATGTCCTCTCGTTTTTTCTCGCGCCTGAGCCTGCGTTGGTTTCCCCTGTTGTGCATGGCGTTGGTGATCATCGGCCTGCCGGTGGGCTGCGCCGTGCTGCAGCACAAGGAGCGTGAACTGGTGTTTCGCATCGAACCGGGCACCGCCAGTTGGTACAGTGGCTTGCCCAAGGCCGTGCAGGAATTTGACCTGAAGCCGGCCAGTTTCAAGCCGGGGCAGACGATTCATGGCTGGTGGTACCCGGCGGACAACAAGGACGCACCCGCCATCCTCTACCTGCATGGCGTGCGCTGGAACCTGACCGGGCAGTTGTTTCGCATCGAGCAATTGCACGCCCTGGGCTATTCGGTACTGGCCATCGACTATCGCGGGTTTGGCCAGAGCCACGGCGAACTACCGTCGGAAACCAGCGTGTATGAGGACGCGCGCATCGCCTGGGAACGTTTCCAGGTGCTGCAACCGAACCCAGGCAAACGCCTGATCTACGGTCATTCCCTGGGCGGCGCGGTGGCCATCGACCTGGCTGCCGAGCTGGGCAGGCAAACGCCGCTGCCGGTGCGCGGCCTGGTGATCGAATCCACCTTTACTTCGCTTGCGGATGTGGCCACGGCGGTGGCGGACACCTCGTTGCCGGTGCGTTGGCTGCTGTCACAGAAATTCGATTCCATCGACAAGATTGCCGATATCCATATGCCATTGCTGGTGGTCCACGGCCTGGACGACCGTTACGTACCGCCGCGTTTCAGCCAGCAGCTGTTTGACGCCGCCCAGGAACCCAAGCGCCTGCTGTTGGTGCCCGGCGCCAGCCATAACAACAGCATGAGCCTGGCTGGCCGCAGTTATGGCCAGGCGCTGGATAAGCTGATGCAGGTGAAGATGCCGCCCCGGGTTGTCACGCACTCCACAGGCCACAACGGCGACTCGTAAAAAGCTTTTCGGCACTGGGTTCGCACTTGCCTGTCAAGCGCAAACCCAGCCCATGCTGGGCCAAAACAGAAGTTGATCAAATAATGACCTCAGCTTAAATCGCCAACCCTGCCGGGGCTTCGCAAAGTTATCCACAGAGATACCCACGGTTTCCGTGGACAACTCTTTTTATATTTTTACAGTTTTTTTGCTCGGTAAACCGTTTCTGGATAGGTACCCGGCAACAAAATCTCGCGATTCACATCGCGTATATCGTTATGCCCGCACAGCGCCATCGACACATCCAACTCACGGGCGATGATGTCAAGCGCCTTGGTCACACCCGCCTCGCCCATCGCACCCAGGCCATACAGGTGCGCGCGACCGATCATGGTGCCTTTGGCGCCCAAGGCCATCGCCTTGAGCACGTCCTGGCCGGAACGAATGCCGCCATCAAGCCACACCTCAATGCGCTCGCCCACGGCTTCGACAATCGCCGGCAACTGGCTGATGCTCGACGGTGCGCCATCCAGTTGGCGACCACCGTGGTTACTCACCACCAATGCATCGGCACCGGAATGGGCGGCCAGGCGCGCATCTTCCACATCGAGGATGCCCTTGATGATCAACTTGCCGCCCCAGCACTTCTTGATCCACTCCACATCGTCCCAACTCAAGCGCGGGTCGAACTGTTGGGCGGTCCAGGAAGACAATGAACTCATGTCGGCCACCCCTTTGACATGCCCGACGATATTGCCGAAGCCACGGCGCCGGGTGCCGAGCATGCCCATGACCCAGCGTGGCTTGGTAGCCATGTCGAGGATATTCGGCAAGGTCAGTTTGGGCGGTGCCGACAGGCCATTGATCAGGTCTTTGTGGCGCTGCCCGAGGATCTGCAGGTCGAGGGTCAGCACCAAGGCATCCACGCCGGCAGCCTTGGCGCGCTCGATCAACTGCTCGATAAACCCGCGGTCGCGCATCACATACAGCTGGAACCAGAAGGGCTGACCGACGTGTTCAGCAATGTCTTCCAGGGAGCAGATGCTCATGGTCGACAAGGTGTAACGCAGGCCAAAGGCGGCGGCGGCGCGGGCGGTGAGTATCTCGCCGTCGGCGTGCTGCATACCGGCCAGCCCGGTCGGTGCCAGGGCCACCGGCATGGCCATGTCCTGGCCGATCATCGTGGCGCGGATCGAGCGTTCGTCGATATTGCGCGCCACCCGCTGGCGGAATTTGATGTGGGCAAAATCGCTTTCATTGGCGCGGTAGGTGCTTTCAGTCCAGGAGCCGGAATCGGCATAGTCGTAGAACATCCGTGGAACACGTTTTTGCGCCAGCCTGCGTAAATCTTCGATGGTGGTCATCAACGACATCTAGGTCACCTCTCCCTGAACTGAACGCTGAGAGTAGCTGCCCATCGCCTGCGCAACCAGCCATGACGTTTATATCGCTGGACGACGCATGACATGTGCCGAGCATGAAGGCCTATGGGCAATCAGGGCTGGAAGTGTTGCGGATGCAGGTCGAGCAGGCAAAGGCCGTCGGACGTTGTATGACCGCTGGCGGTGTTGTCGAAAATGCACCAGGTCGGAATGCCATCCTGGATAGACCGGGTCAACAATCGCGACAATGCCTGCAGCCGTTGCGGCCCGTAAGCACTGTGGTAGATACGCGGCGTTCCATGCAGGCGCCAATAGCGCACGCCCTGCCAGCCGGCCGGCGCATCACCCGTCTCGATCACCGGCGGGTCGCGGCTACGCGGCCTATCTGCAAGTCCTGCAACAGACCTTCAGCCGCCAGCCAGCTCGGATGGCGTGGTTCAAGCACCACATCGCCGGTAAAGCGCTGGCGCAATGCCCTGAAAAAGACGCTGGCCACCACCGGCTCAAACGGCAGCGAAGGCGGTAACTGCACCAACAGGCAGCCCAGCGTTGCGCCCAATTGCACGCATTGCGCCAGAAACTCATCCAACGCTGTGTCGCAGTGCTGCAAGCGCAATTGATGGGTAATGTGCTTGGGCATCTTGACCGAAAAACGGAACGTCGGCGGCACCGATTGCCCCCAGCGTTCATAGGTCTTGGCCAAGTGCGGACGATAAAACGAACTGTTGATTTCCACTGCATTGAAGCGTGAAGCGTAACGCTGCAAGTGCGTGCCTTCGCCGGCAAAGGCCGGCCAGGATTCACGCGGCAGGCTCCAGCCCGCACAGCCTATGTAGAGCGGTGCGGTCAAAACAGCACCTTGGCCGCATCGCGCATGAAAATCTCGATGGTCTTGGGCCCCACGCCTTCAAATTCAGCCAGGCGTTTTTCAAAGGCTTCAGGACTGTCGCTGGCGCTGCGCATCCGGGTGATCCTGCCCGCGTATTCGGCGTTCAGCTTGGCGCTGAGGTCGAGCAGGCGTTGTGCCGTGGTCTCGTCATAGCGCACATAATGCGCACGGCCGAGCATGGCCACCAACTCACGCGACGTGCAGTGCTGCAATTTACGCGCGGTGTCGCGCCCCTGCTCTTCAACGATCACCTTATAGGCCTGCGCGGCGATCGGCGCCTGGATACGCTTGCCCATCAGGAAACTGGCGATAAACCATTTGAACAGGCTGGCATCGTCTCCGTGCTGGAGTTCGATACCCAGTTCGGACGCCGAAATCGCCTTGGCCATGTTCAGCGGTCCAGCTTGCGCTCGGCCTTGGCGGCCTGCTCGTTGAGCGCGTCGGTCTGGCGTTCGGTGTCCTTGATCGACGTGGGGGTGATTACCTTGTCGACGGTTTTGGTGTCGGGGTTCGGGTGCTCCAGGGTGTGCCCCTTCGACGGCTGCTCGCTGCCCTTTTGGGTCTGTTCGGAGCTGATGGGGTCGGGGGTTTTGTCGGCGGGTTTGTGATCGGTCACAGTGCATCTCCTGGCAGTAAAAGCCCGCAAAAAACAACGGGCACTTATGCAGCAGAGCCCGTCGTATTTCGATAGTTCAAGTAAATTTCAGGCCCCACCACCGGCGAAAAAAGTCCAAAAAAAATTAAACCTTTTGCCCAGGCCCCGGCTCAATTTTCAGGTAACGACATCACGTCATCCACAAGGAGATACACCATGACTACCAAGCTGATGAAACAGATGGGCCTGACGTTCGCCCTGGTTGCCGGTTCGATTTCCGTCGCCATGGCGGCCACCTCCAATGACTTCGTCGACGAGGCTGCGCAAAGCGGTATCACCGAAGTCGAAGCCGGCAAGCTTGCGCTGCAAAAGAGCAGCTCGGCTGACGTGAAAACGTTCGCCCAGCACATGATTGATGACCACACCAAGGCCAATCAGGCGCTGATGGCGCTGGCGAAGAAGCACGACCTGGAAGTACCGGACGATGCCGCTCTGATGGACAAGGCCAAGAAGGCCATCCTCGAAATGCGTGACGAGTCGTTCGACAAAGCCTACGCAAACAACCAAGTCAATGCCCATGAAGAAGCCGTCAAGCTGTTCAAGAACGAGTCGACGTCCTCGGACAACGCCGAGCTGAAGGCTTTCGCCAGCGAGAAACTGCCGACCCTGGAAAAACATTTGAAAATGGCCAAGGAGCTGCAAAGCAAGTACGCCCAGTAATTTCATTCACTGCACGGGAGGTATCCGAACATGAGTGCGCAACTTAACGGTAAGAAAATCCTGATCATCACGTCCAACACCGGCATTGAGCGCGATGAATTGCTCAAACCCCTGGAAGCGCTGCGCGGTTTTGGCGCCGCCGTGACCCACGGCTCCAGCAAAGGCGGGACGACCCAGACCTTTGTCGGCGACACCGAAAAGGACCAGACCGTGGAGTCCGACGTGCGATTGTCGGATGTGGTCAGCACTGACTTTGACGCCTTGGTTATCCCAGGTGGAACGGTCAATGCCGACACCCTGCGTCAGGACGCAGCGGCGCTGCGCTTGATCAAGGACTTCGCCGAAGCCGGCAAGACCATTGCCGCCATCTGCCATGGCCCGTGGACGCTGATCGATGCAGGCGTGGTCAATGGCAAGACCCTGACCTCCTACAAGAGCGTGCGCATCGACCTGGAAAACGCCGGCGCCGCCGGCTGGGTCGATGCCGAGGTCAAGCAGTGCACGGCCAATGGCTGGACGCTGATCACCTCGCGTACGCCGGATGATTTGCCGGCGTTCAACGAGGCGATTGCCAAGGCATTGGCGGGCTGAGTCAGCTCCGATGAAACAACAACGCCCCGAATCATTCGGGCGTTGTGCGTAATAGCGTGCTGCAACCGAAACCAAACGGGCTGCGCATCTGGCGACGCGCAGTCCGTGCACAGAGGCTTGTCTCAGTTCCTGCGGTGCTCGGGCATTTCACGCTTGGGCCCGAACATCGCCCAGGCAATCAGGCCGAACAACGGCACAAAAATCAATATGATCAGCCACAACCCTTTGGTCTCCCAGCCACCGGTGCTGCGCAACACAACGTTGATCGCCCACAATTCCAACAACAGCAGAATCACTGCCAAACCCATCCAGATATAGTGGATTTCCATGCTTCACCTCCTAGGTCGTATGCATTAGGTCAAGTATTTACCGCCAGGGTTCCATTAAAATTTGCGACGCCGCTGCTTCGTTGTGGAATGCAATGTGCGCCAGGGCCAACCATGCAACCTGCACGACGGGCATTGGCGAAAAATGCACGTATCCGTTTGAATTTAAATAATATTTTATAAAATTTAAGAGTTGGTACACCTGATGCACCACTCCCATGGACGAGGCGTGCATGTCGACACGCCGTGAGTTTTCCGTGAGGTGTCACCCATGAATGCCATTGACCTGCTCATCGCCGACCACGAACGCGTGAAGGCCTTGTTGACTCAATTGAGTGAGTCCACCGAGCGTGGGGTAAAAAAACGTACTGAGCTACTGGCCAAGCTGGAGATGGAAATCAGCCTGCACACCAAGCTTGAAGAAGAAATTCTCTACCCGGCTTTCCGCAAAGCCGGCGGCAAGGAGCAGGACATCATGTACCACGAAGCCAAGGAAGAGCATCGCACCGTGGACGCTCTCGTACTGCCGGACCTGAAACAGACCGAGCCCTCCACCACCGAGTTCTCGGGCCGCGTCAAAGTGGTCAAGGAGCTGCTGGAGCACCATATAGAAGAAGAGGAAAGCGAGATGTTCCCGCAGGCTAAAAAGCTGCTGGGTAAGGCGCAGCTCGAAGCGCTGGGTGCTGAAATGGAAGCGATGAAGGCCGCGTACAAGAAATCGCAGTCGGCCAAGCCACTGGCGGCTTGATCCAGGCATGACCGGAGCCTGGTAATGTCCAGGCTTCGCCGCTGCTCCTGCGTTATACATCCACACGATAGGGGATTGCGTCATGAAGACCAGAGTGTCCCAACGGATTTTGCTTATCGTCGGCCTGTCAGCCCTGCTCACCGGCCCCGCCCTCGCCGCCTTTGGCGACAACCCTGCACCTGCCGCGCAGCTTTTGAGTGGTGACAGCGCCACAGGCTCCGCGCTGCCGCCGGGGAATTACCCCAGCAGCCCCTCCGACAGCGACAAGAACAGCAAAGACACCGACGATCAGCCGCGCAAACCGGCTGAGCCGGCTGATCGCCCTGACGATGCCGAAGAAGACAGCCCGCCCGCACGCCGCTCAGGCAGTTGACGGTTCATCCACGCTCAGCGACTCGGGTTCTACCACTCGTCACCCTGCCGCTCTGCCGGGCTGGCGAGCGGTACGTTCAGGTTAAGCAGGCAGCCCACGCCTGGCCTTGATCCACATCAAGCCAGGTGATCGCGCACTGTTTTGGCCCTTAGCGACGCCAGTGGCGCCTCTGGTTGGTGCGAGTTTGTCCTTGCGGTGAAAGGACGGGTGGACAAACCCGAGTAGCCACGTAGCCACTCTGAGACTCTATTTTTGTGGCAAGGAGGCTTGCTGTGGCGAGCGG
>JAFHKH010000869.1 GCA_016937595.1 Pseudomonas cedrina subsp. fulgida | reverse complement strand
CAGTTGCACCGAGAGCTTGGCGGCCTCCGTGGCGATCAGCTTGAGCGGCTTGTACACGGTCATGGTCTGGGTACCGTCGATCACGCGCTTGATCGCGGCGAGGTCGGCGTCCTGGCCGGAGATCGGCACCTTGCCCGCCAGTTTCTGCGCGGCCAGGGCCTGGATCGCACCGCCGGCGGTGGCGTCGTTGGAGGCGACGATGGCGTCGATCTTGTTGTTGTTCCGGGTCAGGGCGTTTTCGACGATGCTCAGGGCTTCGGTGGGGTTCCACTCTTTTACCCATTGCTGGCCGACAATCTTGATGTCGCCCTTGTCGATGGCCGGTTGCAGCACCTTCATCTGGCCTTCGCGCAGCACCTTGGCGTTGTTGTCGGTGGGCGCGCCGCCGAGCAGGAAATAGTTGCCCTTGGGCGCGGCTTGCAGCACGCCGCTGGCCTGCATTTCGCCGACTTTTTCGTTATCGAAGGAGATGTAGGCGTCAATGTCGGCGTTGAGGATCAGGCGATCGTAGGACACCACCTTGATCCCGGCCTTCTTGGCTTCGGCAACGGCGTTGGTGAGCACGGTGGCGTTGAACGGCACGATCACGATCACATCGACGCCACGGGAGATCAGGTTCTCGATCTGGGAGATCTGCTTCTGCTCGTTGGCATCGGCCGATTGCACAAAGACCTTGGCATCGAGTTTTTCCGCGGCTGCGACGAAGTAATCGCGGTCACGGGACCAGCGCTCCAGGCGCAGGTCGTCGATGGAGAAGCCGATTT
>JAFHKH010000868.1 GCA_016937595.1 Pseudomonas cedrina subsp. fulgida | reverse complement strand
CGCCACAGGCCGCGCCCGAGGCTTTCGATGCGGGTGAGCGCTCCACCAGCCAGCCAGGTACAGGCCCATGCTGATCAACAACAGCCCGGCCAGCACACGCAGGAACATCGCCGCCGGGCTATTCGCCACGGCCCACCCGGCCAGGCCGATCAATACGCCGGCGACGGCATAGCTGAGTACCCTGCCCAGGTTGTACGCCAGCAGCAGTTGAAACCTGCGGCCGCGCTGCTCCCTGGGGATCGCCAGGGTCAGCGCCCCCATCAGTCCGCCGCACATGCCCAGGCAATGGCCGCCCCCCCAGCAGGCCGAGGATCAGCGCGGAAACCAGCAGCGGCGCAATTCAAGCATGGGGCGGGTCTTTGGGCACGGGCGGTTGCTCGGGGCCGTTGGCTTGGTCGACGGCGGCGAGGTGGTTCGGGTCCTGATCGTCGAACAACACGCTGTGGGCCGGGCCGTCGAGGTCGTCGTACTGGCCGCTGTCCACCGCCCAGAAAAAGATGTAGATGGCCACGCCCACTAACAGCAGCGCCGCCGGGATCATCACGTATAAAGCTGGCATCTGCACTCCATGCCGGCGCGGCTCAAGCCGGCAGCGGGCGGGTTACTGAGAGGGCTCGTGCAACCGGCGCGCCTGGCTGGCGAGTCAGGCGCAGGGCATTGAGCACCACGGTCAACGAACTGAGGGACATGCCGACCGCAGCCCAGATGGGCGTGATCCAACCCAGGGCGGCAAACGGCAGCATGAGGCCATTGTATAGGCCTGCCCACACCAGGTTTTCAACAATCACCCGACGGGTGCGCCGGGCCAGGGTAAAGGCGTGCACCAGCGCGTCCAGGCGGTTGGAGAGCAACACGGCGTCGGCGCAGGTCTTGGCCAGGTCCGTGGCCGTGCCCATGGCCACACTGATATCGGCGGCGGCGAGCACCGGCACATCGTTGACCCCATCGCCGAGCATCAGCACCTTGCGGCCTTCCCTGTGCAGCCGTTGCAGCACCTGCAGCTTGTCATCGGGGCGCAGGCCACCGTGGGCTTCGTCGATACCCAGCTTAGCCGCGACGCTGGCGACCATCGGCGAACTGTCCCCGGACAGCAGCAGCGTGCGCCAGCCGCGCGCCTGGCAGGCCGCCAGCAGCGCAGGCGCATCACTGCGCAGGCAATCGTCGAGCACGAACCAGGCCAGCGCGCCTTCGCGGTCGCCCAGCAGCAGCCATTGGCCACCATCCTGCGG
>JAFHKH010000867.1 GCA_016937595.1 Pseudomonas cedrina subsp. fulgida | reverse complement strand
TGCCCCTGGCCAAACTGCCGTTGCAACGCGACCAGTTGGAGCTGGCCCTGGCCATGAACTATGAGCGCAGCGGCCAACTGGCCAAGGTGTTCGCCACCGATTCACCGATCGGCGCCAAGCAGGTGCGCTATATCCTGTTGCGCAACGTGGCGGGCCCCGAGCTGCTGCGCCAGCAGATCGCCCAGGCGAGCGACCCGATGGAGCGCCAGACCGCGCAGTTCGTGCTGCTCTACAAAGACCTGCTGCGCGGCCAGTTCGCCACCTTCGCCGACGACCTCAAGCAACTGCCGGCCACGGCCCCGGAAGACAAACTGGGCACCAGCCTGGGCTACGTCTACGGCGAAGGCCAGAGCTTGAAACTGTTCCAGTGGAATGGCGACAAGGCCGAGTCCGGCTATGCCTGCCCAAGCATCGCGCAAACCGCCGCGACCTTGCAGGGCGAGGGTAAAAACCCACAAGGCCTCAATTGCCTGGGTGAGTTCATCCTGCGCAACAGCCTGGACGGCATGCCGTTGGAGCAGACTCGCGCCGCCGGCAGCCTGGGCAGCAGCGCGTCGGATTTCAAGGGTGAAACCTTCTCGCGCCTGGACGGCTACAAACAGGTGATCGCGAACACCAAGGCGCCGAAGAATGACCGGGCCTACGCACTGTTTCGCGCCATCAACTGCTACGCGCCTTCGGGCTACAACAGCTGCGGCGGCCAGGACGTCGAGCCGGCGGTGCGCAAAGCCTGGTTCCGCCAGCTCAAAAGCAGCTTCGCCGATACCCAGTGGGGCAAATCGCTGCAGTATTACTGGTGAAGCACCTATGGCTAGGCTTGCTGTTGCTGGCAAGCCCGGCCTTCGGCGGCGTTGACGCCCGCGACTATGATGCCTTCTGGCTGTGGAGCGGTGTTGCGCCACAGCCGGTGCTCAAGCAGGCCAAAACCCTGTACATCCTGCAGGGCCAGATCAACTCCACCCGCCGCGCCCCCCAGCAAGGCGTGCGGATGATCGCCCAAGGCATCAGCGTGCCGCGCCTCACACGGGGTGACATCTGGATCGTCTACCGCGCCCACACCCTGCGCTGGCCCGAACAGGTCTACACCCAGTTGCTCGGCCAGGTGCAACGTTGGCGTGACGCGGGCAACCCGGTGGTCGGCATCCAGATCGATTTCGACGCCCGCACCCAATACCTGCACGAATACGCCGACTTCCTGCGTGACCTGCGCCAACGCTTGCCTGCGGACCTGCGCCTGAGCATCACCGGCCTGATGGACTGGAGCAGCAACGCCGACCCGGCCGCCATCGCCCAGCTCAAGGGTGTGGTGGATGAAGTGGTGGTGCAGACCTACCAGGGGCGCCACAGCATTCCGGATTACGCGGCGTACCTGCCCCGCCTGAATCGCCTCGGGCTCGCGTTCAAGATCGGTTTGATTCAAGGCGGGGCGTGGGAGGAACCGAAGTATTTGCAAGGGAGTGAGTGGTTCCGAGGGTATGTGGTGTTTTTGCAGAATCCTTGACCTGTCTTGACATCGCCATCAGCTCATGCGAGACATCGTCCACAGTCCATGGACTG
>JAFHKH010000866.1 GCA_016937595.1 Pseudomonas cedrina subsp. fulgida | reverse complement strand
GTCACGCCCTTGCGCAGGGTGATGGTCCACAGCGTGGCGTCAGTGTTGTCGATGCGTTCGGCCAGTTCCAGTTGCGGCACCATGTGCGCGTCGAAGCGGGTCAGGCCGTTGTAGCACATGTACTGGCGGATATAGTCGGTGGACAGGCCGCCCTTGGCCGGGTCGAGGGTGTCGGCGGTGGAGCTGGCCACGCTGGCCACGCGAATCTTGCCGCCCGGCTTGCCCTTGCCCGCCGCTGGCGCGTCATCGGCCCACAGTTTGCCGGCAGCACCGAACAGGCTGCCCGCACCCGCCGCCGCCACACCGGCGACGCCGAGCATCTGCAGGGCGTTGCGCCGCGACATGCCGCGATTAAGGCTTTCAAAGACGCGCAGGCTCTCTGCACCGGAGATGAGTTCGGGGGTGTTCTTGTTGTCTGTCATGGCAAGGCTACCTGTCGAAAATCAGAAGATTCGAGTGCTCGCGGTTAACCGGAGCGTCCTGGAAACACAAACGACGGTGAGGCAACAACGGCGACTCAATGCAAGTAATCCTGAAAGCGGTAATAGGCGCCCACGAATGGCAGGAACCAGGGTTTGCCGAAATGCCCGGGGATCGCCGGCCATTCGAGTTCGCGCCACGGGTTGGCCGCCGCATTGCCCGCCATCACCTCGGCCATGACCTGGCCCATATGCACCGACATCTGCACGCCATGGCCGCTGTAGCCCATGGAGTGGAACACACCGCCGTGCTGGCCGGCGCGCGGCAGGCGGTCGGAGGTCATGTCCACCAGGCCGCCCCAGCAATAGTCGATCTTCACATCGGCCAATTGCGGGAACATGTTCAACATTGCCGCCTGCAGCACTTTGCCGCTCTTGGCGTCGGACACGCTGTTGGACATGGCGAAGCGTGCACGCCCGCCGAACAGCAGGCGGTTATCCGGGGTGAGCCGGAAGTAGTTGCCGATCATGCGGCTGGTGACATAGGCGCGGTGCTGCGGCAACAACTGGTCGATCAGCGCCTGGGGCAGCACCTCGGTGACGATGACAAAACTGCCCACCGGCACGATGCGTCGGCGATACCAGCCCAGGCCGCCGTGCTGACAGGCACCGCTGGCCAGCAGCACCTGGCCGGCGTGCAGCGAGCCCTTGGCGGTGTTGACCTGGTAGCCGCCGGCCTGCGCCTTCCAGTCGTTGACCAAGGTGTGCTCGTGGATCATCGCGCCGTGTCGCGCGGCGGCTTCGGCCAGGCCGACACCGAAGCGCCCGATGTGCATTTGCACGCCGTTGCGTTGCAACAGGCCGCCATGAAACTGCGTCGAGTTGACCTCGGCGCGGGTCTGCCCGGCATCGAGCAATTCGACATCGGCATCCACCTCGCGGCGAATCAGTTCGCAGGTGCGCGCCAGGCCTTCGTAATGCATCGGCTTGGCCGCCAGCTTGAGCTTGCCGTTGCGCACCAGGTCGCAGGCAATCTGCTCCTGCTCCACCAACGCCACCACCGTGTGCACCGCGCTTTCGTAGGCCTGGTAATAGGCCCGCGCCCGGTCCGCGCCGAGGCTGGCGTGCAACCCGGCGTAATCCTGGGCCACACCGGTGTTGCACTGCCCGCCGTTGCGCCC
>JAFHKH010000865.1 GCA_016937595.1 Pseudomonas cedrina subsp. fulgida | reverse complement strand
GCGGCTTCTTCACTCAACTGCCCACCGCAGCCATACAGCAAGCGAAAGTTCGCCGTGCCCTTGAGCAGGCAGAAGAAGTGCTCGGCCGCCGTAAACGGTTTATCGATACTCAGCGCGCCGCTCTGGTCGATCTTGCCGAGCAGGCGCTCCATGCCCTGCAGCATGCGCATGGGCCCGGCCTCGAAGAAGATCTGCGAGAGTTTCACGTCCTGATTGCCGGTGGTCATCATCAGGCGATGCAGGTTGACCGACTCTTCGCTGTTGATCAGGCGATGAAACCCCCGTGCGATATTCAGCAGCACGGTCTCTACGGGCATGCCCACGGGCAGCTCGAAGTACATCACCGGCAGTTGTTCCTCACACTTGGCCACCACCGCAGCGGTAAACAACGTCTCCTTGTCGTTGAAGTGGCTGTACACCGTCAGTTTCGATACGCCGGCCTCCAGAGCCACGGCATCCATGCTGGTACTGGCGTAGCCATTGCTCAAGAACAGGATTTTT
>JAFHKH010000864.1 GCA_016937595.1 Pseudomonas cedrina subsp. fulgida | reverse complement strand
GAGCGTGGGAACGATCGGGGGTGGTGGTGAGGCTTAGTCCACGCAAATCGCTCGGCCCAGCTTGCCTTTCTCCACCGTCGCCGAGCAGCCGAAGTGGCTGTTATCCACCTGGCAGGTGCCGCTGATCGGGTTGGTGCCGGTCTGGGTGGTCACGCTGGTCTGGCATTCGCCCTCGCATTGGCTCGAGTCGGTACACGCCTTGCCCGCATCCTTGTACGGCGTGATGCACTTCCAGCTCTGCAACTTGCCGACTTGCTTCATGGTGCCGCCGCCGGCGAGGCAGGTTGAAGCGGTGGAGTCTTGAGCGGGCGGGGTGGACGTGCAGGCGGAGATCAGCAGCAGGCTGGCGAGGGCGAGTTTGAGTTTCATTCGGGACGTCCTGAGTGCAGAGGTGGAGCGCATCTTAGCACCGGCATCAGGTATCCTCCGCGCCTCGCTTATCACCGATTCAACGACAAATGACAGGACAAGACATGCAGGCGATGCTTTCGTCGATCCTCGACGAAGTGCGTCCACTGATCGGCCGCGGCAAAGTGGCCGACTACATCCCCGCATTGGCCGATGTGCCCGCCAACCAGCTCGGGATCGCCGTGTACGGCAACGATGGTTCGGCCTACCGCGCCGGCGACGCCGATACGCTGTTCTCGGTGCAGAGCATCTCCAAGGTGTTCAGCCTGGTCCAGGCCATTGACCATGGCGGCGAAACCATCTGGGAGCGCCTGGGCCATGAGCCGTCTGGGCAGCCGTTCAACTCGTTGGTGCAACTGGAATTCGAACGTGGCCGGCCGCGCAATCCCTTCATCAATGCCGGCGCGCTGGTGATCTGCGACATCAACCAATCGCGGTTTGCCGTGCCGATTTTGTCGATGCGCGACTTTGTGCGGCGCCTGTCGGGCAACCCGCAGATCCTGGTCAACAGCGTGGTCGCCGACTCCGAAGCCCAACACGGCGCGCGCAACGCGGCGATGGCTTACCTGATGAAGTCCTTCGGCAACTTCCATAACGATGTGGATGCGGTGCTGCACAGCTACTTCAACTACTGCGCGTTGCAGATGAGCTGCCTGGATTTGGCCAAGGCGTTCAGCTTCCTGGCCAACGAGGGCACCAGCGCCCACAGCGGCGAACAGATCCTGACGGCGCGCCAGACCCGGCAGATCAACTCCATAATGGCCACCAGCGGGCTGTATGACGAGGCGGGCAATTTTGCCTATCGCGTCGGGTTGCCGGGCAAGAGCGGGGTTGGCGGCGGGATTGTCGCGGTGGTGCCGGGGCA
>JAFHKH010000863.1 GCA_016937595.1 Pseudomonas cedrina subsp. fulgida | reverse complement strand
TTCCTGGGCCCGACCATGGTACTGGGGACTAAAAATGTGCTGGCCAACCCGCGCAACCTGGTGAGCTTTTCGGTGATGTTCGGTATCTGCCAGAACCTGGGCGGCCTGATCGGCGCGGCGTTGCTGGGCACCTTCCAGATTGTGCGCGAGAAGTATCACTCCAGCCTGATCGTCGAGCACCTGAGCCTGCTCGACCCACGGGTGGCCGCGCGGGTGCAGGGGCGGCGGTTCGGCCTACGGCGGCGTTGTCGCCACCCCGAGCTGCGCAACCTGTTGGGCATTCGCAGCCTGGCCACGGGCGGCCATCCGTGAAGCGAACGTGATGGCCTACAACGATGTCTTCATGCTGATCGCGATCATCGCGATCCTCACCATGCTCTGGATCTTTATCCGCAGCTTGTGGCTGATGAGCACCACCAAAGCGGCAGCCACTTCCGTTCAACCCAGCGGCGCACCTTCATGACCGAACCCACCACCACAACCACCAATGCAATCGCCGCCACTCCGGAAGGCGCCACCCCTGAAGGTGCTAGGCCGTCTGGCGCAACGGTCACCGAACCCCCGTTCGCTGCGGGTGCGCCTTATCTCGTCCCTGGGCTTTGCCGCGATTGCCGTGGTTGGTGTGCTGATCGTGCTGTACGCCTGGCAATTGCCGCCGTTCAGCAGTGCGGTGCAGACCACCGAGAACGCCCTGGTACGTGGGCAGGTCACGATTATCGGCCCACAGCTCAGCGGTTATGTGTTTGAAGTGCCGGTGCAGGATTTCCAGTACGTGAAGGCCGGCGACCTGCTGGTGCGTCTCGATGACCGCATCTACAAGCAGCGCCTCGACCAGGCGCTGGCGCAGTTGGCGGTGCAGCAGGCGGCGCTGGCGAATGTGGCGCAGCAGCGCAACAGCGCCGAAGCCACGATCCAGTTGCGCCAGGCGGCCTTGGTGGACAGCCAGGCGCAGGCGCGCAAGAGCAGCGCCGACTTGCGCCGCAACGAAGCGTTGATCAGCGACGGTTCGGTGTCCAAGCGTGAGCTGGACGTAACCCGCGCCGCCCATGCGCAGACCCTCGCCGCTGTCGCGCAAGCCCAGGCCAGCCTGGAAATCGCCCGGCAGGATTTGCAG
>JAFHKH010000862.1 GCA_016937595.1 Pseudomonas cedrina subsp. fulgida | reverse complement strand
AAGCCCGCTCCCACATTATGGATTCGGTTTCGCCAGTCAGGCATTCAGGCTCTGGAAGTGCGCCAGCATGCGTTGCGCATCCGCCACCTCGCCACTGAACAGCTCAAACGCCTTTACCGCCTGAAACACCGCCATATTGCCGCCATCCAAGGTGCGGCAACCGAGGGCGCGTGCGTCACGCAGCAGTTCGGTTTCCAGTGGGAAATACACGATTTCGGCGACCCAGAGCTCTGCCCGTAGCAGGGCCGCTGGAACCGGTGTGCCGGGCAGCTTGGCCATGCCCATCGGCGTGGTATTGACCACGCCATCCGCCTCGGCCATCGCGCTTTCCAGGCGCTCGCCAACCTGGGCGCGACCGCTGCCGAAACGCTGCGCAAGGTTATCCACCAGGTCGCGGGCGCGGCGGGTATCCACGTCGAAAATACTCAAGCGCTCCACACCCTCGGCCAACAACGCATGCGCCACAGCCGCGCCAGCCCCGCCAGCGCCCATCTGCACCACGCGTTGACGGGCCACGTCATTCAAGTTGCGTCGAAACCCTTCGGCGAACCCCAGGCAGTCGGTGTTGTGGCCGATGCGTTTGCCGTCCTTGAACACCACCGTGTTGACTGCGCCAATGCCGCGGGCCTCGTCGGACAAATCATCGAGCAGCGGCACAATTGCCTGTTTGCATGGGTAAGTGATGTTCAGCCCGGTGAACTGCATCAACTCGGCGGCGCGCAGCAGGTCGGGCAGGGCGTTGATGTCCAGGTGCAGTGGCTCAAGGTCAATCAAGCGGTACAGGTAGCGCAGCCCTTGGGCGTCACCTTCCTGTTCATGCAGGGCAGGCGTGCGGGAGGCCTGGATGCCGGTGCCGATCAGGCCGGCGAGGATGCGCGGTTTCATCGTGCCGACCCTTTGAACAGTTGGCTGAAATGTTCCAGGGCCAAGTGGTAGCCATGGCTGCCGAACCCGGCCAATACCGCCTTGGCGATGGGCGACACGAACGAGTGATGACGGAACGCTTCACGGGCATGCACGTTGGACAGGTGCACCTCGATCACCGGCACTTCACTGGCGACCAGCGCATCACGGATCGCCACCGAGGTATGGGTCCAGGCCGCCGGGTTGATCACGATGCCGGCGCAACGCGCGCGCGCGCCGTGGATCCAGTCAAGCAACTCACCTTCATGATTAGTCTGGCGGAATTCGATTTTCAGCCCCAGTTGATCGGCGCTGCGGCCACACAGAGCGGCGACATCCGCCAGGGTCTCATGGCCATAGGTAGCGGGCTCGCGGGTGCCGAGCAGGTTCAGGTTGGGGCCGTTAAGCACCAGCACGAGGGGCGGCATAAGGGGGTCTCCACAGTTCTTGTTGGTTGTGCGGACAAAATGTACTGGATGGTTAATTTGGTCAATTGGTGTCGGCGGATATGTTCGATTACCGAACCGTTAATTTTTCCGCGCACAGCAGCCAAGGTATTGCGAAGAATTGCCGAGCGAGCAGGATTTGCGAGCGTTGGCCAAGCATTTCCAGCCGTTGGCATGAGTGGTTACAACCCGACGTTGGCCGGTTTTTTCGTTGTTACTAGTCTGTGAAGCAGCTTCGGAAAAAGGAGCCGGTTGTCGGGCGACACGTCAAAATTGTTACCTGGCGGTAAATAACCTAACGGATGGGTTACGATGAGAGTAGGCGCTTACAAAGGATATGTAATGTCAGTGTTTCTCAGGGACGAGCATTGCCCGCCCCATGTGCATGTCAGGGGAAGGGTATGGGATGCGCGCTTTCGTTTCAGTTTTCGTAGTAGAGCAACGGACAGTTTTGAATCTGGTAAGAGCGCCTGACAGCGTGGGAATTAATTTATGAAAATCGTAAAAGCCAACGTCATACCCTATGTGCCCCTCACCGACGCTGATGTCGAAAAGGCAATAGCCCGTGGGCGCAAGCTCAAGCGTCTGTATGCCAACGCCAGCAACGTACGCTATCAAGATGATTGCATCTCCATCGGCTTCAGCGACGGCAGCCGTGTCATGTTGCCGGTGGCCGGTCTGCCGGAGTTCGAGGGGTTTTCCCCGCAGGACTTCCAGCAGTTGGAAGTGGGGGTCGGCGGCAAGGCGCTTTGCTGTGAAGCGCAGGATCTGGACGTTTCGATCACGGGCTTGATCGCTACAAGCCAGCCGCTGATGGACCTCGCGACCAGCTTGGTAGCCTCCCGTAATGGTCGCAAACGCAGCGCGGCCAAATCGGCCGCCGCCCGTGCCAATGGCAAGAAGGGCGGCCGGCCCCGTAAGGATCATTCGAACCCCACAGATTCGACGGACACATGAGTACTCATGTGGGAGCGGGCTTG
>JAFHKH010000861.1 GCA_016937595.1 Pseudomonas cedrina subsp. fulgida | reverse complement strand
TCAGGCGGTCCTTACCTGGCGGAGACTTCGGGCGACTTGGACCGGGCGAAGCTGACCGTTGTCGCGGCGCCGATCAGCCAGACGCCGGGGCCTTGTCCCGCGTCCTGCAGGGCGCCGATGGGCACGCGGGTTTGCGCGGCCTGGCCGTTGCCTTGCAGGCGTACGGTGATGGTCGAGCCGAGGGCGAAACGCTCGACGGCGCCGTGCAAGACATAGCGGGCGCGGTAGGTGCGGGTGCTCGGGTCGGCGCTGGCGGACAGTTCGCGCAGGGAGGCGGTCACCGCCTGGTCCGGTGCGCCGAAGGGGGAGGCCAGGGCTTTCTGCGCCGCTTGCCCACGCTGGTTTTCCGGCAGGTTGACGATGGCTTCGCGGGCGCCGTCATGGGCCAGGCGCGCGACGATCTGGCCTTCGGCGACCACCTGGCCGCGGTCCGCCCGTACGTCGGTGATGATGCCGTCGCCATCGGCCTTGAGCACCGAGTAGGTGCGGCGGTTCTCGATCTGGCTGGCGTCGGATTGCGCCGCGGCCAGTTCGGCTTCGGCGACGCGCAGGTTGGTTGCCGACTGGTCGAAGATCTGCCGCGACACCGCGCCGGTGCTGGCCAGGCGTTGGTAGCGGTTTTCGTCGTCACGGCGCTGGCGCAGTTGCGCCTGGGCGGCATTGACGCGGTTTTTCGCCGAGCGCAGGGCCAGTTCGAAGTCGCCGATGTCGAGCACCAGCAGGGTATCGCCACGGGACACGTGCTGGCCGGGATCGACCTTGCGTTCGATGACCTTGCCGCTGACCCGGAACCCCAGGTCGCTTTCAGTACGGGCGGCCACTACGCCGGTGTAGGCGCTTTGCTGGGTACCGGCCGCTTCGACTTTGACAGCCAGGACTGGGCGCGGTGGGGGCACTTGAGCAGCGGTGTCGGCCTGGCTGTTGCAGCCATTGAGGACGATCAACAGCGCCACGGGCGTGAGAAGACGCAGGGGGAGAGGGTGCATGGCGGGCTCCGGATAGCAGTGGGAAAAAATTATGGACATAATTTTTTATGCATATTATGGTCGAAATATAAATTAATCCAGCCCCGGATATTCCCCATGGCAAATGCCCCGGCCCCATCGCGCAGCTTGTTGTTCTTACTGGTGGCCCTGACGGCGCTGGGAGAGGTGTCGACCCAACTGATCATTCCCGGCCTGGGCGTGATCGAGCAGGCGTTGGCGGCACCCGCCGGTTCCGCGTTGATGGCGTTGTCAGCGTTCGTCGCCGCTTTTGGCCTGGGGCAACTGCTGTTCGGTCCGTTGTCGGACCGGATCGGTCGGCGACCGGTGCTGATCGGCGGCCTGCTGTTGTATGTGTTGGCGACCTCGTCGCTGTTGCTGGTCCACGATATCCATCAATTCATCGCTGCCCGTGTGCTGCAAGGCCTCGGCGCCTGCGCCGCGCTGGTGCTGGCGCGCACGGTGGTGCGCGACGTGTGGAAAGCCGAAGCGGGGCCGGCCCTGGCGCTGACCATGATCGGCATGCTCTACGCCATTGTGGTGGCGCCGATGGTCGGTGGGTTGCTGATCAAACTCTTGGGTTGGCGCGCGCCGATCATCCTGGAATTGGCGATCGGCAGCGTGGTGCTGCTGCTGGCCGTGTTGTTTTTTCGCGAGAGCAACCACTGCCTCGATCCCAGGGCGGGCCACTGGCGCACACTGGGCGGGCACTACCTGGATCTGCTCAAGGGCCGCCAATACCGCGCATTCGCCGTGGCCCTGGCGTGCACCTATGGCGCCATGTTTGCGGTGATTGCCGGCTCATCGGCGGTGTTCATCAACCTGCTCGGTTTCAGCAGCCTGGAATACGGCATCAACTTCGGCCTGATCGTGTCGATGCTGATCGTCGGCGCTACCTACACCCGACGCAACATCATGCGCCTGGGGCCGCAGCGGATTGTGGCGATGGGCGTGACGATGGTGGCCATTGGCGGGGTTTCGGGGCTGGTCATTTATGCCCTGTTCGGCTTGTCCGTATTAGGCCTGGACCTGCCTATCGCCCTGGTCACCCTCGGCGGCGGCCTGGTCTTGCCGGGGTCGGTCACCGGCGGGGTGATGCCAAACGCGCACCGTGCAGCCTGGCGGCCGGCTTGATGGGCTTTTCGCAGATGTTTGGCGCCACCTGCAGTGGCCTGTTGTTGAGCCAACTGCGCGATGGCAGTGCCGCGCCGATGATCATCATCCAGGCATGCTTTGCGGTGATGGCCGCCGTCGCGTTTCACCTGTTGCGTGAGCGCCAGGTCAAAGCATTGTCCTATACGTAGGACGAACAGGGCTGCTTTTGCCGGCTAGTACTTAACCGTCGACACACTTATGGTGTCTCTACTTCGGAGGACCACCATGAAAAAACTCATCGGCATCTATACCAGTCCTCGCGCCCACTGGGTCGGCGACGGTTTCCCGGTACGTACGTTGTTTTCCTACGACTCGATGGGCAAGCACATCAGCCCATTCCTGTTGCTGGACCACGCCGGCCCCGCCGATTTCACCCCGACCGAACACCGTCGTGGTGTCGGCCAGCACCCCCATCGCGGCTTTGAAACCGTGACCATCGTCTACGACGGCGAAGTGGAACACCGCGACTCCACCGGCGCCGGCGGCAAAATCGGCCCCGGCGACGTGCAATGGATGACCGCCGCCCGAGGCATCCTCCACGAGGAATTCCACTCCGAGGCCTTCGCCCGCAGTGGCGGCGCGCTGGAGATGGTGCAGCTGTGGGTCAACCTGCCGGCCAAAGACAAAATGGCCGAGGCGGGTTACCAGACCATTGTCGACGGTGACATTCCCGTACTGCCGCTGGCCAACGACGCCGGGCACCTGCGCTTGATTGCGGGCGAGTTCGCCGGTAGCCGGGGGCCGGCCCGTACATTTACTCCCATTGATGTGTGGGACTTGCGCCTCAACGCCGGCCAACCCGTGACCTTCGACCTGCACGCAGGACGCAACACCGCCCTGGTGATCCTGAGCGGAACAGTGCGCGTCAACGGCGAGGAGATCGCACGCCAGGGGCAACTGGCATTGTTCGAGCGCGACGGCACCCAACTGACCCTGGTGCCCGACGAAGAGGCCAAGGTATTGCTATTGAGTGGTGAACCTATCGACGAGCCTATCGTCGGTCACGGGCCGTTTGTGATGAATACCGAGCAGGAAATTCACCAGGCGTTTGCCGACTTCCACTCCGGAAAATTCGGGCAAATGCAAGGTTAGAGGTCGATCACAATCCCAATGTGGGAGCGGGCTTGCTCGCGAAGGCAGTGTGTCAGCCACCTAATCTATCGACTGATTCACCGCCTTCGCGAGCAA
>JAFHKH010000860.1 GCA_016937595.1 Pseudomonas cedrina subsp. fulgida | reverse complement strand
CAGCTTCGGCGTGAACTTCATCGATCCGGTGGACCAGTACCTCAAGAGCGAGCGTGCGATCAAATACGCGCTGCTGTTCATTGCCCTGACCTTTGCCGGCTTCTTCCTGTTCGAAGTGCTCAAGAGCCTGGCGGTGCACCCGGTCCAGTACGCCCTGGTGGGCTTTGCGCTGGCGTTCTTCTACCTGCTGTTGCTGTCGTTGTCCGAGCACATAGGCTTTGCCATGGCCTATCTCATCTCTGCCAGTGCCTGTGTGTTGTTGATTGGTTTCTACGTCTGTCACGTGCTGCGCAGCGTGGCCCATGGCCTGGGCTTTTCGGCGGGGCTGGCGGCGTTGTACGGCTTGTTGTACGGGCTGTTGAGCGCCGAGGATTATGCGTTGCTGATGGGCTCGCTGTTGCTGTTCGGTTTGCTGGGCACGGTGATGGTGCTGACGCGCAAACTGGATTGGTATGGCGTGGGCAAGGGCAAGGCGGCCGAGCCGCTGCAGTTTGACCTGGAGGCGGTGCAATGATCGGCTTGCGCGAGGATCAGCAGATGAAGGCGAGGATGGTCGCCTTCCTCAACCACGCCACCGCACTTTGTGGGAGCGGGCTTG
>JAFHKH010000086.1 GCA_016937595.1 Pseudomonas cedrina subsp. fulgida | reverse complement strand
CCTTTGGGGGTCAGTTCACATTGCCATGCGCCCTAGTATTGGACTTTGGGGAGCCATCCTGAACTACAACTCCATCAATGATTCAAGCTATGACCACAACATCCGGTTTTGGAACGCAGCAGAGCAAGAATCCATAGTGGGCCTACAGTATCCCACTGATAGAGCTCAGATCATTGCGAGTTATTACTATAACTTCGGCCCCAAGGGTGGTGTTGGAACCCAAATTCCTAACCCCCAATATTCTCCCGGGGTCACTAGCGCAGCGCCAGCGGAAATTTCCAATGCAACACCGTTTTCCGAAAAAATTATCGCCTCATCCAACTCCAGTTATATCCCTGCCATTATTCAGGCGGGCGGTGTTGTAACGATAAACGCAAAAAACAAAATTACTAATGGTGTAGAGCGGTCCTTCAGCCCTATTACAAACGGCAGCGGGATTACTGCTGATACGCAGGCTCTGGGAACTGGCAGCACGACTATTGTGACTCTGAACCGGCAGTTGCGTCCCGACCTTGCTCAGCAACAAATCAATCCGCTAAGTCTACCTAGCTTTAGTCTGCCCACTGGCCAGAACGGGTTGTTTCGCCTGAGTGGTCAAGTCGGCGGAACGCCAACTAATAGCGGCCCCAACAGTTGGACCCTGAACGGTAACGCTGTAGCCACAATAGGTCACCTTTCTACCTCGCCCATTTCGACCGGTACTTCTTCCACGGGAGTGATCGTCAATCGTGTGCAGGGTGTGCCGAATATCAACGTTCAGTCTCGGCCCCCCAAATATCTGATCGAAACCAACCCGGTTCTGACTGACCTCAAGCAGTTCATGAGTTCGGATTACCTGCTATCCAACTTGGGTTACAACCCTGACACCAGTTGGAAACGTCTGGGTGATGGCCTCTACGAACAGCGTTTGGTTGAACAAGCGGTTGTAGCGCGTACCGGTCAACGCTTCATTGATGGGCAAACGTCTAACGAAGACCAGTTCAAGTATTTGATGAACAACGCCATCCAGAGCAAGCAGCAACTGAACCTCGCCGTGGGTGTTAGCCTTACAGCGGAGCAGGTTGCCGCCCTCACGCACGATATCGTTTGGATGGAAACCGCTGAGATCAATGGCGAAAAAGTCCTTGTTCCGGTCGTTTACCTAGCCCAGGCCAACAATCGCTTGGCACCTAACGGCGCTTTGATCGCAGGCAGCGACGTTAACCTAATCGCAGGCAAGGACCTGCAAAACGTCGGCACCATACGCGCCTCAAATAACCTGTCCGCAAAGGCTGATCAGAATCTGGTTAGCAGTGGTCTTGTGGAGGCTGGCAACCGTCTTGACTTACAGGCGGGCGACACGTTGGTCAACAAGGCTGGCGGCATCATCGCGGGCCGTGACGTTAGCCTGAAAACGGTCTCGGGTGACGTGATCAACGAACGCACGGTAACTGACTACCAAAGTAACCATGGCACCAACACTCTACAGCGGGGTTATGTCGACAGTGCAGCGCGCATTGAAGCCGCTAACCAATTGAACATTGATGCGTGGCGCGACTTCAACAGCTCGGGCGGTGTCATAAAAAGCGGGACCGATACAACGATTCAGGCTGGGCGCGATATCAATCTGATGTCTGCCCAACAGGCTGACAGCATCACGGGAGGCAAAAAACTCCGCCAGCAGATCATCACCCAATACGGCACCAGTATTGAGGCTGGACGTGACTTCACGGCCACTGCCGGACGTGACATCAACTCCGTCGCCAGTCAGATAGACGCTCGACGCGACGTGACGATGGTAGCAGCGGGGGATCTGACCTTGGCCCCTGCGGCGGACGAACAGCACTCATACAGCAAGAGCAGGAGTACCAAGAAGCAGGAGGACCATGTCCGCCAAGTGGCGACTAAGGTAACGGCCGGTGGTGATATCTCCCTTGCCGCGGGTAAAGACATGACACTGGTTGCTAGCGATGTCACTGCGGGCGATGAGGCTTATCTGGTGGCAGGCGGAAAACTTGGCCTATTGTCAGCGCAGGACAGTGATTATTCGTTGTTGGATTTGAAGAAAAGCGCGCCTCGAGGAGGAAAGAAAACCCGACGCGATGAAGTTACCCAGATTACCAACGTCGGCAGTGAGATTAAAGCCGGTGGGAACTTGACCCTCCAAAGTGGTGGTGATCAGCAGTACCAGGTCGCCAAGTTGGAGAGTGGAAAAAACATCACACTCGAGAGTGGAGGCGCTATTACCTTTGGAGCTGTTAAGGATCTACATCAGGAGAGTCACGAAAAGAGTAATAACAGTCTTGCATGGAATAGTGCCAAGGGCCACGGCAATACTGATGAAACTCTGCGCCAGAGCCAGTTGATTGCTCAGGGAAATCTGGCGATCAAGGCTGTTGATGGTTTGAGGATCGACATTAAACAGATCGACCAGAAGACGGTGAGCCAGACCATTGATGCAATGGTCGCGGCTGACCCGCAACTTGCCTGGCTCAAAGAAGCGGAGAAGCGTGGCGATGTAGATTGGCGAAAAGTGCAGGAAATTCATGACAGCTTCAAATACAACAATTCAGGACTAGGAGTCGGCGCACAACTGATTATAGCCATCGTGATGGCATATTTCGTTGGGCCGATGGCAATGAACGCGCTGAGTGTTGCGGGTGCCAGCACGGCGGTTGCGGCAGGTGGGGCAGCGGTCGCTACCGGCGCGGCAACGAATGCAGCTGTTAGCTTTGTCAACAACCGGGGCAATCTTGGGGCTGTAATCAAGGATACGACCTCCAGTGATGCGCTAAAGGGCTATATTGTAAGTGGTATTACCGCAGGCCTCGCAGTAGGTGTTTTCGGTGATCTGACAGGAACGAAAATCGACCCGTTGACCGGGAAAATTAAGATTGACCTGACTACTGTTAATGGAATCGGCAGGTTTGCTGCCAATCAGATATTGCAGAACGGCACTTCTACGGCGCTGAGCAAGGCGCTGGGAATGAATGCCAGTTTCAATGGAGCGCTCACCACATCGTTGCTGAATACAGTCGCAGCCGTCAGTTTCGATGCGGTTGGAGGGCAGCGAATGGTAGATGGTAGCGTCGACAAAATAGCCGTCCACGCGCTGATAGGTGGATTACTGGCACAGGCGTCGGGTAGTAGTTTCTTGGCTGGGGCGGTTGCTGCAGGTGCGAACGAAGCCCTAGCAACTTCATTGCGGCGTACCGTAACGCAATTAGATCCCGAACAGCGAGATCTGCTATTGACTTCAGCCTCTCAACTGGTGGGCTTATTGTCAGCTGCGTTGGCGGGTGGCGATGCCAAAGCTCTGGAGACAGGCGCGTGGATTGCTAAAAATGCCACCCAATATAATTTTCTGAACCACTATGAGATGGTGGACTTCGTTGGGGACATGAATGCCTGCAAAGGGATCGACACGTGCTACCGGAATACTTGGACAGCTCAGTATGGCAATACTAACTATAACCAGCTTAGTCAGGATAATCTCAAAGATGCCTTGGGCACTGTTGGGCCTGCTAGGGCCAATGCCCTGCTCGGCGAAATTCATGGTGGACTTGCTGCCTTAGGTGAATTGCAATGCCCAACGGCTGTCTGTGATACGTACAAGTTCACATTGATCGACAGAGCTCTAACGGCTAGAGCAGAGCTGCAGAAAGTTTACGCTGAAGGTTCTGGAATCATAGGTGGGGTACTTCTCGGACCGGTTGGTGGGGTAGGCGGTACGGTTCGTGGCGGCATCAAAGGAGCGGAGGCGAGCGGAATTGAAAAAGCGTATGCTTATTGGACTGGGGTTCGCGGTGCAAAAGCGACAGGTGGTGCAGTAGAGCTAACGTTTGACAAGGCTACCCGGACTTGGACAACTCCAGCTGGCCTAGACTATGGACAAGGATCGGTTCAAGGAAACAGAATTTTGCATGTTTTAGAGCATGCGGAGCCCAATCCGGCCAAGACAACACATAGCGTCTTTAGTATGGACAGAAAAGAGATTTTAGGCGCTGTCGATGAGGCATGGCTCAAGAAAGGTAGTCCTATAGAAGGTGATCCGGGTGCATATGTTGTCCCGATGGGCCGAACGGTCGGTACTTCGGGAGAAACGAGTATCAAAATTATTGTTCGGCCTGGGACCAGTCAGGTCATTACCGCCTATCCTGTTAAATAGAGAAGTTATATATGTTGTGTCCAAGGTGTGAGCAGGGAGATATTGTCAAGGCTAAAATTATAGCTGACGACACTTGCTTGTTCGTATGTCAAGAGTGCGAGGCCTCATGGTTTTTATATAAAGACATTGGGGTTAGGGACTTTTTCGACTATGGGACTTATATGGAAAGTCTAGGGCTGAAACCACTATGGAGTGAGTTGCAAATCATTCCTGAGTAGGTGCTAAAGGAATTCAAAAAAGCACAGCAGATCTTAATGCTCAGGTCTCATTGTCTGTAAGCAACGTTAAAGGCTCCAAATGATTTTGGTGGTCATATACTGAGTGCTGAAGTAAAACCAAATGGGAATATTATTGGTGGGCATTCAACAGCGACAGGGAATGTTCAAGTGATCCCTGGGACAGCTTCGGTACCGAATGCGCAAGGTGTTTATAGCGCTAGGATTCAGGTAGCAGATCCAGCTAATCCAGGGCAGTTCTTGCCCAAGACGAATAATGGAGGTTTCTCTACGTTGTTTCCCGATTCTTGGACCGCAGATCGAATAAAGGTCGAGGTGGACGCAGCCTTCCAGAACAGAACGGTTGACGGAAATAAATGGACCGGAACAACACCGAGCGGTGTCCGCGTCGAGGGGTATATGACGCCGAAAACTACTGTCTATCCAAAGCTCTAGGTATATCAAAATGAAATTGCATTTTTCATGGGAGCGGTCAGAGACTCTTTCGCCGGTTTGTAGTTCAAACGTGTTCAACAGAGATGGTATTAGTCCGCTCGCGTGCCTTTTAACTGATGATGGCGGGCAATTATGTCTAGATACTGTGCCGTGGTTGAATGAAGGGCTCGACAGAATAAGAGCAGTTAAGGAAGCTAAAGTTGATTTTATGGACTGGAGTCGCGATGCCTGGGGGGCTGAGTTGACTAAAGAAAATGTAAAAATTTACTCGCTTTATGATGAAAACTACGTTGAGATAATTACCATCGACTCATTTGAAATAGCGCTGTCAACATGGTTGAATTTCATTAAGAAGAAACCAGAATTAGGAGTAATTCAGGAGGTTGAAGTCTAAGCTGCCATTTGGTAGTTGGCTTGGTGCGAAAGTAGCATCGATTCATGATTTATGACTCTGCGGCAACAGCCGCAGGTCGTGCTCCAAGCGTGGTATTGCCGAAATGACTGCTGTGTATGATCTTTATGGTGTGGAAGCATTATGTCTTCTGTCGGCAAAAAGTAATTTAGAAAAAGCGCTGGGAAAGACTTTTGAGGAAAGAGATAGTTCTTATCATTGTTGTGTTTACTATATGTGAGTTAGGAGCGATTCAGAACATTTTTTTTGAAAATCAATGTTGGTCTTTTGATGGTGGTCCAATAGAGATAGAACTATCCGACTTATAAGGTTTTGCTCTATATAAACGCTACAAATCGTTCATCTGATATAGACAAAGCAATTAAGCAAGGTGTTGGCTTTAAGTTGCTGAGGCATGAAGAGTCTTAAAGGGTGGTAAGACTAATAGTGAAAAGGCCAAGCGAGCGGGAGAGCCTTGAAATACGTCATAAGTAAGTAGGCCCGGTCCGATACGCATTCGAGGTTACGCGGTAGCTGACTGCGGGCGCCTCCTTTTCCTACAAGTCATTGCTTTGTCACGCTTTGACAAGCCAACCCAACACGACTAACTTTCCTGACGTGACGCATTTATGCGATCCACGCTATGCAGCAATTCTATCCCTTCGCCACATTTCGTCGTGGCCCCGGTGCGCCTAACAGCTAGCAAATGACTGTTAATCATTGGGTCCCTGGTTCGAGTCCAGGTCGTGGAGCCAGATAGCAACACAAAGAGAAGCCTGCAGCGATGCAGGCTTTTTTTGCCTTGGATTTTCCGGGGTGATCAAGGCGCACAGCGTGACCCGCATGAAGCCGTCTCTTAATCCTACGATTTTGAGGTAAGCCCCATGAAAGTCGCAGCAGTCGTTTCAACCAAAGGCGGGCCGGGTAAGACCACGGTTGGCGCCAATCTGGGCGCGTTCTGCGCCGATGCGGGTGGCCGTACTCTACTGCATCAGTGGGTGCCGGCCTGACTTACGCAAGGTTAGCTGGCCAGACGCTGTCATCGGACTGGCGACTCTTGACCCACAGCCCAAACTGTTTCATTACCTCGACAACAGGCTCTAACCGCCGTCCGTCAACGGTGAGTTCGTATTCAACCGTGACGGGCACGGTAGGAAATACTGTCCGTTTTACCAGTCCTGCTTCCTCAAGAGCGCGTAAATCGATGGTTAGCATTCGTTGCGAAATAGCGGGAATGTCCCGCCTAAGCGCATTAAAGCGCTTTGGCCCATCCAGCAGGTAGGATGCAAGGAGCAGGCGCCAGCGACCACCTAGCAAACGCATCGCTTCTTCGACCGAGCAGCCTGATCTGTTGTCTTTCATGGTCAGAATCCTGGATAGGGTAGGTATATTTTTTGTACCTATACTACAAAATAGTGCGTTCTTCCTATTTTATACCTGACATCTAGAATGAGCTGAAGCCGTCTCTGCGTTGGAATTGACAGCGCTCACTCATGCTCTGGAGTCTACAAATGAAGCTGTACTACATCCCCGCGTCTTGCTCCCTTTCGCCCCATATCGTCCTGAATGAGCTTGGCCTCGATGCCACACTGATCAAAGTCGATCACAAGAAGCACCTAACCGAATTGGGCGCCAATTACTTCGAGGTCAACAGCTTTGGCTACGTACCTGCCATCGAGCTGGACGACGGCACTCTCCTGCGTGAGGGCCCAGCAATCGTGCAGTATTTGGGTGACCTGAAGCCGGAGCTTGGACTTGTTCCCACTAATGGCACCCTTGATCGATACCGACTTCAAGAATGGTTGAGCTTCCTGACGTCTGAGATTCACAAGGGGTATATTCCATTGTTGTACTCAACACTCGCGGGTAAATACGTAGACACTGCCAAGCCAAAGTTGGAGAAGCGCTTCGCCTGGATTGACGAACAACTAACTGCCCGACCCTATCTCCTGGGTGACTCCTTCACTGTGGCTGACGCCTATCTGTTCGCATTAACCGGCTGGGGCCAGGCCGCCTGGCTGACGAGCTATTACAAGGCCGATATCCACTTTGACAATTTGCATAATCTGCGTGCCTGGTATGACCGGGTTAAAGTTCGTCCTGCGGTTCAGAAAGCGTTGCGAGAAGAAGGTCTTGTGTGAAGGGAGGCGCATGCCAATTGGAGAGGGTTATCGACAACGGAAGGGCTAACGTCTGCTCGTCAATTCTGCAAACTGAGGGCTGTATTCAAGTGTGCTGTTTTTCAAATCCTGATCCGATACTGAGTTGAACACCCACACACCGCTCATTTCGCTCCCGAACGCTCGTGATCTTCCGACATCAAGAGCGCGGTAGCTTTTTTAATATGGATTTCTCTCGCTCAAGCCGGGCGATCCGGACCTCCAGCTCCTGAATTTTTTGATGTTCCGGCGTCAGCGCCTTGCTCTGCGGGGTGATGCTTTTATGTTCTAAATTTTGGAACAAATTTGTACATTTAATTGACGCCACTATATCGCCACTACTATGATCGCCGCCAATTGATGGCACAGTGCCATGTAGATGGATCTAGAGATGTGGCGTTCAGTACATTGGACAAGACTTGGCCTGCTATCGGCTTTTTTTTGCCTCGGCGCAGCCAGCCTGGCTCAAGCCGCAACCCCGCAAAACAATCCGGGCGTCACCGACCTGATCCGTGACCGCCAGGACCGCCTGCTCGAAGAGCAACAACGCCGCCTCGAAGACCTCAAGGACCTGCCCGGCAAAGCGGCTGCTCCCGCCACGCCGACGGCACCCCCCGACACCCGCTGCTTCGCCATCAACACCATCGAACTCACCGGCGCCGACGCCCTGTCCGAATTCGAGCGCAACCGCCTGCTCAAGCCCTACATCGGCCAATGCCTCGGCGTGCCGCAACTCAATGACCTGCTCAAAGTCATCACCGACCACTACCTGGCCAAAGGCCTGGTCACCAGCCGCGCCTACTTGCCGCAACAGAACCTCGCCAGCGGCAACCTCAAGGTACAAGTGGTGGAAGGCCGTCTGGAAGGGTTGAAGGGCGCCGAGGGTAGCGGCATCACCGACCGCCAACTGGCCATGAGTTTTCCGGGCAATCCGGGCGACCTGCTCAACCTGCGCGAGATCGAGCAGATGGTCGACCAGTTGAACCGCCTGCCATCGAACCAGGCGCAGATGGAACTGGCTCCGGGCAAGGCCGTCGGCGGCAGCGAAGTGCTGGTGAAAAACACCCCGCAAAAACCCTGGCGCGTCGGCCTGTCCCGCCACAACGGCGGCCAGCGCAGCACCGGCGAGCAACAGTGGGGCGCCAGCTTCGATTGGGATAACCCGCTGGGCCTGGCCGATCAATTGTCGCTGCGCGGCGGCCACGATGCCGTCAGCGATCACCAAAAAACCTCGCGTAACTCGATGCTCAATTACAACCTGCCGTTCGGCTGGTGGAACCTCAATTACACCTACAGCGAAACCGAATACCGTTCCCTGGCCCAGGCCAGCGGCTTCAACTTCAAGCAATCGGGCGACAGCCAGAACCACCAACTGCGCCTGGAGCGCGTGATCCACCGCGACGCCTTGAGCAAAACCTCGCTCAGTACCGGCGTGGCCACCCTGCGCACCAACAACTTCATCGAAGACAGCAAGCTCGCCCTGAGCAGCAACCGCCTCAGCGAAGCCCAGTTCGGCATCAACCACGGCCGCCGCATCGGCGGCTCGTTCCTCAACATCGACCTGGGCATGCAGGACGGCATCGGCGCATTCGACGCCCAGGCCAATCACAACCCGCGCCCCGGCCAGGCCGATGCGCGCTACCGCAAATACACCGCCACCCTGAGCTACCTGTATTGGATGCCAGTCGTGATGTCAACATCGCCTCTGCGCAGGGCACTAACAGCCTGTTTCGCGATGAAAAGCACAACAGTAGTAGCACCAAGCAGTTTGGCGCCAGTGTAAGCGCTGGACGGGACATATCGGTAAAGGCAGGACGTGACGTGACGGCTGTTGCCAGCAATATCGATGCGGTACGTGATATCGGTATGGTCGCGGCTGGTGATATGACGTTCAGTTCAGCGGCGAATGAAGACCACTTCCTGTCCAAAAGCAAGAAGCTGACGATTCAGGAAGACCACGTCCATCAGGTCTCGACCAATATCAATGCGGGCGGAAACGTAGCCGTGACCGCCGGTAAAGATATGGCGGTGATCTCCAGCAGCATCAATGCCGGCAAAGAGGTATATCTCGCCGCAGGCAACAAACTGGGCGTCTTCGCCGCAGAGGACAGCGACTACTCCCTTTACGACAAAAAGAGCAAAGGCTCTTTTGGTGCAAAGAAAACCAAGCGTGACGAAGTCACTCAAGTTACCAATATCAGCAGCCAGATCACCTCTGGCGGCGACATGGTGCTCGCCAGCGGTGGAAACCAGCGCTATCAGGCAGCGAAGCTCAACAGCGGCGAAGACCTGATTATCAACAGTGGCGGTTCGGTGACTTTCGAGGCCGTCAAGGATCTACACCAGGAAAGCCACGAGAAGAGCAGCACCAGCCTGGCCTGGACATCAATGGCGACTAAAAGCGCAACCGATGAAACCCTGCGTCAGAGCCAGATTACCGCTAAGGGACAACTGGTGATCAATGCTGTTGAAGGGCTTCACATTGACGTCAAGCAGGTCAATCAGCAAACCGTCAGCCAGGCCATTGATGCGATGGTCAAGGCCGATCCAGCCCTTGCGTGGATGAAGGATGCCGAGAAGCGCGGCGACGTGGATTGGCGAATGGTTAAAGAGGTGCATGAGTCCGTCAAGTACAGTCATTCCGGGCTTGGAGCTGGTGCGCAGGTGATCCTTGCGATTGCTTTATCACTAGTCATGGGGCCGGCAGGCCTTGGTCTTACGACCACTCAGGCCGCTGTCGCAGTCAGTCTGTCCAGCACGGCGATCAACAGTGCAGTTTCAAACAAAGGCAACCTTGGCGCCGTGGTCAAGGATACGTTCAGCGGTAGTAGCCTGAAAAATGCTGCTATCGCGGGTGTGACGGCGGGACTCATCGATTACGCCGATACAAAATGGTTCTCCGATGCCAGTGGGGCAGCGAATGGCGGATCGAAAGTCATCACCAGTGGTGCGCTGCAGAACCCTGGCTATGCCTCCAGCATGCTTAAACCGGAAAACTGGGCCAATACTCTGCTACGTAGTGGGACCCATGCTCTGATCAATAGCGGTGTGTCTACTGCCATTAACGGAGGAAGCTTTGGTTCCAACTTGGGGCAGGCGCTCATTGGGGAAGGTGTTGAACTGGGCGCCGCTATTGGCAACAAGGCAATTGGTGATCTGGCAGCAGGGCTGGAGGTAGCCCCTGCAATGGCAGAGAAGCTGATTTTACATGCTGCGTTAGGCGGTTTGATCGCCAAGGCCAGAGGTGAGAGTTTTGCTAGTGGGGCAATTGCTGGCGGTGTGGCTGAAGGGCTGACGCCGATTGCGAATGGTCTGTTGGCAGAGTACGTCAGCTCGCGTTTTGATGTGACTGACTTGAGTCCTGCCGGGAGTCAACTGAAGATCGGAACGGCGCAGATCATTGGATTGATTGCTGCGGGTGTAGCAGGGGGTAATCCAGCAACGGGCAGCCTGATTGGCGGTACGGCGGAGAAGTATAACGATCAAGGATTTCACCTTGATCCTACGGATCAGTCTAATGACGATGGCTTGCCACCGCAGAATGCGGTATCTGATATCGATAAGCTCAAGGCGAAGATTTCGCGGCTTATACTGACTGGGCTTTTCCCTGCATTGTTGGAGGAGGGGGCTGTTGGCGGTTTCCTTGGGAGAATCACTGGAATGTTCAGTGAATCTACGGAGGGAACAGCGTTAGCGGGAGCCGGCACAAAAGCCGGAGCGGGCGGGGCGGTTGAAGTCGCGGCCAGTACACAAGCAACTGATGGGGCTGCTGCTGCTGCTGCTGCTGCTGCTGCCAATGCAGGTAAACTTCGTGCTCAGGCAACGGCTGAAGAAATCGCTGGGGGGCATGCATTTGATAAGCATGTGGTTCAAAAAGGAGAATATAGAGATCTAGGAATAACTACTCGTGAAGAATTTTCAAAACATATTAAAGACGTCGTTAGCAATCCAACATCGTTTCGAGAGTTGAATGGGGGAAGAAGTGCTTTTTGGGACGAGGCAAGTGGGACGGTTGTTATAAAAAACCCCAGCGCTGTTGATGGTGGAACCGCATTTCGTCCTACAAATGGGCGCGCATATTTTGATGACTTGAGGTAAGAAAAATGAAAATCATTAAATTTGGATCTAATCAGGCTAGTATTAGCATTGAACGAGATGAGCTTTTGCTCATTCACGCTGCGTTGAATGAAATATGTAATGGTATAGAGGTTTTTGAGTTTGAAACCCGTACTGGTGTTGATAAGACACGAGCTTTGAACTTTTTAAGTGAGGTTGGGAGTCTACTTGATAGTGTTGAAAGCTGAATAATACAAGCATGGCGCCACAAGTTTTACGTGCCTGAAATTTAGCGAAAAAGGGGACAGATTTATTTTATCCATTGCTAAGCTGTAATTTTCTAAGGAAGGAGATTGCTTGCTAGTAAAGAAATAAATCTGTCCCTTTTTTACAAATATTCTGGCTGGGAAATTGTTGTTGCGGACGACCGTGATGGCGACACTGGCGGGTATTATCTTTACTTGAAGAAAAGTGATGTTGAAGGGTTTGACTACTGGTTCGAGAATGAGGCAGGGCTTCAGGCTCAGCTAGCTGATTTTGAGGTGGAGTGGATAGTTTAATAAGTTAATTAGCATGGCTGTTATTTTGCCGTCGGTGCAAAAGCGACGGGCGAAGTCGTGCCTCCTGTGCCTGTTGTTACTTCTGGTACTACTCGGACAGGTGTTGTTCGTACAAATGCCGCAGACTGGAGAGCACTGCGTGATAACTGGGATGACCTGGGATATGGTCAAATCTTAAGTGCTGAAAATCGGGCCGCGATAGCTAAAGGGAAGACTCCGAAAGTTGACGATGCATGGGTTAAGGTTTTTCCTGAAGATGCAGGGCTTAAGGGCGAGAGAATTCCTATGCACCATGTCCAGGGTTCGCCACTTACTGTGCCGCTGCCTGATACACGGCATTTGGACGCGCATATGCCAGGAGGATTTAGATATAATCCGGGCGGTCCAGGGTCAGCTCTCCCGGCGTACCCTCCGAAAAAAGGAGCTGAGTAATGCATTCCATACCGCTAGAGTTTGCGAAGCAAAAGTTAATTTTTTACGTGGCTCAGGATTTGGACAAGTCTATTAGATCTAATGTGCAGCAGTTTGTGAATGAGGTTGCTGCGTCAAGAATATGGAGCGTTACTCCGCCAAGATTTATTGACGAGATAGACGAGAGTGGCTCGGAAGTTGTAGGTGGGATTTTGGAAATTTATTCGGCTTTGCCGCCAAACATACTTCCTATTGAGATGGACTCAAAAAATCTAGATGACGTAGAGGCGCTGGTAGGTGCCGTAAAAAAACTATCTGAAAATGAAAATCTTTCCATTGAATTTCAGTTAGACACTACTTTTGTTGGCGCTATTGAGGACGGTGTTATTGATCGAGTCCTGCTGGACGGTTTGCTTGTACCGTGGCGAAATCACCTCAAAGGGAAAAGTTGAGTTGATCCAAAAGCAACTACTAACGCTCCAAATACACCCAGGTTCATTACGGACTCTGCCGGTAATACTATTGATTTAGATTATACCAAGGGACTCAGGGAAACGAATGTGACGGTCACGGGAACGCGTGGTGGTATTCAGTATCCGTTGCAAGGGCAAACTCCCGATTCTTATGCAAATCTTGGAAATGGGCATGTTGTTGTCTACGGTCCTGAGGGGCGTGCACTATATGATGTGTCTAGCTCTCGGATTAAGGTGGCCGAATGGAACCAAGCTCCGAATGGAACATATTTCCCCAAGAAGGGAAGCGATACAAAAGTTTTTGAGGGGAATGTTCATCAGTCGGTTCTTGATAGCTTGGGGTTGAAATGATGAAAGTTTATCAGGGTAATATTTCTAAAGAGTCGTTGAGTCTGTTTGTTTCAGATATTGGCTCCGGGGAGTTTTTTTCATATGTAGGGCACTTGGTTTCATTAGAACAGGCAATTTCTGTTCTGGGTTTGCTCTCTCCTGATTTTATTGAGGTCAATGGTCATATTTTCTGGCTGCCTAACGCTCAGCAATACGATCCGCAAAAAATTCATTTGAACGGGCTGGTTGAGACCGAATCTAGTGTGTTGGAACAAAGTACATCGCGTAGAGACGTTGAACGATACAGAAATATTTTTTCAATAAATCAGTTCTTTTCAAAGTGGGAGGATGCACCGGGTCGACCCGTATTTAAAGTGGGCCTGTCGGAAGAAGATTATCGTCTTTGTCATTTATTTGCTGAACAGATCACTAGATATTGGAAGCGCGCGTTATCCGATACCTTTCCAGAGAAGGTATTTCAGTTTGAAATTGCTGACGATCTTCTCGATGAATATGGTGTCTGTCTGACATTCTGGCAGTCGTAGTTTAAAGAGCGCACAGGATGCGTCCGCGCCATTAAAACCACTGCCAGAGGCTAAATAATAATTATGCGTTTAGAAATGGTTGAGGAAAGCCTTGTAGAAAAACTTAAGGTAGTCAGTGAGGAACAACGAAGACGTGCTGTAAAAGTGGCTTGCGAACTTGCTTTGCAGGCCTGCCCAGTAGAAGGGACCATCGTAAAAAGGGACAGATTTATTTTATCCATGGCTAGGCTGTAATTTTTTAAGGAAGGAGATTGCTTGCTAGTAAGGAAATAAATCTGTCCCCTTTTTTTTAGTCCACTTTTTTTACAAGCGGCCCGACAGGCAGCTTTGGATACTTTAAACGTATCTCTGACTCTCTAAATGGTGCGGGTATATGAAAAAGACATTTCGTCAAATAGATGAGAATAATGGGTTTAAGTGGGAAGTTGAGCCTGATTCTGGTGAGTCTGCGCTGGAGTCATGGCACAGGTCGATTCTGGACACTCCGGTAAACGAGCTTGAGATCGGCGACCTTTGCAGATCGGTCAGGCAAGATATGTATACGTCGGAATTATTGCCTGTCATGGTTCGCGAGTTGGATAAGGAAGTGCTGGTAGGATTTCTGGATGACGCCGAGTTGCTAAAAGGAACCTCAAAATTATCGGAGGCAGTCTGGGCGAAGAATTTACTGCTGACGCGAAAAATGTTGAATATTCTGCGGCGAGATAAAGAGCTTATTGCTGCGGAGCCTCGCGCTGTCGAATATGTCGAATATGCTCAGGCGCTAGAGAGAAAACTGCTGGCAGCGCTTAATGGTAAATGACACAAGGTACAAAAGGTGTAGGCGGAGTGGTGGATGATGCCGCTGTTGTCCGGCCAACGCCCAAACAGTCCGAGATAGATGTTGGAACTTAACTGGTCAGGGGGCTCGACCACAAGTCAGTTACAAGAACGGACAAGAAGTACCTTACGGCACATCCGGCAGTGTTCGTCCTGATTTGCCGAGAAAAGGGGACTGCCGAGAAAAGGGGACAGATTTATTTTTATCCATTATCCATTTGCTAGGCTGTAATTTTCTAAGGAAGGGGATTATCTATGCCGAGGATCGGACGCGTGGTTTTACCAAACTACCCACATCATATTGTGCAGCGGGGCCATAGCAGGTGGTGTTCGCTGCAGAGGAAGACTATCAGCATTACGTGAACGATCTCAAAGAGCTTAAGGAAGCATTTGGAATAAAAATATATGCCTATTGTTTGATGACAAACCATGTCCATTTATTAGTGGATCCAGGTGATTCCGTGGCAGCGTTAGGGCAATTAATGAAAGCGCTTGCCGGTCGGGCTACTCGATATCGAAACAGATTGGAAGGGCGCACAGGTACATTATGGGAAAGTCGATATAAATCAAGTGTTGTACAGACGAATAATTACTTGCTGGCGTGTTGTCGTTACATCGAACTGAATCCAGTACGCGCCTGTATGGTGGTTGATCCGGCGGATTATCCATGGTCGAGTTATAACGCCCGTGTAGGGCATTCACGGGATAGCGATTGGCTTGATATCAATGCGTGTTTTTCTGTATTGGGGGACACGTCGTTGGAGAGACGCGACAGTTATAAAACATTTGTGAAACAGTCCATTTCGAGTGAGGAAATTAAGACCATTCGTGAGGCGTTACAGCGTGGACAGCTTACCGGGATCCCCCGTTTTGTCGATGAGGTCGAGAAAGTTGCAGGAATTCGCATTGAGAATCGAGGGCGGGGCAGGCCGAGGATGGATTTAGAAAAATAAATCTGTCCCCTTTTTTGGTCATTCAGAGTGTCGAGCATCGTCCTGAGCAGCGTCTGTTCATCGCCACCTTTGCCTCGAAAACGTCCCAACGAGGCATCTAAAACAGCACCGCTGGCCAGGCAAATGATTCCTACCAAACGGCAGATGGGAAAGCCCAGTCCTGCTTTCTGACCACGCGATTGCGGATAGGCAGCTTGGTTGGCCGCAGTATCTGGCAGTGCCACCGTGGTGCCATCTACGAGGCGCACCGGACGGCCCATCTAGCGCCATGATGGCGGCGCGTTGTGACTCATTGATGATCCCGGGGAGCGCAACAACGTTGAAACCATCTCTACCGGTAACCGCGCTCGTGCTTTGCAATAAGCGCCGATGTACACGCTGCTGGGGCTTAGCCCATCGCAGCAACGTTTGATCGAAAAATCATTCACGGCCTTCTGGCAAGAACGGTCGGCACTCATGGCTTGAGCCAGAAACATTGACAGTGTTTCAGTCGGCGGGAACAAGCGTTGACGATGCTTGGGCATCACCGACTCGGCACGCTGTAGCAGCGCCGGATCGGCTAGCAGCTTAAAGAACGCATGGGCATTGCTGTTTTTGGCGTGCTGCTGAATGCGCTGCTGTTGATGCCTTACGATTTGACGTCTACGATTCACGCGGGCTGTCCTTGTTCTAGTGGTGTGTGTTCGCAACTATCACCGTAGACCAAGGGCGGCCTTTTTTCATTTTTCCGTAATCAGATCAGCCGGTTAGCTGTTAAGTAAGTGCCATTCAAATTTGTCCCCTTTTTTGTTCACTGGTGACTTGGAGGTGAAAGCCCTCTACACACCTCGCAAGGGGAAGTGTTAGCCAGAGGCAAGGGTGACGCGGGTGACTGCGAATCTGAAGGAAACCCAAGTCAGCCCTTAGTTGACTGAGTGAAAGCCCAGCCAAATGCGACAGCTGCTATGGCTGGCCGAATCAGGTCTGTTGCTGGTGCCATGCCGGTGAAAATTTGCAGGCAAGCAAATACGAAGACGACAACTGCAGCAAGGATGCCCAGCACCGAAATCCAGCGGAAATATCTTGGAAACATAGAATCACTCCCTTTTAGAAGGGACTAATCGTAATTGCAATAAGCCATCACATCAACTCTCGCCGCATCCGGTAACCGGAGGGCGGCGCCTATCTGAGGTAACTGCATGAAAACCGAAATAATCAGCCTGTACGAACAGTATTACGATGCCGCCGGTTTTTTGCGCGTTGACATGCCGCAGCGCGGCGACATGATGGTCATGCAGGTAGGCTGGACAATTCATCCGAACCACGCTGGCATATACCTGTGAGGGAAAAGGGGACAGATTTGAATGGCACTTACTTAACCTTCTTCGGGTGTCCATTCTTCCTGACCTCGGCCTTCGCTGATCGACGCCTACGGACCGAACCTCTCAGCCGAGCCTGCTCAGCTATTGGCCCGAACATCGCGCAATGCACGCTCCTCCGACAGAGGCTGCAAGACACCTGCAGAACGCCCTGTGTTCATGTAAATAAAGTAATGCCCCTGGCTATCCCGCACTATTCGATACACCTCTGCTGATTTATTGGTACTCGGGGTCGTCACTTTATCAACCAGCAACTCGTATTCCTCGATAGGGAATGCGCGCAGGACGGCGAGGAACTCAGCATCGAGTTTCTGCCGTGCGCGTTTGCGAGCGTAGAAAATAACAAGGACCAGGGCTGGCAGGAGTAGGTAGGCGATAAGACTCATAGCAACTGACCCCTCGGTTGGGTAGGGCATGATTATGCACAGCCTTGGTCAGGTGACCGAATATAGTAGTTGTCAAATTCGTCGCTTTCGACGAATTGAAACCCATGACGCACATAAAAACGATTTGAATCGCTTTCTCTAAGAGCCCCCACTCGCACTGCCAGCCCCGCAGCATCCGCCTCCATAAACACTTGACGAAGCACAGCCGAACCGATGCCTGAACCTTGCGCGCTCTGCTTGATATACAGGTGATCAAGCAACAAGCCGTCGATCATCGGTTTGACCACAACGAACCCCACACGCTCGCCGGCAACCTCAATGTGGCGAGTGAACTGGGGAGAAAAACCACTGCGAAAACGCTCCCGGGCACGCAGGGGATCGAAGCGCCCCAGGCGCTCAAGGCTTTCACGCATGGCTTCGATACGAATCTCCACCAGCGTTTCGAAGTCATTGGGTTGAGTCCCGACAAGGGTGACCAGGGGGGTATCCGTGGCGGCAAATTGAAACGGCATCCTGAGTGCTCCGAATTCTGTCAGTCACTGGGCTCTGGTCCCAGTCTAGAGCGTGGAATGCTTGCCTTCAGCCCTCAAACGTCCCTCAACCCACATTTAAATGCCAGAATCCCCCCACTGGAACGTTTTGGAGAGCTCCATGCTTGGCAAATTTGAACAACGGCTCGACCCTTTCCCCCCTGACGAAACACCCCCACCGCCTGACGGCCTGATGCGTTTTTTATGGGCCTGCACGCGTGGCGCGCGGGGTTATATCCTGTTGCTCGCGCTGCTCAGTGCCGCTGTGTCGGTGTATGAAGCCTGGCTGTTTTCCTTTCTCGGGCAGGTCGTGGACCTGTTGTCCACCTGGCAGGCCGGGGGCGAAGCGGCCGGGCAGGAAAGCCGTGTGTTGTGGGGGATCGGCATTGTATTGGTGATCAGCATCGGGCTGGTGGCGTTGCGCACGATGGTGCAGCACCAGGTGTTGGCGATCAATTTTCCGTTGCGGCTGCGCTGGGATTTCCATCGGCTGATGCTGCGCCAGAGTCTGTCGTTTTTTTCCGATGAGTTTTCCGGCCGGTCACCACCAAGGTGATGCAGACGGCGTTGTCGGTGCGTGAGGTGTTGTTCACGCTGATCGAGATCGCGCCGGGGATTGGCGTGTATTTCATCGCGATCATCACGCTGGCCGCCGGCTTCGATCCGAAGCTGATGCTGCCTTTCATTGCGTGGCTGGCGTTGTTCGGTCTGGCCATGCGCTACTTCGTGCCGCGCCTGGGGAAGGTCGGGCAGGAGCAGGCCAATGCGCGCTCGTCCATGACCGGGCGTATCTCGGATGCCTATACCAACATCACTACGGTGAAGCTGTTTTCCCACTCAAAGCGCGAGGCGCATTTTGCACGCGCGGCGATGGAGGATTTCAAGCAAACCGGCTTTCGTCAGATGCGCCTGGTCAGCCAGTTCGAGATCGTCAATCAGGTCCTGGTGGTTGGCTTGATCATGGGCGCTGGCGGGTATGCCCTGTGGCTGTGGCACCAGGGCGCAGTCGGTGCCGGTGCCGTGGCGGCGATTACGGCCATGGCGTTGCGCATCAATGGCATGTCGCATTGGATCATGTGGCAGATGACCGGGCTGTTCGAGAATATCGGCACCGTGCAGGACGGCATGGAAACCTTGTCCCGTGGGCCGAAGGTGCAGGATGCGCCACAGGCACCCGCGCTGGTGACCGCTGGCGGCGCGGTGACCTTCGACGATGTGAGCTTCAATTACAACGGTGAGCGCCAGGTGCTCGATGGCCTGAGCCTGAGCATTCGCGCGGGGGAAAAAATCGGCCTGGTGGGGCGTTCCGGCGCGGGGAAATCGACGCTGATCAACCTGCTGCTGCGGTTCTATGACGTGGACAAGGGCGCGATTCTGATCGATGGGCAAAACATCGCCCAGGTCACACAGGACAGCCTGCGCAGCGCCATCGGCATGGTCACCCAGGACACGTCCCTGCTGCACCGCTCGATTCGCGAGAACATCGCCTATGGCCGTCCTGATGCAACCGACGAGCAAATCCGCAGCGCGGCGGCCAGCGCCCAGGCCGATGGGTTCATCAGCCAGTTGAGCGACAAGCAAGGCCACAGCGGCTACGACACCCTGGTCGGCGAGCGCGGTATCAAGCTGTCGGGTGGCCAGCGTCAACGCGTGGCGATTGCCCGGGTCATGCTGAAGAACGCGCCGATCCTGCTGCTGGATGAGGCCACCAGCGCGCTGGATTCGGAAGTTGAAGTGGCGATCCAGGAAAGCCTGGATGACATGATGCAGGGCAAGACCGTGATTGCCATTGCCCATCGGCTGTCGACCATTGCGGCGATGGACAGGCTGATCGTCATGGATAACGGCCGCATCATCGAACAAGGCACTCATGCTGAACTGCTCGAAAAGAACGGCACCTATGCCCGGCTGTGGCATCACCAGAGTGGTGGTTTCCTGGGGGAGGATCAGGGCTTGGTGCAAGCTCTGGAGTAGGTATGATTGGGAGACCAGCGAATGCGGTGGGTCAGTCAATGTATAGGTGACTGATGCACCGCATTCGCGAGCAAGCCCGCTCCCACAGGGGAATCTGCGCTTAACTGACGGGCGTTGGAGGGGCTGCTTTCCTGGTGACCACGGCACTGAAAAATTTTTTTGGGGCAGCGCTTGAAATTTTTTCGCCTGAACCTACATAGGTTTTACGCGATGCCGAAGACGGGTCGCGTATCAAATCACTTGGAGAAAACTCAGGAGATTTTGCAATGGCTACTACTCTTTCCTTGGCCCCACTGTTCCGTCATTCCGTTGGTTTTGACCGGTTCAACGACCTTTTCGAATCGGCGCTTCGCAGCGAGGCCGGTACCACCTATCCACCTCACAACGTTGAAAAACACGGCGATGACCATTACCGAATTGTCATTGCGGCCGCGGGCTTGGTTGAGGATGACTTGGAGATCCAGGTGGAAAAAGGCGTGTTGACCGTCTCCGGCGGCAAGCGCGAACACGATGAAAACATCACCTACCTGCATCAGGGTATCGCCCAGCGCGCGTTCCGGCTGTCGTTCCGCTTGGTGGACCATATCGAAGTGCAGGGCGCACAGCTTGCCAATGGTTTGCTGAGCATCGATCTGATCCGGATCGTGCCGGAGGAAGCCAAGCCCAAGCGCATTGCGATTGGTGGTGCTGCCAAGGCTGATGTGAAATCCATCAGCGAGCAGTGAGTTGAATAGCTGAAGGCGCCCGAGTGGCGCCTTCAGTTTGTTATGCGTTGCGAATCAGCGCATCCCCCATTAGCGGGCCCTGTATTGATGCGGTCGGGGGAGATAAACAAAGCCTTTCGCATGCCCATGGCTTCAGACCGGGACGACGATCTGCCCATGGGCTGCGGCACTCAATCAGGCAGGGTTGACGTCGCCCGGAATCAACCGCGCCTCACGCAATGTGTCGAACACGTCAAAAAACGCCTGATCGCTGGCTTGGTAGGCGGTGAACCCCATCATGCGGCTTTTAGACATATCGGTGACGACTTCGATGGGCCGCCCGAGGTCGGCATCGGTATGCCAGGGCGAGATCAACCGGCCGATATCGGTTTCCTTCAGCCCGTGCGCCGCGGCGATCCGGCTCCAGCTGGCCTGGTCGTCGGCCATCTGCTGTTCCAGCGGGGCGGGCGTTGCGGGGAAGTCGGCCGGCGTCAGGTCGAAGTAGTCTGCGATACGGCCCCACATCCACTTCCAGCGAAACACATCGCCGTTGGTGATGTTGAACGCCTGGTTCGCCGCCGCCGGTGTGGTGGCCGCCCACAGCTGTTGTTTGGCCAGTTGCTGCGCATCGGTCATGTCGGTGAGGCTGTCCCATTGCACGCGTGAGCCGGGAAACACGAAGGGGCGCCCCGTGTGTTTGCAGACACTGGCGTAGACGGCGAGGGTGGTCGCCATGTTCATCGCGTTGCCCACGGCCACGCCGGTGACGGTATGCGGGCGATGCACGCTCCAGGTGAAGCCGTCCTTTTCAGCGGCGGCGAACACTTCGTCTTCCTGGGCGTAGTAGAAATTTTCCACGTCGAGACGGCCTTGCTCCTCGCGGAACGGAGTTTGGGGCAGGCTGCCCTTGCCATAGTGTTCGAACGGGCCGAGGTAGTGCTTCAGGCCGGTGACCAGCGCCACATGCCGCACCGAGCCGGCGGGCCGCACGGCGTCCAGTACGTTGCGCACCATGGCGGCGTTGACCCTGATGTTCTCGGCCTCGGTGGCTTGGCGCGACCAGGTGGTGATGAACACATGGCTGGGTTTCAGCTCAGCCAGGGCCTGTTGCAGCGAGTTCGGGTCTTGCAGGTCGGCGGCGACCGGGATCACTCCCGGCACCTGCGAGGGCCGACGGGACAAGGCGGCGACCTGCCAGTTTTGCTCAAGCAGTAATTGCGTAATGGCGCTGCCGACGATGCCGCTGGCGCCCACGACTAATGCGGTCTGGGTCATAGGATTCTCCCGAGAATGTAGGTTTGTGAGCCCCGGTATGTAAGAGAGGTTCAACCTGATCTGTATGACTTCTCGCACTAATCCTGTTTATGTGGGTCCATAGGCTCCCTACGGCCGTCCGTGGTCGTCTGTTCACTCTTCGGTAAAAAGATCACAGCATGCTCCTACGCACTTTTGCAGTTGGCCTGTCGGCCCTGGTTTTGTTTTCCACCGCAGCACAGGCGCGTGGCCCGATCGACCTGTATTCCGCTGAGCAACGCCAGCTCTCGTTCGACAGCTGTGCCGAGTTATTCCCCGCTGCCACGCCGATCAAGACGGCCACCGTTCCCGCGTCGATGAAACCCCTGGCGCTGTGCTCCGACAACTTTGCGGTGTTGTATTCGCAGACCAGCAAAACCCCGCTGCTGGTGGTCGAGCGCCTCAACGCGCGCCAGTTGCGCGATGCCAAGGGCGAGGAACGCACCAACCATTTCTACGCCGACCCGCGCATCCCCATGGCCGGGCGCGCGCAACTGAGTGACTACCGCGACCAACACCCGGCGATGGACCGTGGGCACCAATCCCCGGCCGCCGACGCGCCGAGTGCCCTGGCCATGGCTCAGTCCTTCGCGCTGTCGAACATGGTGCCGCAAGAACCCACCAACAACCGCAAGATCTGGAGCAAGGTCGAGGCCGACGTACGCAAGTTCGCCACGCGCGCCGGCGGCGACGTGTATGTCTTTACCGGGCCGCTGTTCGATGCGGGCCATGGCACCATTGGCGACAACAAGGTCTGGGTGCCGACACGGCTGTTCAAGCTGGTGTACGACGCCTCGTCCCAACGCGCCTG